>JBKGYA010000072.1:0-9984 GCA_046546335.1 Thiohalospira sp. | reverse complement strand
ATCCGCCCCCACCAGGGCGCCGTCGGCGGCCGCGGCGACGGCCTCCGCCTCGCGCTCGCCGGCCCGCAGCTCGGCCAGGAGGCGCAGGGCCGGATCGCCGCCCTCCCCCGACTGCAGGGCGCGCAAGGCCGCACGGGGTCGATCGAGTTCCAGCAATAGGGATGCCTGCCGGCGCACGCCTCCTTCCGGGTCACCCGGCAGACGTTCCAGGGTAGCCAGCGCGGCGGCCGGCTCGCCCGCCAGCCGCCAGCCGGTGACCAGCCGCCGCTGCCAGGCGGCCGCCTCGTCCCGGTCCGGGGCATCACCCAGCCAGAGTCGGCGAAAGGCGAGTTCCACCAGTTCCCGACCCCGCTCCAGCCGGATGAGCGCCTCGGCGTGGCGCTCGTCGACCCGGTGGCGAAAATCCGTCTCCAGCTCCTCGGCGGGATAGTCACCGACCCGCTCCACCAGCGCCGCCCACTCGCCCCCTTCGGCGAGCAGCTCCAGGCGGCGTTCCTCCCAGCGGCGCCAGGCCCCCGGATCGTCGGTGCGTGCCGGCTGGTGGCGATGGATGAGGTGGACGGCGAGCCCGCGCGCACCCTCCTCCGCCAGCTCTTCCACCTGTTCGAGCTCGGCGGCCCCGGCCGGGGTACCCACAAAAAGGGCGGCGACCAGTACGGCCGCCGCCCCTCGCGGGCGGGTCCCGACGGGCAGAAAGGCCCGACGCTGCCCCATCTTCGCGTTTCCGCTTCCCGACTCCGCGCTAGCGGACCTTCTCCTTGATCCGCGCCGCCTTGCCGGAGAGCTGGCGCAGGTGGTAGAGCTTGGCCTGGCGGACGTCGCCGCGGCGCTTGACCTTGATATCGGCAATGACCGGGCTGTGGGTCTGGAAGACGCGCTCCACGCCCTCGCCGCTGGTGGTCTTGCGCAGGGTGAAGGCGGAGTGGAGACCGCGGTTGCGCTTGGCGATGCAGACACCCTCGAAGGGCTGGAGCCGCTCGCGGCCGCCCTCGCGTACCCGTACCTGGACCAGCACGGTGTCCCCCGGACCGAACTCCGGGATGTCGGACTTCATCTGCTCGGCCTCGAGCTCGTCGATGATGTTGCTCATGGTCTTGGTCTCCCGCGACAACCGCTTGCGTCTTCGCTACTCGTCTTCGCCCTGCTCGCGCCGGTATTCGGCGAGCAGGGCCCGTTCTTCCTCGCTCAGGCCGCGGCGCTCCAGCAGTTCCGGGCGCCGCTGCCAGGTTCGCCCCAGCGCCTGCTTGTGCCGCCAGCGCTCGACGGCGGCGTGGTCGCCGGAGCGCAGTACCGCCGGCACCTCCCGCCCCAGCGCCACCTCGGGCCGGGTGTAGTGGGGGTGGTCCAGCAGGCCGGCGGCGAAGGAGTCCTGCACCGCCGACTGGTCGTGCCCCAGCGCCCCCGGGAGGAGGCGGGTCACGCCGTCGATGACCACCATCGCCCCCAGTTCGCCGCCGCTGATGACGTAGTCCCCCAGGGACCACTCCTCGTCCACCTCGGCCTCGATGAGGCGTTCGTCCACCCCCTCGTAGCGGGTGGCCAGGAGGATGAGCCGCGGCTCGGTGGCGAAGCGCTCCAGCGCCGCCTGGTCCAGCACCCGCCCCTGGGGGCTCAGGTGGACGACCTTCGCCGGCCTCGGGTCGGCGGCCCGGGCATCCGCCAGGGTTGCCGCCAGGGGGCCGGTCTGCATGACCATCCCCGGCCCGCCGCCGTAGGGGCGGTCATCCACCGTGCGGTGGCGGTCCGTGGTCCGCTCCCGCGGGTCCCACGCCACCACCTCCGCCAGCCCGGCCTCCATGGCCCGGCTGGTGACACCGTAGTCGGTCACCGCCGCCAGCATGGACGGGAACAGGGTCACGACGTCGAAGCGCACGGTGTCAGAAGTCCGGGTCCCAGTCCACCACCATGCGCCCGGCCTCGGGCTCCACGGAGCGGACCACTTCCCCCTGCACGAAGGGGACCAGCCGCTCGCGCTCGCCGGCGACCACCATGACGTCGTTGGCGCCGGTCTCCATCATCGCCTGGAGGCGGCCCAGCTCCTCGCCGGCGGTAGTGACCACCGTCAGGCCCTCCAGGTCCGCCCAGTACCACTCCCCGGGCGCCGGCTCCGGCAGGGCCGAGCGCGGCACGAGGATGACGCTGTGCGTCAGGGCCGCCGCGCCCTCTCGATCGGTCACCCCGTCCAGCCGGGCCAGCGGCCCCTTGCCGCCGATCCGGCTCTCCGCGATCTCCACCGGGCGGGCCTCCGCCCCCTCGGTTCCGGCTCGCAGATACCAGGGCGCGTAGGCCAGGATGTTCTCTTCCGGCCGGGTCTCGGACTGGATCCGGACCCAGCCGCGGACGCCGTGGGGGGCGCCGATCCGCCCCATGGGCACCAGGCTCTCCCCCACGGCAGCCCCGTGCGCCGTTACGACGCCGCCCTGGCCTGCTTGCGGATGAGGCGGTCGACGCTCTCGCTGGCCTTGGCACCCTTGTCCAGCCAGTGCTGCACACGGTCCATGTCCAGCCGCACCGCCTCCTCGTCACCCTTGGCCACGGGGTTGTAGAAGCCCACGCGCTCGATGAAGCTGCCGTCGCGCGGGTTGCCGTGCTCGGTGACGACGATGTTGTAGAAGGGCCGGCGCTTGGCGCCCTTGCGGGCCATGCGGATGGTGACCATAGGGCTCTTTCTCTCCGATTCGCTGCCGGGCCGCCGGGGCGGCCGCAAGATTCAGTATGCGAGTAAACCGGCAATTATAGGGCAATGCCGCCCCGCCGGAAAGGGTGGAGACTACATCCCCGGCGGCATCTGCCCCTGCATCTGCTTCATCATCTTCTGCATGCCGCCGCCCTTCATCTTCTTCATCATCTTCTGCATCTGCTGGAACTGCTTGAGCAGGCGATTGACGTCCTGGACCTGGGTCCCGGAGCCGGCGGCGATGCGGCGCTTGCGCGAGCCCTTGATGATGTCGGGCCGCTGGCGCTCGGCGGGGGTCATGGAGTTGATGATGGCCTCCATGCGGCGGAACTGGCTGTCGTCCACCTGCCCCTTGACGTGGTCGGGGAGCTGACCGGCGCCGGGGAGCTTGTCCATGAGGCTGGAGACGCCGCCCATGCTCTGCATCTGCTGGAGCTGTTCGCGGAAGTCGGCGAGGTCGAAGCCCTTGCCCTTCTTGAGCTTGCGGGCGACCTTCTCGGCCTTCTGCTGGTCGACCTTGGTCTCCGCCTCCTCGATGAGGGAGAGCATGTCCCCCATGCCGAGGATCCGCTGGGCGATCCGGTCGGGGTAAAAGGGCTCCAGGGCGTCGTCCTTCTCGCCGGTACCCAGGAACTTGATGGGCCGGCCGGTGGTGTGGCGCACGGAGAGCGCCGCCCCGCCCCGGGCGTCGCCGTCGGTCTTGGTGAGCACCACGCCAGTCAGCGGCAGGGCGTCGGCGAAGGCGCGGGCGGTGTTGGCGGCGTCCTGGCCGGTCATGCTGTCGACGACGAACAGCGTCTCCACCGGCTCCACCGCCTCGTGGAGGCGACGGACCTCGTCCATCATGCCCTCGTCCACGTGGAGGCGGCCGGCGGTGTCGATGATGAGGACGTCCTTGTGGCCGGTCCGCGCCGCCTGCAGCGCGCCGGCGGCGATATCCACCGGGTCCTGGTCGGAGGAGCTGGGGTGGAAGGCAGCACCCGCCTTCTCCGCCACCGTCTCCAACTGGTCGATGGCCGCGGGGCGGTAGATGTCGGTGGAGGCGACCATTACCGACTTCTTCTCGCGCTCCTGGAGCCAGCGCGCGAGCTTGCCGGTGGAGGTGGTCTTGCCGGAGCCCTGGAGGCCGGCCATGAGGATCACCGCCGGCGGACGGGTACTGAGGTTGAGCCCCTCGCCGTCGTCCCCCATGAGCCGGACCAGCTCCTCGCGGACGATCTTGATGAGCGCCTGGCCGGGGGTGAGGCTGGTGGAGACCTCCTCGCCCAGGGCGCGGCTGCGCACGTGCTCGATGAAGTCCTTGACCACCGGCAGGGCGACATCCGCCTCCAGCAGCGCCATGCGCACCTCGCGCAGGGTGTCGCGGATGTTGTCCTCGGTGAGTCGACCCTGGCCGCGCAGGTCCTTGAGGGTCTTGTTGAGCCGTTCGGTAAGGCTGTCGAACATGCCGCCTCCGTGGGGTTTCAGACCCCCATTATAGCGTCAGGCGGGTGCCGCTCGACAGGCCGTGGACACTCCGATCCGGCAGGGCACTCCGGCACTCGTCCAGGATCCGCGCCTCGTCCCCCGGCTTGCGGTGGGAGATATAGACCGGCGGGTCGTGCTCCAGGGCAGCCAGGTCGGCGCCCAGCAGCCGCGGGCAGAAGTGGCGGGCGAGCCGGCAGAGCTCGGCGTCCTCGTCGGCGAAGGCGGCCTCCACCAGCAGGGCATCCAGCCGCGGGCGGGCATTGAGCGCCTCCCACAGCGGCGGATGGCTGGTGGTATCCCCGCTGAAGGCGAAGGCGCGCTCGCCGTCGCTGATCCAGTAGCCCTGGGCCGGGACCACATGGTTGACGCCGATGGCCGCCACCTCCAGCCCGGCGATGGTGCGCCCCTCCCCCGGCTCCAGGGGCTCCAGGGAAAACACCGGCCGCTCCGGCGGCAGCCGGGTGAAATCGGGCCAGAGGACGCCGTTGAAGAGGTGGTCCCGCAACCCCTGCAGGGTCTCGCTGCGGCCGTAGACGGGGATGGTGCGCTGGATGCGACCGTGAAGGGTATCGGCCAGGTAGGCGAGATAGGCAGTATGGTCGAGGTGGGTATGGGTGAGGACGATGGCCTCGATGGCCTCCATCTCGGCCAGGGTCAGCGCCTCCACCCCGGTACCCGCATCCACGAGCAGGCGCCGGTCCACCCGAAGCGCCGTGGTTCGTTCGCCGGTACCGATGCCGCCGCCACAGCCCAGAACGTCCAGCTCCATGTAACCCTTCCCGGTTCTTATATCCGTCTTCTGCGCAAGCATACTAGAACCCCGCGGTGCGGGGCCACGATCCGCATACCCCCTTGCCCGGCCACTCTATCGCTTCAACACCCCTCGAGGATGTGCGACCATCCGCGTTTTCAGGCATTGGAAGGCCCATGTTCGCCACCGTTACCGGCCTGCTGGCCGTGGTGCTCTACCTTGCCACCGCCGCGCTCCTCGTTCGCCGCCTGGTCCACGCCACGGGCGAGCGACTGGCCCTGCTGGCCCTGGGGCTGGCGGCGGTCGCCCTGCACGGCGCCGTCCTGGGGCACGACCTCCTGGGCGACGGCGGGCTCGACCTCTCCTTCTTTACCACGCTCTCGCTGGTGACCTGGCTCATGGCCGCCCTGATCCTCCTGGGGGCGCTGCGGGCGCCGCTGGAGAACCTGGGGGTGGGTGCCCTCCCCCTGGCGGCCCTGGCCCTGGGGCTGGAGCTCTCCCCGCTGGCCGACCAGCGCACCATGCCGACGATGGACAGCGCCATGCAGGCGCACGTGGTGCTCTCCCTGCTGGCCTTCAGCCTCCTGGCCATCGCCGCCTTCCAGGCGGCCCTGCTGGCCATCCAGGACCACTACCTGCGACTGCGCCGGCCGGGCGGCTTCGTCCGCGCCCTGCCGCCCCTGGAGACCATGGAGCGGCTGCTGTTCCGGATCATCGCCCTGGGCTTCAGCTTCCTCACCGCCGCCCTGCTCCTGGGCTGGGTCGCCCTGGAGGACCTCTTCGCCCAGCACCTGGTCCACAAGACGGCCCTCTCCCTGGTGGCGTGGGCGGTCTTCGGGATCCTGCTGTGGGGCCGCTGGTACTTCGGCTGGCGCGGGCGTACTGCAGTGCGCTGGACCACCGGCGGCCTGACGGTCCTGCTGCTCGCCTATTTCGGCAGCAAGCTGGTGCTGGAACTCATCCTCGGTATCGACTGACTCGTGGACGCCTTACCTACCTGGCTGCTGTTCGTCTCCCTGGGGCTGCTCCTCGTCCTCTCGGGCTTCTTCTCCAGCTCCGAGACGGGGTTGATCAGCCTCAACCGCTACCGCCTGCGCCACCTGGCCGACGAGGGCCATGCCGGTGCACGCCGGGCGGAACGCCTGCTCCAGCGTCCGGACCGCCTCATCGGCGTCATCCTCCTGGGCAACAACTTCGTCAACATCCTCGCCTCCTCGGTGGCCACCGTTATCGCCATGCGGCTCATGGGCCAGGCCGGGATCGCCGTCGCCACCGGGCTGCTGACGCTGGTGATCCTCATCTTCGCCGAGGTCACCCCCAAGACCCTGGCGGCGCTGCACCCCGAGCGCATCGCCTTCCCGGCGAGCTGGATCCTGGGGCCGTTGCTGCGACTCCTCTACCCGCTGGTCTGGCTGGTCAACGCCATCTCCAACGGCCTGCTGCGACTGCTCAGCGTCTCCCCGGAGTCCAGCGGCGACCAGCCGCTCTCCCGGGAGGAGCTGCGCACCGTGGTCAACGAGGCCGGGGCCATGATCCCGCAGCGCCACCAGCGCATGCTGCTCTCCATCCTCGACCTGGAGAAGGTGACGGTGGAGGACATCATGATCCCGCGCAACGAGATGGTGGGCATCGATCTGGAGGAGCCCTGGGAGGCGATCCTGGAACGGCTGAGCCGTAGCCACCACACCCGGCTACCGGTCTCGGAAGGGGGGGCGGAGAACATCATCGGCATCCTCCACCTGCGCAACGTCGCCCACCGGCTGGCGGCCGGAGAGCTGGATCCGGAGGAGCTGCGCAAGCTGGTCCGCGCCCCCTACTTCGTCCCCGAGGCGACGCCGCTGCACACCCAGCTGCTGAACTTCCAGCGCGAGCGCCGCCGCATCGGCCTGGTGGTGGACGAGTACGGCGACATCCGGGGGCTGGTGACGCTGGAGGACATCCTCGAGGAGATCGTCGGCGAGTTCACCACCGACCCGGGCGAGACCATGCAGGAGGTCCATCCTCAGGAGGACGGCTCCTTCCTGGTGGAGGGCAGCGCCTACGTGCGCGACCTCAATCGGCTCATGCAGTGGGAGCTGCCCACCGACGGCCCCAAGACCCTCAACGGCCTCATCCTGGAGCACATGGAGACCATCCCGGAGCCGGGCACCAGCTTCCGGCTGGCCGGCTATCCGGTGGAGATCGTCCACGTGGGCACCAGCGCCGTGCGCACGGTGAAGATCATGCCCGACCTCTGGCGGCCGCCCGCTTAGGGGTACCGGAGGCTCTCGCCGGGATGGCCGGCTTGCTATGATGGGGAAGAGCCCCCGGCCAGCAATGGAAGGTCCCCATGAGCCCCAGCGACGACCCCGGCAGCAACGAGAAGCGCCACTTCACCCGCATCCCCTTCGGCGGCGAGGCCACCGTGGACTGCCCGGAGGGCCCCTGCCGCGGCCGCCTCGCCGACATCTCCCTCAAGGGCGTCCTGCTGCAGCGACCGGAGGGGTGGCCGGGGCTGCTGGAGCGCACCACCCCGGCGGAGCTGACCATCGAGCTGGAGAGCGGGCTGGCGCTGACGGCCACCGCGAAGGTCGCCCACGTGGAGGGGAAGCTGGCCGGCTTCGAATTCACCCGGATGCCGCTGGATAGCGCCAGCGATCTCCGCCGCCTGGTGGAGTTCAACCTCGGCGACGAGTCCCTGCTGGAGCGGGAGCTGGGCGCCCTCGTCCACGCCCACGAGGAGGGCTGAGGGCTACAGCGCGTCCAGCGCCTCGTGGAGGCGGTCCACCGCCACCACCTCCAGCCCCGCCGGGGCCTGCTTCGGCGCATTCCCGCGCGGCACGATGGCGCGGGTAAAGCCGTGGCGGGCCGCCTCCCGCAGGCGGTCGGGGCCGTTGGGCACCGGCCGGATCTCCCCGGCCAGACCTACCTCGCCGAAGGCGGCCAGATCCGCCGGCAGGGCGCGATCCCGCAGGCTGGAGAGCACCGCCAGCAGCACCGGCAGGTCCGCCGCCGTCTCCGTCACCCGTACCCCGCCGACGACGTTGACGAAGACATCCTGATCCCCGGTCATCACCCCGCCGTGGCGGTGGAGAACCGCCAGCAGCATGGCCAGGCGATTGCCATCCAGGCCCAGGGTTACCCGGCGCGGATTGCCCAGCTGGCTCTCGTCCACCAGCGCCTGGACCTCCACCAGCAGCGGGCGGGTCCCCTCCCGGGTGACCAGGATGAGGCTGCCGGGGATGGGATCGCCGTGGCGGGAGAGGAAGATGGCGGAGGGATTGCTGACCTCGCGCAGGCCGTGCTCGGTCATGGCGAAGATCCCCAGCTCGTTGGCCGCACCAAAGCGGTTCTTCATCGCCCGGATCACGCGGTAGGGGCCGGAGCCGTCGCCCTCGAAGTAGAGGACCGCGTCCACCATGTGCTCCAGCACCCGGGGCCCGGCGAGCTGGCCCTCCTTGGTGACGTGGCCCACCAGGAAGAGCGCCGCGCCGCTCTCCTTGGCGAAACGGACCAGGGCGGCGGCGGCCTCGCGCACCTGGGCGACGGAGCCCGGCGCCGAGGTCAGCGCCTCGGTGAAGATGGTCTGGATGGAGTCCACCACCAGCACGCCGGGCCGCTCGCGCCGCGCCGCCTCGGTGATGGCCTCCACCCGCGTCTCGGCCAGCAGGCGGACGGCGTCGGCCTCCAGCCCCAGCCGCCGGGCCCGAAGCCCCACCTGCTGGGGCGACTCCTCGCCGGTGACGTAGAGGACGGGCTGCTCCCGGGCCAGGGAGGCCACCGTCTGCAGCAGCAGGGTGGACTTGCCGATCCCCGGGTCACCGCCCAGCAGCGTCACCGAGCCGGGGACCAAACCGCCGCCGAGGACGTGGTCCAGCTCCGCGGAGCCGGTGGCCCAGCGCGGATTCTCGGCCCCCACGGCGACCTCGCCCAGGGCGGTCACCTGGCCGTCGGCGCCCCCGGTCATCCCGCCGGTGCGGGTGTCCCGACTCTCCACCACCGCACTCAGGCTGTTCCAGGCCCCGCAGGCCGGGCACTGGCCGGCCCATTTGGGGGTCTCGCCGCCACACTCGTTGCAGACGTAGAGGGTGCGGTTCTTCGCCATGTTCCCTGCTCCGCGCGTGAACTTTCCGGCCGTAGGAGAATCCCACGACCCATCGGATTGAACGAACGGTCAGCCTACCCGGACATCCATGCAACTGACACGCTACACCGACTACGCCGTGCGGGTCCTCATCCACCTCGCCCTGCATCGCGACCGGCTGGTCACGATCACCGAGGTGGCCGAGGCCTACGCCATCTCCCGCAACCACCTGGTCAAGGTGGTCCACGCCCTGGGGCGGCACGGCTTCGTGGCCACCTTCCGCGGCAAGCGCGGCGGGATGCGGCTGGCTCAGGAGCCGGAGGCGATCACCCTGGATACGGTGGTCACGCGGCTGGAGGAGCGCCTCGCCCCGGCGGATTGCCGGGATTGCCCCATCCAGGGGGAGTGCCTCTTCGAGACCGCCCTGGAGGAGGCCATGACGGCCTTCCTGGAGACCCTGGCCGGCTACTCCGTCGCCGACCTGGTGGAAGGCCGCGGCGAGGTGTTGCGCCGGACCCTGGAGGGCCACCGGGCCGTCTAGGGCGCTCAGGCCTCGGCCACCCCCTGGCGGCGCAGGATCCGCCGGGTCTCCGCGTCCACCGGCAGGTCGGCCAGCTCCGCGGGGGCGACCCAGCGTGCCTCGGCGGCATCCGAGGCCGCCACCACCTCGCCCTCGAGGTAGTCGGCCATGAGGTCGACGACGACGTAGTGGAAGCGCAGGCGCCCCTGGTCGTCGTGCTCCAGGAGGTCGAAGGCGTGGACAGGGGCGCCGGCGCGGATGGTCACCCCGGTCTCCTCGTGGATCTCGCGCTCCGCCGCCTCCTGCAGGGTCTCCCCGGCGCGCACCATGCCGCCAGGGATGGCCCAGAGGCCGGCGCGGGGCGGGTGGGCGCGGCGCACCAGCAGCACCGATCCGCGGTGGACCACCACCGCCGCCGCGGCGACCTGTGGCGCCTCCGGCGCCGAGGCCGGCGGGGTCTCGGCCTCGGGGGCCTCGCCCCCGGGGCCGACCACCCGGCCCTCCTC
>JBKGYA010000071.1:0-9990 GCA_046546335.1 Thiohalospira sp. | reverse complement strand
GCCCCCGAGCTCGAAGAGCAGCCATACCGGCACGGCCAGCAGGGTCTGGGAGATGGCGTCCGGCGGGGTGAGCAGCATGCCCAGGACGAAGGCCCCGACGATGACGTAGGGCCGCTTGGCGGCCAGCGCCTTCGGGGTGGTAATCCCGGCCCAGACCAGGAGGATGGTCGCCACCGGGACCTCGAAGGCGAGGCCGAAGGCGAAGAACATCTTGAGGACGAATTCGAGATACCGGGCGATGTCGGTCATCACCGATACCCCCTCGGGGGCAGTGGTGGTGAAGAAGCCGAAGACCAGCGGCATGACCACGAAGTAGGCGAAGGCCATGCCGGCGTAGAAGAGCACGATGCTCGAGGCCAGTAGCGGCAGGGCCAGGCGCTTCTCGTGCTGGTAGAGCCCGGGGGCGACGAAGGCCCAGAGCTGGTGGAGGATCACCGGTACCGCCAGGAAGATGGCCAGGACCAGGGTGAGCTTGAAGGGCGTGAGGAAGGGCGAGGCCACCTCGGTGGCGATCATCCCGGCGTCCTCGGGCAGGTGCGCCATGAGCGGCGCCGCCACGAAGGCGTAGATGTCGTTGGCGAAGTAGAAGAGCCCCAGGAAGAGGATGATGACGGCGAGCACCACCTTCATGAGGCGGTCGCGCAGCTCCATCAGGTGGGTGAGGAAGGGCTGCTCCTCCTCCACCCGGGCGTCGGGCCCCGGATCGCTCCCCTGGTCCTGCGGCTCCTGCTCGCTCATTCGCCCTTGCGTCCCTCGGTCCGATCCGTGCCCTCGCCGGTGGTCTCCTCGCTCGCCTGCGCAGAGTCCGCCCCGGATGAAGGCTCGTCGTCACGGGCGCGGACGACGTACTGCGAGCCCTCCCCGGAGTCCTTGCCGCTGCCGCCGGCATCCTGGTCGAGTTCCTCGGGGGTCTTCTCCAGGCGCTGGCGGAGGTTGTTCAGCTCCGACTGCTGGGATTCCATCATCTTGCGCAGCTCCTCGGTGCGCAGCTCGCGATCGATATCCGAGCGCACGGAGCTGACGTAGCGGCGCAGCTTGCCCACCCAGCGGCCCACCGTGCGGGCCACCTCGGGCAGGCGCTCGGGGCCGATCACCAGCAGGGCGATGGTCCCGATGAGCAGCAGTTCCCAGAAGCCGAGATCGAACATGGGGCGGGGCTACTTCCTGCTCTTGTCGTTATCGGCCTTGTCGGTCTCCTCGCGCGCCTCGCCGTTGATGACGCGGCCCTCCTCGTCCTCCTCGGCCTGGAGTTTCTCGGGCTCCTCGGACTCGTTCTTCTCCTTGTCCTTGTCACCCCCCTCCTCGCTGACGGCGGAGCGGAAGCCCTTCACCGCGGCGCCGAGGTCGCCGCCGACATTGCGCAGCCGCTTGGCGCCGAAGAGGACCAGCACGATGGCCAGGATGATGAGCAGTTGCCAGACACTGATACCCATAGGTCATTCCCCTGAAGAGTCGGATGGTTGGCCCTCGCCCCGGCGCGCCTTCTCCTCCAGACCGGAGAGGCCGAAGCGGCCGCGCAGCTCCGCGAGCACCGCCTCGGGGCCGAGCCCCTGCTGGGCCAGCAACACCAGGCTATGAAACCACAGATCCGCGACCTCGTGCACCAGTGCATCCGGGTTGCCGTCCTTGGCCGCCAGCACCGTCTCGGTGGCCTCCTCGCCCACCTTCTTGGCGATGCTGTCCACGCCCTTGTGGTAGAGGCCGGCGACGTAGGAGCTGTCCGGATCGGCGCCCTTGCGCGCCTCCAGGACCCGGGCGAGCTCGGCGAGGGTGTGTTCATTCATGGCGGTGGCTCCCGTAGAGTTGTTCCGGGTCCGTGAGCACCGGGTCGGTGATCACCCACTCGTCGCCCTCCAGGCGGTGGAAGAAGCAGCTCTCCCGGCCGGTGTGGCAGGCGGCCCCGCCGTGCTGGGTGATGAGCAGCAGGACCACGTCGCCGTCGCAGTCCAGGCGGATGTCGTGGACCTCCTGGACGTTGCCGGATTCCTCCCCCTTGGGCCAGAGCCGGCCCCGGGAACGGGAGTAGTAGACCGCACGCCCCTCGGCGGCGGTCCGCCGCAGGGCCTCGCGGTCGGCCCAGGCGAACATCAGCACGCGGCCGCTGTCGCGGTCCTGGGCGATGACCGGGACCAGGCCGTGTTCGTCGAAGGCGATGGCGTCCAACCAGGCGTCACTCATGGCAGCCCCCTACAGCCGCACCGGCAGGCCGGCCCGGTGGAGGTGGGCCTTGGCCTCGCCGATGGTGTGCTCGCCGAAGTGGAAGATGCTCGCCGCCAGGACGGCGTCGGCGTGGCCGTCGCGCAGCCCCTCGGCCAGGTGGTCGAGGCTGCCCACGCCGCCGGAGGCGATGACCGGCACCCCCACCCGGTCGGCGATGGTGCGGGTGAGGTCGATGTCGAAGCCGTCCCGGGTGCCGTCGCGGTCCATGCTGGTGACCAGCAGCTCGCCGGCCCCCTCCTCCTCCATGCGTGCCGCCCATTCCACCGCGTCCAGGCCGGTGGGGGTGCGGCCGCCGTGGGTGAAGATCTCCCAGCGGCCCGGCTCCACCTGGCGGGCGTCGATGGCGACCACGATGCACTGGCGGCCGAAGCGGTCGGCGGCGGCGCGCACCAGCGAGGGGTCGTTCACCGCGGCGGTGTTGATGGCGACCTTGTCCGCCCCGGCGGCGAGCAGGGCGCGCACGTCCTCCACCGCGCGCACCCCGCCGCCCACGGTGAGCGGGATGAAGACCCGGCCGGCCACCGCCTCGACGACCTCCAGGATGGTACCGCGGCCCTCGTGGCTGGCGGTGATGTCCAGGAAGGTGAGTTCGTCGGCGCCCTGCTGGTCGTAGCGCTCCGCCGCCTCTACCGGATCGCCGGCGTCGCGGATGTCGACGAACTGGACCCCCTTGACCACCCGGCCGCCCTCCACGTCCAGGCAGGGGATGATGCGCTTGGCCAGGCTCATGCCGCGCCCTCCGGGCAGAGCTCGTCGGCCAGGCGCTGGCCGGCGGCCAGGTCCAGGGTGCCCTCGTAGATGGCGCGGCCGGTGATGGCGCCGACGATGCCGTCCCCGGCGATGCCGCACAGGGCGCGGATGTCCTCCAGGGAGGAGACGCCGCCGGAGGCGATGATGGGGATCTCGGTGGCCCGGGCCAGGGCGGCGGTCTCCTCCAGGGCGAGGCCGGCGAGCATGCCGTCGCGGCCGATGTCGGTGTAGATGATGGCGGCCACGCCGTCGCCCTCGAAGCGCCGCGCCAGGTCGATGACCGACCACTGGGAGGTCTGCTCCCAGCCGTCGGTGGCCACCAGGCCGTCGCGGGCGTCCAGGCCGACGATGACGCGGCCGGGGAAGTCGCGGCAGAGGTCGCCGACGAAGCCGGGATCGGCCACGGCGCGGGTGCCGATGATCACCCGGCCCACGCCGGCCTCCAGATAGCCGGCGGCGGTCTCGGCGTCCCGGATCCCGCCGCCCACCTGGGTGGGCAGCTCCGGGTGGCTGGCGCGGATCCGGCGGATGATCTCGGCGTTGCGCGGGGTGCCGGCGACGGCGCCGTCCAGGTCCACCAGGTGGAGGCGGCGGGCGCCCTCGGCCACCCAGCGGTCGGCCATGACCGCCGGGTCGTCGCCGTAGACGGTGGCGTCGGCCAGGTCGCCCTGGCGCAGGCGCACGCAGCGGCCGTCCTGGATGTCGATGGCGGGGATGATGTCCATGGTGTTCTCGTTTACCGGCGGCCGCTAGGGGCGGCCATCCCAGGTGAGGAAGTTGGCGAACAGCGTCAGGCCGTGCTCCTGGCTCTTCTCCGGGTGGAACTGCACCCCGAAGACGTTCTCCGCCGCCACCGCTGCCGTCACCGGATAGGGATAGAGGGTGAAGGCGGCGATGGGGTCCGGGCCCGCCGGCTCCGCGTAGTAGCTGTGCACGAAGTAGAAGCGGGCATCCTGGGGGATCCCGGCGAAGAGCGGGTGCTCGATGACCTGATGGACCTCGTTCCACCCCATGTGCGGCACCTTCAGCCGCTGGCCGGTGGTCAGATCCTGCAGGTTGTCGGGGAAGGCGCGCACCTGCCCGGCCATCAGCCCCAGCCCGGCGGTGCCGCCGCTCTCCTCGCCGTGCTCGAACAGCGCCTGCATGCCGACGCAGACCCCCAGCAGCGGGGTCCCGCCAGCGACGGCGTCGGTGATGGCGGTATCCAGCTCGCGGCGGCGCAGCTCCGCCATGCAGTCGCCCAGCGCCCCCACGCCCGGGAAGACGATGCGCTGTGCCGAGCGGATGGCGGCCGGATCGGCGCTGACGTCCACGGAGCTCGCGCCCACCCGCTCCAGGGCCTTGGCCACGGAGTGGAGGTTGCCGCTGCCGTAGTCGACGACGGTGACGCTGCCCGCCATGGCCTAGAGGCTGCCCTTGGTGGAGGCGGCGGCCCCGCCCAGACGCGGGTCCGGCTCGGCGGCGGCGCGCAGGGCGCGGCCGAAGGCCTTGAAGGCGGTCTCGGCCACGTGGTGGGCGTTGTCGCCGCGCAGGCTGTCCACGTGCAGGGTCATCCAGGCGTGGTTCACCAGCCCCTGGAAGAACTCGTGGAAGAGGTCGGTATCGAACTCGCCCACCCACTGGCGCGGGAAGGCGACGTTCCAGACCAGCCCGGGGCGGCCGGAGAAGTCGAGCACCACCCGGGAGAGCGCCTCGTCCAGCGGGACGTAGGCGTGGCCGTAGCGCTGGATCCCGGCCTTGTCCCCCAGCGCCTGCGCCAGGGTCTGGCCCAGGGTGATGCCGACATCCTCCACGGTGTGGTGGGCGTCGATCTCGAGATCGCCCACCGCGCCCACCTCCAGGTCCACCTGGCCGTGGCGGGCCACCTGCTCGAGCATGTGGTCGAGGAAGGGGACCCCGGTATCCAGGACGGCCCGGCCGGTGCCGTCCAGATCCAGGGCCACGCGGATGTCGGTCTCCAGCGTCCGGCGCCGGACTTCTGCCTGTCGGCTCATGGCTCGGCCTGCTAGCTCGTGGGGTTCGCCCCGCATTATACACATGAGCCCCGGCGCCTTGGCAGCCGGGCCCGGAGCCATCTCTCCCCGGCTGCGTGGAAGTCCTGCTTGGGCGCATGGCACGGCGCGTGGCATTATGCCAATTGGGGGAATAGAGGAGGTCGTGCCATGACCCAGGGAAACAGGGGAAACCAGCCGCGGGTGGCCTGCCGGGACTGCAGCCTCTACCAGGTCTGCCTGCCGGTGGGGGTGGAGGCCGAGGAGCTCTCGGAGCTCGATCGCATCATCCATCAGCGTCGCCCGCTGCGGCGCGGCGAGCACCTCTTCCGCGTGGGGGACGAGTTCGATTCCCTCTACGTGGTCCGCTCCGGATCGGTGAAGACCTACGCCCCCTCGGTGGACGGGCGCGAGCAGATCACGGGCTTCCATCTCCCCGGCGAGCTGCTGGGGCTGGACGCCATCAGCAACGGGGACCACCCGTGCGGCGCCCGCGCCCTGGAGACGGCCAGCGTCTGCGAGATCCCCTACGAGCTGCTGGAGTCCCTGGGCGGGCGCATCCCCGCCCTGCGCCAGCAGATCTTCCGGCTCATGAGCCGGGAACTGCTGCAGGAGGAGAGCCATCTGCTGCTGCTGGGGCGCCGGGGGGCCGATGAGCGCCTGGCCGCCTACCTCCTGGACCTGGCCGGGCGCCTGCGGCGGCGCGGCTTCTCCGCCACGGAGTTCCACCTCTCCATGTCCCGGGGCGATATCGGGAATTATCTCGGCCTGGCGGTGGAGACGGTGAGCCGTACCTTCACGAGGTTCCAGGAGGAGGGGGTGCTCACCGCCGAGCGCAAACACGTGGTCATCCACGATGCCGCGGCCCTGGCAAGGCTGGCCGGCAACGAGGCGCTGGAGGGGGGCGGTAGCCCCGTCCCCCTTGCGGGAAATTGATCCTGATCAATGCTTGGGGGAGGCCCCTCACGGAATAGTGAGGGCAACCTGATCTGCTGGCACGGGGCCGGCGGAGTCTCGAACAAGGAGTAATGACCCATGCCCGCGCTGGAACTGCTCTTCGGTAGCTGGATCGGCCTGCTCTCGGTCTTCACGGTGGTCTTCGCCATCGGGATGATCATCTTCCTCGCGACATGGGCGGTGAAGAAGGTCCACCGCGCCGAGGAGAAGAAGCGCTGACCCCGGCGCCTGCCTGATGTCCCGCGGCCCGCGCGGGATCGCTCACTCCCCCTCGCGGGCGAGGCGGTCGCGGCTGAGGTAGAGGGCGGCGATGGTGCGTGCCTCGGTGACGTCCGGGCGCGCGGCCAGCTCGCCGATGGCTGCCAGGGGCCACGGGACTACCTCCAGTTCCTCCGGCTCATCTCCCGGCTCGCGACGGGGGTAGAGGCCCCGGGCGAGGACCACGTGGGTGGTATGGCCCAGGTAGCCCGGCGCCAGGGTCAGGCTGGTCAGCTCCTCCAGCCGGCTCGCCGCGAAGCCGATCTCCTCCATGATCTCCCGGTTGGCCGCCTCCAGTAGCGGCTCCTCCCCCTCGATCCGCCCCTTGGGCAGGCCCAGTTCGTAGCGGTGGACGCCGGCGGCGTACTCCCGCACCAGCAGGACCTCGTCGGCCTCGGTCACCGGCACGATGAGCACGGCGCCGCGGCCCGAGCCGGCCAGGCGCTCGTAGTGGGTGACGGTGCCGTTGGCGAATTCCAGCTCCAGCGCCTCGATCCGGAAGAGCCGACTGCGGGCGACGGTCTCGGTCTGGCGGATGGTCGGTTTGCGGGGCATTGGCGGACTCCCTGTGGCGGCACCAATGATACCTGCGGCGCCGGTATTCCGGCGAGGGGCCCCTGAGGCCTGTTCGAGGGCGGGCGGCGCGAGTCCCGGCTGCCAGGTACGCCGTGAAGACGTCCCTGTCGGCTCGACGGCAGCATCCCTGCTGCCGACGACCTGGCAGCCGGGACTCGCGCCACCCGCCGAGCCGTTTCCGGGGGCAGGACATCGATTCCCGGGTGCGGGGCTGGCGCACCCGGCCGGCAGACGGCAAGATCCCCGCACCGCATCAAACGGGGAAGGCCATGAGCAGTGCCTGGCTGGAGGGCGACCCGGTGGAGACCGTCCTGCTGGACATGGACGGGACCCTGCTGGACCTGCACTTCGACAACCACTTCTGGGGGGAACTCCTGCCGGCCGCCTGGGGCGCCGAACGGGGGCTCGATGCCGCCGCGGCGCGGGCGGAGCTGGCGCCCCGCTTCCGCGCCGTGGAGGGGACCCTGGACTGGTACTGCCTGGACTACTGGGCCGACGAGCTGGGTCTGGATATCCGCGCCCTCAAGGCCGGGGCCGCCGACCGCATCGCCTGGCTGCCGGGGGTCGAGGCGGCCCTGGCGCGGCTCGGCGAGCTGGGCCTGCGCCGGGTCGTGGTGACCAACTCCCACGGCGCCGGCCTGGCGCTCAAGGAGGAGGTGACCGGCCTGCTCGGTCGCGTGGAGGCGGTGCATACCAGCCACGAGTTCGGCGTGGCCAAGGAGGAGGCCGCCTTCTGGGCGACGCTGGCCGAGCGGGAGTCCCTGGACCCCGCCACGACCCTGCTGGTGGACGACAACCCCGACGTCCTGGCCGCTGCCCGGACCTGGGGGATCCGCCACTGCCACCAGATCCGCCGGCCCGATTCCACGGCGGCGGAGCGCACCGCCGTCGGCCCCGGGGCGCCGGACCTGGCGACCATTGTCGAGGGATTGCATCCTGACCGGAGCGAACAGCGAGGCAGCGCATGAGGCGCACAGCAACCGGAATGGCCGGGGCGGCCCTGCTCCTGACGGGGGCCGCCCCGGCGGCGACCGCGCAGTCCGGCGAGGCCGCCGTCTACGGCGATCTCCCCACCGTGGTGACCGCCGGCCGCCTGAAACAGCCGCGGAGCCGGGCCCCGGCCTCGGTGACCGTCATCGACCGCGAGGCCATCGCCGCCAGCGGCGCCACCGACCTCCCGGACCTGCTGCGACTGGTGGCCGGCGTCCAGGTGGGCCACGTCAGCGGTGCCAAGGCCACGGTGACCCAGCAGGGGCTGGCGGACGAGTTCTCGCGCCGGATGCAGGTCATGGTGGACGGGCGGGTGGTCTACACCCCGGCCACCTCCGGCGTCGCCTGGTACGACCTCCCCGTCACCCTGGAGAACATCGAGCGCATCGAGGTCACTCGCGGGCCCAACGGCGCCAGTTACGGCGTCAATGCCTTCGCCGGCACCATCCACATCCGCACCCGGTCGCCGGAGGAGACCCAGGGGACGCAGCTGGTCACCGAGGCCGGCGGCGATGGGTACCGTCGCAGTCTGGTTCGCACGGGGAGTCGGGAGGGCGGCAGCAGCCAGCGCCTGACCTGGGAGCGGCGCCGGGATGATGGCTACACCGGGAAGGCCGGCAGCCGCCATGATCGGCGCCGCCACCGGGTTCGCTACCGCAGCCGCCACCGCCCCGGCGTGAACACCATCCTGGACGTGGACGCCGGGGTGAACGCCGGCTATACCGGCAGTGGCAGCGAGGCGTCCTTCCACGAGCCGGCCCACGACCGCGAGGTGGAGCGCTACTTCGGCCAGGTCCAGTGGCAGTGGCTGCGCTCCTCCCACGAGGACTGGCGGATCCACCTCAGCCACGAGCGCGCCGATGTGGACGACCGCATGGAGGTGCCGCCCTACCGGGAGCGCGATGGGGGCGATGAACTGGATGAAGATGAGGAGGCCTTCGACGTCCCCCTGACCAACGACCCCTCCACCGACGTCCGGCGCACCGCCCTGGAGCTGGAGCACCACTCCCGTCCCCTGTCGGGATTGCGCCTGGCCTGGGGACTCAGTGGCCGCCACGACGAACTCACCGCCCCCGGCTACCTGGGCGACGAGGAGCCGGAGGCCCTGATCACCCGGCGCGCCTTCCTCCATTCCGAGTGGCGCCCCTCCCGCCGGTGGACCCTCCACGCCGGCGTCGGTGTGGAGGACGAGCCCTACACGGGGACCCACGCCGCCCCGCGCCTGGGGGCGAACTGGCACTACCTCCCCGACCACGCCGTCCGGCTCAGCGCCACCCGCGCCCGGCGCGCCCCCTCCCTGCTGGAGGCGCAGGGCGACTGGGGGCTGCGCCAGCGGGATGATGACCAGCTGGTGGACCGGATCATGCTCGGCGACCGCGACCTGGAGCCCGAGCGCGTGGACAGCGTGGAGCTGGCACTGGTCGGGGGCGGGGAGGCCGTCAACTACGAATTCAAGCTCTTCCAGCGGACCTTCCGGGACCTCATCGTGGGGGTGAATACTTACCCGGCACAGGAGCCCTATGACGCCTATGCGGGGGATTGCACGGGCCAGCCGCAGGGTCTTCCCTGCGCCTATCTGGCCAGCCACGTCCGCCTGCAGCAGAACGGCGAGCCCATCCGGACCCGGGGGGCGGAGCTCCAGCTGGACTGGCAGCCGGCCCGGGACAGCCGCCTGGGTCTGGCCTGGGCCTGGGGGAGCGCCGAGGGCCACCTGGATACCGCGGTCGAGGATCACCCGGAGATCGCTCCTACCCAGAGCGCCGACAGCACCATCCCCGACCACACGGTCGCCCTCTGGGGCAGCCGGCGCCTGGGGTCGTGGCGGCTCTCGGCGGCCGCCTACCACGTCTCCGCCATGCAGTGGATCATGAGCGACGAACTCGACGGCTGGACTACCCTGGATGTGACGGTGGCGCGGGACCTGGACCTCGGCTTCGGCGAGGGCCGCCTGGCGGTCACCGCCCTGGATGCGCCGGGGGGGTACGGCGATTTCCACGAGGCGTATCGGCGTGACCGGCGCCTCTACGCCCACGCCTCGCTGGCCTTCTAGCGCTGCCGGGAAGGGGGGAGACCGTGCAAGGGAGTGACGCGGCCAGGGGCGGATTCCACCGGATGCGGGGGTGGCTTGCGGGCCTGCTCCTCGGGGGGGCAGCCCTGTCGGCGACCGCCGAACGGCCAGCGGTGGTGGTGGTCACCGAGGCGGGTAGTGCCCACCAGCAGGCCTTTGTCCAGGGTCTGGAGGGCGAGC
>JBKGYA010000070.1:0-10048 GCA_046546335.1 Thiohalospira sp. | reverse complement strand
CCAGTCGGCGCGGTCGGCGGCCTCCCGGGCGGCGAGGACGGCGCCCCAGGCGGCGGTGATACCGATGGCCGGCGCCCCGCGCACCACCATGGCGGCGATGGCATCGGCCACGGCGGCGCTGTCGCGGCAGGTGAGGGTGGTCTCCCGCGCCGGCAGCTCGCGCTGGTCCAGGAGCAACAGGGCGTCCCCCTCCCAGCGGATGGCGCGGACGGTGTCGTGGTCGGCGGTCGCGGCCATGGCGGCCTCCGATTGGGGTGGCCGGTCAGTATACCGGGCCCGGCCCCGGCTCTCCTACCCGCTTGGCGGCCTGATATACTCCACGACACTGTTCAGCGAGGAGGCGGCATGCAGCGAGCGGACACCCTCATCCACGCCGGCTGGGTCATCCCGGTGGAGCCCCGGGATGCGGTCCTGGAGGGCCATTCGGTGGCCGTCCGCAACGGCCGCATCGAGGCCGTGGCGCCGCGCGGGGAGATCGAGGCCGACTGGGAGGCGGACGCCGTCCACGAGCTGGGCGGCCACGCCGTGATCCCGGGCCTGGTGAATGCCCACACCCACGCCGCCATGAGCCTCATGCGCGGGCTGGCCGACGACCTGCCGCTGATGACCTGGCTCAAGGAGCACATCTGGCCGGCGGAGGGGGCCAACGTCAGCCACGCCTTCGTGGACGACGGCACCCGCCTGGCGGCGGCAGAGATGCTGCGCTCCGGCACCACCTGCTTCAACGACATGTACCTCTTTCCCGATGCCGCCGGCGCCGCCGCCGAGGCGGCGGGGATCCGGGCCAGCCTGGGGATGATCGTCTTCGGCTTCCCCACCCCGTGGGCGAGCACGGCGGACGAATACTTCGAGCGCGGCATCGCCGTCCACGACCGCTTCCGCGAGCACCCGCTGGTCTCCACCGCCTTCAGCCCCCATGCGCCCTACACCGTCCCCGACGAGTCGCTGGCGCGCATCGCCACCCTCGCCGAGGAGCTGGACGTCCCGGTCCACATCCACCTCCACGAGACCGCCCACGAGGTCAACGAGGCGGTGGAGCAGGAGGGCCGCCGGCCCCTGGAGCGGCTGGCCTCGCTGGGGCTGGTGGGGCCGCGACTCCAGGCGGTCCACGCCACCCAGCTCACCGAGGAGGAGATCCAGCGGCTGGCGGAGAACGGCGCCTCGGTGGTCCACTGCCCGCAGTCCAATCTCAAGCTGGCCAGCGGCTTCTGCCCGGTGGCGGCGCTGGCGGAGGCGGGCGTGAATCTCGCCCTGGGCACCGACGGGGCCGCCAGCAACAACGACCTGGACATGCTCGCGGAGATGCAGAGCGCCGCCCTGCTGGGCAAGGCGGTGGCCGGGGAGCCGGCCGCCCTGCCGGCGGAGGCGGCCCTGGAGATGGCCACCCTGGGCGGTGCCCGCGCCCTGGGGCTGGACGACCGCATCGGCTCGGTGGTGGCCGGCAAGGCGGCGGACCTGGTCGCCATCGACCTCAATCGCGTGGCCACCCGCCCCCTCTCCCACCCCGTCTCCCAGATCGTCTACGCCGCCGGTCGAGAGCAGGTCACCGATGTCTGGGTGGCCGGCCGCCATACCGTCAGCGGCGGTCGCCTGACGACCATGGACGAAGCGGACCTGCTGGAACGCGCCGACGGCTGGCGCGACAAGCTGTCCGCCAACGCCTGAACCGGACAACCCCCGGAGGACACATGGACACGACCAACGTCGATACCGCGGAGCTGGCCAAGTTCGACGAGATGGCCAGCCGCTGGTGGGACCCCAACGGCGAGTGCGGCCCCCTCCACGCCATCAATCCGCTGCGGCTGGAATACATCGACGAGCGCGCCGACCTCGCCGGCAAGCGCGCCGTGGATGTCGGCTGCGGCGGTGGCCTGCTGGCCGAGGCCATGGCCCTGCGCGGGGCCGAGGTAGTGGGCATGGACATGGGCGAGGCGGCCATCAAGGTCGCCCGCCTCCACCGCCACGAATCGGGAGTGGAGGTGGACTACCGCCACACCGCCGCCGAGGACCTGGCCGCGGAGGAGCCGGAGGGCTTCGACGTGGTCGCCTGCATGGAGATGCTGGAACACGTCCCCCATCCCGAGTCGGTCATCGCCGCCTGCGCCCGGATGGTGAAGCCCGGCGGCCGGGTCTTCTTCTCCACCATCAACCGCAACCCCAAGAGCTACCTCTTCGCCATCCTGGGTGCCGAGTACCTGCTCAAGATGCTGCCGCGGGGGACCCACGACTACCAGCGCTTCATCACCCCGGCGGAGCTGGACGGCTGGGCGCGGAGCGCCGGCCTGGTGGCGGAGGACTTCACCGGCCTGACCTACAACCCGCTGAGCCGGCAGTACCACCTGGGCCGGGACATCGGCGTCAACTACATGGCCACCTACCGCCGGGATGAGTGACTCCCGACCGGCCGCCCTCTTCCTGGACCTGGACGGGACCCTGGTGGACACCGCCCCGGACCTGGCGGCGGCCCTGAACCGGGTCCGGCGGGAGGAGGGCCTGCCCGCCGTGGACGAGGCCGAGGTGCGCCCGGTGGTCTCCCACGGCGGCGGGGCGGTGGTCACCGCCGGGCTGGGGGTCGCGCCGGAGGAGCCGGGCCACGCCGAACTCCTGGCGCGGCTGCTGGACCACTACCAGCGGGATATCGCCCGCCACAGCCGGCTCTTCCCCGGCCTGGCGGAGGTCCTGGCCGAGTGGGAGGCAACGGGCCGCCCCTGGGGGGTGGTCACCAACAAGCCGGCCCGCTTCACCGAGCCGCTGCTGGAGGCCCTGGGTCTCGCCGGGCGAATGGCGGCGGTGGTCAGCGGCGACACCCTGCCCCGCGCCAAGCCCCATCCCGACCCCCTGCTCCACGCCTGTACCGCCGCCGGCTGCGCCCCGGCCGCGGCGATCTATGTGGGGGATGCCGAACGGGACATCGCCGCCGGCCTGGCCGCCGGTCTGCGCACCGCCGTGGCCGGCTGGGGCTATCTGGATCCCGCCGATCGCCCCGGCGACTGGGGCGCGGAAGTCCACCTGACCACCCCCGCCGACCTGGGTCGCTGGCTGGCCGGCTCTGCCGCCTGACGGCTCAGGCGGTGGCCAGCTCCCGCCGCGCCTGGCCGATGACCCGCAGGGCGGAGCGCAGGAGGAAGGCGCCCAGGGCCAGCCCCACCACCAGGTCGGGCCAGCCCCGGCCGGTGAGCCAGACACCGCCGGCGGCAGCGAAGACCGACAGGTTGGCGACGATGTCGTTGCGCGAGCACTCCCAGACGGAGGCCATGTTCACGTCCTCGTGGCGGTGGCGGCTCAGGAGGTAGAGGCAGAGGCCGTTGGCGGCCAGGGCCAGGAGGCTGAAGAGGCCCATGACCTCGAACATCGGCGTGGTCGGGACCGCCAGGCGGTAACCGACCTGCCCCAGCACCACCAGCGCCCCGGCCAGGATCAGCCCCCCCTTGACCAGCGCCACCCGCGCCTTGGCGGTGGTCCCCCGGGCCACCGCCCAGAGGCTGAGGGCGTAGGTCAGGGCATCGCCCAGGTTGTCCAGGCTATCCGCCAGCAGGGCGGTGGAGCCGGCATAGAGGGCGGCGGCCAGCACGGCCGCGAACATGGCCGCGTTGATGACCAGCACCGCCACCAGGGTCCGCCGCTGGCGCCGGGCCCCGGCATCCAGGCTGCAACCGTCGTCACAGCACCCCGCCATCAGCCCGCCTCCGCGATGCCCAGGCTGTTCTCCCGGATCTCGCGGATCCGGTCGCGCAGCTTCGCCGCCTCCTCGAACTCCATGTTCTGCGCCTTCTGCATCATCTCCTCCTCCAGCTCCGCCAGCTTCTTCTTGAGCTCGCCCGGGCTCAGGGACTGGTACTCGGCGACCTCGTCGGCCACCTCGGCGTAGCGCCGGGCATCGGCGTTCTGGGCGCCGGGGTAGCCGGTCTCCATGACATCGGCCACGCGCTTCTCGATGGTCCGCGGGGTGATGCCGTGGGCCTCGTTGTGGGCGATCTGCTTGGCGCGGCGGCGCTCGGTCTCGTCCATGGCCCGCTGCATGGAGCCGGTGACCTTGTCGGCGTAGAGGATGGCCTTGCCGTGGGCGTTGCGAGCGGCCCGGCCGATGGTCTGGATGAGGGAGCGCTCGGCGCGCAGGAAGCCCTCCTTGTCGGCGTCCAGGATGGCCACCAGGGAGACCTCCGGGATATCCAGCCCCTCGCGCAGGAGGTTGATGCCCACCAGGACGTCGAATTCCCCCAGGCGCAGGTCGCGGATGATCTCCATGCGCTCCACCGTATCGATATCCGAGTGCATGTAGCGGACCCGGACGCCGTGCTCGGCGAGGTAGTCGGTGAGGTCCTCCGCCATCTTCTTGGTCAGCGTGGTCACCAGCACCCGCTCGCCGGCCTCGCTGCGCAGCCGCGCCTCGGAGAGCAGGTCGTCCACCTGGGGCCCCACCGGCCGGACCTCCACCTCCGGGTCCACCAGCCCGGTGGGCCGGACCACCTGTTCCACCGTCTGGCCGCTGTGCTCGGCCTCGTAGGGACCGGGCGTGGCCGAGACGAAGATCGACTGGGGCGACAGCCGCTCGAACTCGTCGAACTTCAGTGGCCGGTTGTCCAGCGCCGAGGGCAGGCGGAAGCCGTACTCCACCAGGGTCTCCTTGCGGGCCCGGTCGCCCTTGTACATCCCGCCGATCTGCGGAATGGTCACGTGGGACTCGTCCAGGATCATCAGGGCATCCGGCGGCAGGTAGTCCAGCAGGGTGGGCGGCGGCTCGCCGGGGCCGCGACCGGAGAGGTAGCGGGAGTAGTTCTCGATCCCCGAGCAGTAGCCCAGCTCCAGCATCATCTCGATGTCGAACTTGGTCCGCTGCTCCAGGCGCTGGGCCTCCACCAGCTTGTTGGCGGAATAGAGTTCCTCCAGCCGGTCTGCCAGCTCCACCTTGATCTTCTCGATGGCGTCCAGGAGCTGCTCCCGCGGGGTGACGTAGTGGGTCTTGGGGTAGATGGTCAGCCGCGGCACCTTGCGCAGGATCTCGCCGGTAAGCGGGTCGAACCAGGCGAGGCTGTCCACCTCCTCGTCGAAGAGTTCGATGCGCGCCGCCTCGCCGTCGGCGTCCGCCGGGTAGACGTCGATGACGTCGCCGCGCACGCGGTAGGTGGAGCGGCGCAGTTCGGTATCGTTGCGGCTGTACTGGAGCTCCGCCAGCCGGCGGAGGATCCCGTCGCGGTCGACGATATCGCCGCGCTCCACGTGCAGGAGCATCTGCATGTAGGACTGGGGGTCGCCGAGGCCGTAGATGGCGGAGACGGTGGCGACGATGATGGTGTCCCGCCGCTCGAACAGCGCCTTGGTCGCCGACAGCCGCATCTGCTCGATGTGGTCGTTGATGGAGGCATCCTTCTCGATGAAGGTATCCGTGGAGGGGACGTAGGCCTCCGGCTGGTAGTAGTCGTAGTAGGAGACGAAGTACTCCACCGCGTTCCGCGGGAAGAACTCCTTGAACTCGCCGTAGAGCTGGGCGGCCAGGGTCTTGTTGGGCGCCATGATGATGGTCGGCCGCTGGGTCCGGGCGATGACGTTGGCCATGGTGTAGGTCTTGCCGGAGCCGGTGACGCCGAGCAGGGTCTGGTACATCTCCCCGGCCTCCAGGCCGCTGGTCAGCGCCTCGATGGCCTGGGGCTGATCGCCGGCGGGGTCGTATTCGGTGGCTAGCTGGAAGTCGCGCTGCATCAGTATCTACTCGCCCGTTGATGGGACTGTCACGTCTCGCTCCGACGGGCCCGCCGGGTCGGGATACCGGCAGGGGCGGCGGGGAGACGGCGTGAATACATCCGTGTAGCCTCCACGGCGCCCCTGCCGGTATCCCGACCCGGCTTCGAGCTTCCCGAGACGCGGCTGCCCCCGACCAATGAGCCGCAGCATGCGGTCGAGGCCCCTCTCATACAACCCCGGGGGATTCTGCCACCGGCCCGATTCCAGTATATTACGGAACGCTGACAGCACACTCCCGAACAAGGCGAGGACAAGGGTGGACATCGAGCTTGCGGAACGGGCACGACGGGTCAAGCCGTCGCCCACACTGGCGGTCACGGCGCGCGCCAAGGCGCTGCGCGCGGCGGGTCAGGACATCATCGGCCTGGGGGCCGGCGAGCCGGACTTCGACACGCCGGACAACATCAAGGAGGCGGCCATGGCCGCCATCCGCGCCGGTGACACCAAGTACACCGCGGTGGACGGTACCCCCGCCCTCAAGGAGGCGATCGCGGCCAAGTTCCGCCGCGACAACAGCCTCGACTACGACCTCGACCAGATCCTGGTCTCCGCCGGCGGCAAGCAGAGCTTCTTCAACCTCTGCCAGGCGCTGCTGAATCCCGGCGACGAGGTGGTCATCCCGGCCCCCTACTGGGTCTCCTACCCCGACATCGTCCGGCTGGCCGAGGGCGAGGCGCGCTTCGTGGAGACCACCCTGGATGCGGGCTTCAAGATGACCCCGGACCAGCTCGAGGCGGCCATCACCGACAACACCCGGCTGGTGGTGATCAACAGCCCCTCCAACCCCACCGGCGTCGCCTACACCCGCGCGGAGCTGGCCGCCCTGGGGTCCGTGCTGGAGCGCCATCCGCGGGTTCTGGTAGCCACCGATGACATCTACGAGCACATCCGGTGGGAAGAGGGGGCGTTCATCAATATCGTCAACGCCACCCCCTCCCTGAAGGAGCGGGCGGTGGTGCTCAACGGCGTCTCCAAGGCCTACTCCATGACCGGCTGGCGCATCGGCTACGCCGCCGGCCCGGCGGATCTCATCGCCGCCATGAAGACCATCCAGTCCCAGAGCACCTCCAACCCCGCCTCGATCTCCCAGGCGGCGGCGGTGGAGGCGCTCACCGGCGACCAGTCCTGCATCGAGACCATGGTCACCGCCTTCAGGCAGCGCCACGACTTCGTGGTGGAGGCCCTGGGCCGGCTCCCCGGCGTCCGGTCCCTGCCCGGGCAGGGCGCCTTCTACTGCTTCCCGGACATGAGCGAGGCGATCCGGGGCGCCGGCATGGCCGACGACGTCGCCTTCGCCGAGCACCTGCTCACCGAGGCCGGCGTGGCGCTGGTCCCCGGGTCCGCCTTCGGCGCCCCGGGGTGCATGCGGCTCTCCTTCGCCACCAGTCTGAGCAATCTGGAGCAGGCCATGGAGCGGCTGGCCGGGGTGCTGCAGAAGGGCTAGGATCCGAGCGACGCGCCCGACAAGGAGAGGGGATCATGGAAGAACCCCGACAGCCCCGCCACCCTGCGGCGGGCTTCACCCTGGTGGAACTCATGGTGGTGCTGGCCGTCTTCACCATCCTGGCCTCGGCCGGCATCCCGGCCCTGCAGGCCATGCTGGCGGACCACCGCCACGCCGCCCAGGTGAACACCCTGACCAGCTATATCCAGCGGGCCCGGGCCGAGGCCGTCCGGCACGGCCACCCCGTCACCCTCTGCCCCTCCTCGGACGCGGCGACCTGCGACGGCGGGGAATGGGAAGAGGGCTGGCTCCTGTTCGCCGATACCGACGACGACGGCAGCGTGGACGACGATGACCGCCTGCTGGCCGTGGGAGAGGGCCTGCGCACGGCGCAGGCCTCCTTCAACCAGTCCCGCCTGACCTTCCGCCACGACGGTACGACCGCCTTCAACGGCACCCTCACCCTCTGCGATGCCTCGCGGAGCCGCGTGACCGATCTCGTGATCAGCCGCGGCGGGCGACTTCGTCGACAGGACGGGGACCCGGACGACTGCCCCTGAGGGGCCGGCGGGCTAGTAGCCCCCGCCGGCGTGGACCTCCGGCAGCTCCTCGCCGGCGCCCATGAGCGTCCACATCAGCCGGGCAACGCTCTCGGGCGCGATGACGGTATGCCGGTTGCCGGCAGCGGCGAGCTTCTCCCGCAGCTGCTGACGCACCTCGGGGCTGCCGGTAAGGTCGAAGATGATGTCCACCGCCGAGCCCTCGGCGACGATGTCGTCGATGGTGCCGGTGGCCAGCCCGGCCTCCTCGGCCATCTTCAGGCCATCGGTCTTGGAGAGCTGGGCGACCCGGACGATATTCACCCCCTCCTCGCGCCGCGCCAGCATGCGCTGCAGAAAGACCGTACCCACCCGGCCCAGACCGACGATGGCGATGTTGTGCTCCGTCATGACTCCTCCTTGGTTCGTTATGGATCTCCGGCGCAGTCTGTCCACGAAATGCCCGGCTTTCCATGACTCCAGGCAACTTTTAACCACTGTCACACCGTTCGCATTGCAGCGCCGGCCTGTTGCGGCCTCCCCCCGCGCCGCACTACCCTAGCTTCAACACTACTCAAAGAAAGGGATCGGATCCGTGCTCATCAAGCCCACCATCGGTCGCAAGCTCGCCTTCGCCTTCGGATCCATCACCCTGGTGCTCGTCATCGTGGGCGTGGTTGCCTGGACCACCCTGGGCGCCATGGACCGCTCCCAGAGCCACGCCAGCGAACTCCTGGACCAGAGCCTCTTCCAGGCGGAGAAGGAGATCGACCATCTGGCCTGGAGCAACGAGCTCGCCGATTCCCTGATCTCTGAGGAGCCCTTCGCCGGCGAGCTGGATCCGACCCAGTGCGCCTTCGGCCAGTGGTACCAGGACTTTGCCGATTCGGAGCTCTATTCCAAGCTCCCGCGGGACTACCACGAGGACTTCGAGGCCCTGGAGGAACCCCACCGGGCACTCCACGAATCGGCGCGGGAGATCCGGGAGCTGGAGGAGGCCGGCGAATACGGTGAGGCGGAGACCGTCTACGCCGAGCAGACCCAGGAACATCTCTCGGATCTGCGCAGCACCTTCGGCCACCTCCAGGAGGTCCTGCTTGCCGAGGAGGACGCCGCCGTGGCCACCGCCAACGAGCAGGCCGGCACCGCCCGCCAGGTCATCATCGGCGGTATCGTGCTCGCGGCCCTCCTGGCGGCCGGCCTCACGGTCCTCATGACCCGGCAGGTCACCGCCCCCGTCTACGCCCTGCGCTGCAAGCTGGACGAGCTGGCCGAGGGCCACCTGGACACCGACCCGGTGACGGTGAAGACCCACGACGAGATGGCCGAGGCGGCCCGGGCGGTGAACACCATGGAGGCGAGCTTCCGGGAGCTGGTGGGCAGCGTGCTGGAATCGGTCCAGCAGCTCGTCCAGTCCACCCGCCGCCTCTCCGACCTCTCCCACGAGACCCTGGAGAGCGTGGAGGAGCAGCGCAACGAGACCGACCAGGTGGCCACCGCCACCAACGAGATGGCCTCCACCGCCGAGGAGATCGCGCGCAACGCCAACCAGGCCTCGGATGCCGGCCAGGAGGTCACCCAGAGCGCCCGCCAAGGGGCCTCCCAGGCCGGGGATACCCGCCAGGCCATCGAGGAACTCAACCGCGCCATCGACGACGCCGCCGAGCGTATCCGCAACGTCGCCAGCGAGAGCGAGGCCATCGGCTCGGTCATCGACACCATCAACGAGATCGCCGGCCAGACCAACCTGCTGGCCCTGAATGCCGCCATCGAGGCGGCGCGCGCCGGGGAGTCCGGCCGGGGCTTCTCCGTGGTGGCCGAGGAGGTACGCAACCTCGCCAACCGCACCCAGGAGTCCACCGGCGACATCCAGCAGAAGATCGAGGGGCTCCAGCAGGGGGTCCAGTCGGCGGTCTCCACCATGGAGAACGCCACCGAGCAGGCCACCCGCGGGCGCGACCTCACCAGCGAGACCACCGAGGCGCTGCAGTCCATCGCCTCGCGCATCGACGAGATCGAGGCGATGTTCTCCCAGATCGCCACGGCCACCGAGGAGCAGACCAGCGTGGCCGAGGAAATGAACCAGAACGTCACCCACATCAACGACCGCGCCACCACCAACGACAACAAGGCGCGCGAGGTCGAAGAGGTCAGCAAGAAGCTCGCCGAACTCACCCACTCCGTCCAGGAGCAGCTCAACCACTTCCGCTTCTAGGCGCGATACCCGAGGACCCGAGATGGAGTCGGCGGCCGTCACCGCCCTGCTGTTGACGACCCTGGCCGACCTGGCCACCGGCCTGGGCGGGATCGCCGCCCTCTTCATCCG
>JBKGYA010000069.1:0-10054 GCA_046546335.1 Thiohalospira sp. | reverse complement strand
GTCCACCGAGGCAGAGGAGTCCACCGAGGCGGAGGAGTCCACCGAGGCAGAGGAGAAGGCCGAGCAGGACCTCCAGGGGGACGGCACCACCGGTGGTGGCGACCCCGGCGCCTTCGAGGACTACCGCACCCGCCTCCAGGCGTGGCTGGAGAAACACAAGGACTACCCGGTGGCGGCACGGCGGCGCCGACAGGAGGGCGTGGTGGAGCTGACCTTCACCGTCCGGCGGGACGGTACCGTGGACGCCGCGGAGGTGACCGATTCCTCCGGCTCCACCCTGCTGGACCGCGCGGCGGAGCGGATGCTCGAGCGGGCCGAGCCCATGCCGGAATTCCCCGACTCCGTCTCCGGCGAGGAGATGGAGCTCACCGTCCCGGTGGAGTTCCGTCTGCAGTGAGCCGGCCAGCGGCGAACAGGGCTCTGCATACGCGGCGCGATCGGACAGGGCCCTGCCGCCGCCCGGTCAACGGGGCTATGTACCAAACCGCCCGGCCTGTTGGAGGGATGCGGCTGCCCCGACGGGGCGCTAGAAGGGCTTGACCGTTACCAGGATGGTGATGGCGGTGAGGATGAGCACCGGCAGCTCGTTCACCCAGCGGTAGAAGACGTGGCCGTGGCCGATCCGGTCGGCCGCGAACTCGCGCTGCAGCCGCGCCAGGTAGAGGTGGTAGGCCACCAGACCGGCGACCAGGGCGAGCTTGGCATGGAGCCAGCCGCCGTCGATGCCCCACCCCAGCCAGAGCCAGGTCCCCAGCGCCAGGGCCAGCACCGCCAGCGGCGTCATGAAGCGCAGCAGCTTGCGCTCCATGAGCTTGAGCCGTTCGATCTCCGCCGGCTCCGTGGCCATGGCGTGGTTGACGAAGAGCCGGGGCAGGTAGAACAGCCCGGCGAACCAGCTCACCACAAAGATGATGTGGAAGGCCTTCACCCACAGCATGTCAGGCCCCTGACTCCAGCATGGGCCGTAGCCGTTCCCGCAGCCGTTCCATGTCCAGCACGCCGATGGTCTCCTGGACGATGCGGCCCTCCGGGTCGATGAGGAAGGTCGTCGGGGTCAGATTGACGTCGCCGAAGGCCTTCGCCAGGGAGCCGTCGGCGTCATGCGTGATCCGCCAGGGGAGGTCGCGGCGCTCGGCCAGCTGGCGAACGGCCTCGGGGTCATCGTAGCTCATGGCGATGGCCACCATCTGCAGGCCGTCATCCGAGAGGTCCGTATAGAGTTCCTTGAGGTGCGGCATCTCCTCGATACAGCCGGGGCAGTCCGTGGCCCAGAAGTTCACCAGCACCGGTTGCCCCCGGAGGTCGGCCAGTTCCAGTTGCTTCCCCTCGAGGGTCTCCACGGTGACATCCGGCGCGCGATCCACGCCGGAGCCGGTCCACAGCCACAGACCCGCCGCGAGAACGACCGCCGCCAGTACGCCTCCTGCCAGCCCCTTGCGCTTGCCCATTGCTTGCACCCCCTGTCGGCCGCCGTGGGCGGCATGCATCAGAAAACACTAATAAACTGAAATGAGATCAATACCTTGACGGACACCGGAACCCCCGATAGGGTTCCCTAAACGATGGAGGAGTCGGGATCCGGCTTCAAGACAACAATAAACAACAATAACAACCGGGCGGCTTCCCGTCGCCCCTGTTTCCCGGATGGGGGGGCGGCCTTGGCAGGCCGCCTTCGTCTTTTCCGGCCTCCGCAACCCCCTCCCTCAAGTGCTCCCCGCCGCCGGGGCATGGAAATCCCGATGCCACCCTTAGTATGATGCCGCCTCGTCCAGGCACGGCAGGTGACCATGATCCAGGCAGGTATTGTCGGCGGGAGCGGCTACGGCGGCGCCGAGCTCATGCGGCTCCTCGCCCCCCATCCCGATGTCGCCCTTCGCACGGTCACCTCACGGGGGGATGCCGGGACGGCGGTGGCCGATACCTTTCCGCACCTGCGCGGCGTGGTCGATCGGGAATTCGAGGACCCGGAGCAGGCGCCCCTGGCGGAGTGCGACGTGGTCCTCTTCGCCACCCCCAACGGGGTGGCCATGGAGGCCGCCCCCGCCCTGCTGGATGCCGGTGTTCGGGTCATCGACCTGGCGGCGGACTTCCGGCTCTCCGACCCTGACCTGTGGCACCGCTGGTACGGCATGGAACACGCCTGCCCCGAACGGCTGGCGGAGGCGGTCTACGGGCTGCCCGAACTCAACCGCGAGGCCATCCAGTCGGCGCGGCTGGTGGCCAACCCCGGCTGCCACGTTACCGCCGTGACCCTCGGCCTGCTGCCGCTGGTGGGTGCCGGAGTGGTGCAGCCGGATTCGCTCATCGCCGATTCCAAATCGGGCGCCAGCGGCGCCGGGCGGCGGGCCAGTGTCGGGACCCTGCTGGCCGAGGCCGGCGAGAGCCTGCGCGCCTATGGCGCCGCCGGCCATCGCCACCTCCCGGAGATCCAGCAGGTGCTGGAGTCGGTGGGCGGGCCGCTGGGGATCACCTTCGTCCCCCACCTGGTGCCCATGGTCCGCGGGATCGAGGCGACCCTCTATGCCCGGCTGGACAAGCCGGAGACCGACGTCCAGGCCCTGTTCGAGGCGGCCTACGCCGAGGAGCCCTTCGTCGACGTCCTGCCGGCCGGAAGCCACCCGGAGACGCGCAGCGTGCGGGGCAGCAACGTCTGCCGCCTGGCGGCGCTGCGCCCCGGCGATGGTGACACGGTCGTGGTGCAGTCGGTCATCGATAATCTGGTCAAGGGGGCCGCCGGCCAGGCGGTGCAGAACCTCAACCTCCTCTTCGGCCTCCCCGAGACCCGCGGTCTCGAGGGCATCGGGCTGATGCCATGACGCATCGGATCATCGTCCGCCCTCAGCGCCCGCGGAGCTGGCGCCTCCTGGTGGGGGCGCTCATACTCGTGGTCCTCGGGGGGATCTGGGGCGTCTACGAACTCGGCCGCTACCAGGGTGGGTTTGACGCCGCGGAGGCCCGTGCCGAGCGCCAGCGGCTGATGGAGGAGCGGGAGGCGCTGGAAAAGCGGGTCGAGCGGCTCCGCGCGGAGAAGGTTGCCCTGGAGCGTGACCGGGATATCGAGGAGGAGGGCCACGAGCAGGTCCGTGAGGACCTCAAGCGCCTCCAGGACGAGCTGCTGGAGATCAAGGAAGAGCTCGCCTTCTATCGCGGGATCGTCTCGCCGGAGGATACCGCCTCGGGTCTGCGGGTGCAGAGCTTCGATGTGGAGAAGAACGCCAGCGAGGAGCTTTTCCACTACCAGCTCGTGTTAACCCAGGTATTGAAAAATGATAGTTTCACCAGCGGACACATTGACCTTGAGGTCGAGGGTGTGCACGAGGATAGCGGCACCCGGGAACGACTGGAGCTCGAGGAGATATCCGCCGACGAGACCGAGCGATTGCGTTTCCGCTTCCGCTATTTCCAGGACTTCCGGGGCGACCTGGAGTTGCCGGAGGGATTCGTGCCCTTCCGGGTGATCGTGACGGTCCGCCCCAGCGGGGGCCGCTACGGCACCATCGAGGAGACCTTCGACTGGCCGGTGGGGAGTCTCATCGAGCTGGAAAACCTGTAGCCGCCGGCGACGCGAGGAGAGAGAGACCCGCATGTGGGGACAGACGAGCAGCAAGAAGAACCGCGGCGCCAAGGGGGGCGCCAAGATCGAATCCCTCATCGGGCAGCATACCGAGCTGCGCGGTGACGTGGAGTTCAGCGGTGGACTCCACGTGGACGGCACCATCAAGGGCAATGTCATCGCGGCCGAGGAGGGGCGTTCGGTCCTGAGCCTCTCGGAGCGCGGGACCATCGAGGGCGAGGTCCGGGTCCCCAACGTCGTGATCAACGGGACGGTCATCGGTGATGTGCACGCCCTGGAGCACATCGAACTGGCGACCCAGGCACGGGTGACCGGCAACGTCTACTACAGCCTCATCGAGATGGCCATGGGGGCCGAGGTCAACGGCAACCTGGTCCACTGCGCCGAGGGGAGCCAGCCCCGGCTGACCCATGCCGAGGGCCGCGGCACGGAGTCGACGCCGGAGTCGACGCCGGAGGCGGAAGCCGGCGCGGAGGGCGCCGAGGAAGAGAGTGGCAAAACTTGACTCGGTTACTAGGGTAAGGCAGACTCATCAGCATCGCGGGAACGACCATCCACGGAGTGCACCATGACCGAGAGTCCCCTCATTTTCACCGACAGCGCGGCCCAGAAGGTCGGCGAACTCATCGCCGAGGAGGACAATCCGGAGCTGAAGCTGCGGGTGTTCGTCGCCGGCGGCGGCTGCTCCGGCTTCCAGTACGGGTTCACCTTCGACGAGAACATCAATGACGGCGACTCCGCCGTGGAGACCGCCGGCGTCACGCTGGTGGTGGACCCCATGAGCTACCAGTACCTGGCGGGGGCGGAGATCGACTACACCGAGGGCCTGGAGGGCGCGCAGTTCGTCATCCGCAACCCCAACGCCACCACCACCTGTGGCTGCGGCTCCTCCTTCTCCGTCTGAGCAGGAACCCGGGCGAACGCAGCATCGGAACGCCGGCCTCGCGCCGGCGTTCTTCGTTTGCAGGGCACGTACGCTCGCCATCTGTTAGGCTTGCCCCCTTGAGGGAAGGGCAGGAGAGCGCAGGCTATGAACGAGTATCTCCCCGGACTGGAAGGCGTCCCCGCGACGCGGTCGAACATCTCCTTTATCGATGGCGAGCAGGGGCTGCTGGCCTATCGCGGCTACAGCATCGAGGATCTGGCCGAGAACAGCACCTTCGAGGAGACGGCGCTGCTCCTGCTGGACGGCGACCTGCCCACGGCGGAGGAGCTGGCGGTCTTCGATGACCAGCTGCGCCGCAACCGGCGGGTGAAGTTCAACATCCGCGAGATGATGAAGCACCTGCCGCCCAGCGGGCATCCCATGGACATGCTGCAGTCGGCGGTGGCCAGCCTGGGGATGTTCTATGCCGGGCGGGAGTGCCTCACCGACGCCGACGCCTGCGAGGGGCTGGACTACGTCCACGAGATGACGGTGAAGATCCTGGCCCGGATGCCGGTCTTCGTGACCATGTGGGAGCACATCCGCAAGGGCTACGACCCGGTGCCGCCGCGCACGGACCTCGGCTTCGCGGAGAACTTCCTGCACATGTTCACCGGCGCGGAGCCCGACCCCTTCCTGGCCCGGATCCTGGACGTCTGCCTCATCCTCCACGCCGAGCACACCATCAACGCCTCCACCTTCGCGACCCTGGTGACCAGCTCCACGCTGGCCAGCCCCTACGCGGTGATGTCCGCCTCCATCGGTACGCTGGCGGGCCCCCTCCACGGGGGCGCCAACGAGCGGGTGCTGGATATGCTCGACGAGATCGGTGACCCCTCCCGGGCGCGGACCTGGCTGGACCGCAAGCTGGAGCGCAAGGAGAAGATCTGGGGCATGGGCCACCGGGAGTACAAGGTCAAGGACCCCCGGGCCAACATCCTGCAGCGGCTGGTCATGGAGTTCATGGAGCGTCGGCAGGGCCATGTGAGCAGGCGCATGGAGATCGCCCTGGCCCTGGAGGAGGCGGCCGCCGAGCGGCTGGGCCCCAAGGGGGTCTATCCCAACGTCGACTACTATTCCGGGATCCTCTACGACATGATGGATATCCCGGTGGACCAGTTCACGCCCATCTTCGCGGTCTCCCGGACCGCCGGCTGGCTGGCCCACTGGCGGGAGCAGCTCGGCGACAACCGGATCTTCCGCCCCACGCAGGTCTATACCGGCGAACCGGTCCGGCCCTACCGGCCCATGGCCGAGCGCGGCGACGGTCAGCCGGAGTAGAGAGCACCCAGGACGGCCCGTTCCCGCGCGCCGGTCACGGCCGGTTCGTTGGCCGGCCGGCCGGCGAGCCGTTCCCGCGCCAGCCAGGCGAAGGCCGCGGCCTCCAACATGTCCGGATCCAGGCCGTGGCGCCCGGTATCCTCCACCGTCGCGCCCGGGAGGGCCTCCGCCAGGCCGGCCATGAGCACCGGGTTGTGGGAGCCGCCGCCGCAGACCAGCACCCGCTCCGGGGACGCCGCGCGCAGGGCGTCGGCCACCGTGGTGGTGGTCAGTGCCGCCAGGGTGGCGGCCACATCGACGGCTGCCCAGCGCTCCGGTTCGAAGGCGTCGAGCCATTCCCGGGAGAAGTGCTCGCGACCGGTGCTCTTGGGGGCCGGCCGGGCGAAGTAGGGGTCGGCGCGCATGGCCTCCAGCAGTTCCGGGACTACCGTGCCGGCGGCTGCCATGGCGCCGTCCTGGTCCCGGGGGGTCCCGCGGTGCTCCCGCGCCCAGGCATCGAGCAGGGTGTTGGCCGGACCAGTGTCGAAGCCGGTCACGGCACCGTCGGGCGGGAGGAGGGTGACATTGGCGATCCCCCCCAGGTTGACCACCGCCCGGTATTCCCGGGGATGGCCCAGCGCGAAGGCGTGAAAGGCGGGGGCCAGCGGCGCCCCCTGTCCCCCGGCGGCGACGTCCCGCCGGCGGAAGTCGGCCACCACCGGCAGACCCGTGGCGGCGGCGATCCGGTTGGGATCGCCGATCTGCCAGGAGTTGGCCTCGGGGCCGGCAGGGGCATGGTGGAGGGTGTGGCCGTGGCAGCCGATGGCCCGGACCGCCTCCCGCGCCAGCCCCGACTGCTGCAGGACCGCGCCGGCGGCCTCGCCGAAGGCGTCTCCCAGCTGCGCATCGAGCCCCACAAGGTCGGCGATGGCCGGGCGAGGGTCGGCGGTTACCGCCAGGAGCCGCTGGGCGAGCTCCGGCGGGAAGGGGTGGACAAGGGCGGCGAGGACCCGCGGCATCGGTTCGAAGGTGACCACGGCGGCGTCGATGCCGTCGTGGCTCGTCCCGGACATGAGGCCGATGGTGGTGGTGGCCCCCATCAGCTTCCGCCGTCGGGACCGGACGCGGCCAGCCGGGTGCGCTGGAGGAGGTCGAGCCGGCTCAGGAGCGGCTCGGCCCGGTCCTGGAATGCATCGCGATGGTCGGGGTCAATGGGATCGGCGCGAGGGAGGTCCACCGTGACCGGATCGCGATGGGCGCCGTTGACCCGGAATTCATAGTGCAGGTGGGGGCCGGTGGCCAGTCCGCTCTGGCCGACATAGCCGATGGTCTGGCCCTGCTCCACCTCGGTCCCGCCATGGACTCCGCGGGCGAAGCCCGACATGTGGGCGTAGAGGGTGGTGTACCGCCCGGCGTGGCGGATGACGATGGTGTTGCCGTACCCGCCCTTGCGCCCGGCGAAGACGACCCGGCCCTCGCCGGTCGCCCGGATGGGGGTCCCGGACCGGGCCGCATAGTCGACGCCGTTGTGCCGTCGCATGCGATTGAGGACGGGGTGCTTGCGGTTGCCGAAGCCGGAGCTGATCCGGGTGAACTCCACCGGCGAGCGCATGAAGGTCTTGCGCATGCTCCGGCCGTCCGGGGTGTAGTAGTCGTTCCGGCCATCGGCGTCGGCATAGCGCACCGTGCGTACGGTCCGGCCCTGGTTGGTGAACTCGGCCGCCAGGATGTTGCCGTCCCCGATGCGCTCCCCGTCCCGCCAGATCTCCTCGTAGAGGATGGCAAAGCGGTCCCCGCGGCGGATATCCAGGGCAAAGTCGATATCCCAGCCGAAGATACCGACCATCTCCATGACCAGGCCATCACTGAGCCCGGCGCGGGAGGCCGCGGCGAAGAGCGAGTTCCGGATGGTGCCGGCCACGAAGCGCTGGCGGCGCTCCGTCTCGGCGGCCTCGGTGCGGGACTGGTAACCCTCCCCCTCCCGTTCAAGGTGGAGGGTCTCCCCCTCACTGCGATGGTAGGCGAGGGCGCGGGGCCTGCCCTCGTCGTCCAGGGTGGCAACCAGCGTCTGTCCGGACCGCAGATCCCTGCCGGCGCGTCGGAAGGCCGGCACCTTCAGCATCCGCAGAAGGGCCTTCTGGCCGAGGCCGGCGCCCTCGAAGAGAGTAGAAAGGGTGTCGCCGGTGCCGACCTCCATGGTGACGCGACGCGGTTCCTCCCGGTCGAGGCTCCGGTCAGGGGCTGGCGGTAGCGATAGCTCGGCGCGCTCGGGCAGGGCCTTTGCGGCTACTGCATGGCGGTACGCCGATGCCCCCTCGGACGCCAGCAGTCCTAGCAGGCTACTGCCCGCCAGCAGGCCGACAATGCCGACGCCGGTCCGGGTTGCCCTCCTTCGAACCATCGCCCTCTCTGACACCGATCTCTCCCGCCCGACCATCCGGGGACCATGGTATCCCCGTCACGCCGCGGCTGGAAGCGCCCTCCGGGGATCGAGTGTCGAGTGTGTTAACCTCCGCACATTTCCGCGAGGAGAGAGCCATGACCGAGGCTGATGCCATCGCCGATCTGCTGCGGGGCGTGGAGGAGGTCCTGCCCGAAGACGAGCTGCGCAACCGCCTGGCCCTCGACCGGCCCCTGCGGATCAAGGCGGGGTTCGATCCCACCGCCCCGGACCTCCACCTGGGCCATACCGTCCTCATCAACAAGCTGCGCCAGTTCCAGGAGCTCGGTCACGAGATCCTCTTCCTCATCGGCGACTTCACCGGGATGATCGGTGACCCCTCCGGCAAGTCGGCCACCCGGAAGCCGTTGACCGAGGAGGAGGTGGCCGCCAACGCCGCGACCTATCGCGACCAGATCTTCAGCATCCTGGACCCGGAGCGCACGCGGGTGGTCTTCAATTCCGAATGGATGGGCTCCATGTCCGCCGCGGACCTCATCCGGCTGGCCTCGCGCTATACCGTCGCCCGGATGCTCGAGCGCGACGACTTCCATCGGCGCTACAGCGACAACCAGTCCATCGCCATCCACGAATTCCTCTATCCCCTGATCCAGGGGTACGACTCCGTCCATCTGGAGGCCGATGTCGAGGTCGGCGGAACGGACCAGAAGTTCAACCTCCTGGTGGGGCGCGAGCTCCAGCGCCAGTCCGGCCAGTCGGGCCAGGTGGTGATGACCCTCCCCATCCTCGAGGGGACGGACGGGGCCCAGAAGATGTCCAAGTCCCTGGACAACTACATCGCCATCGGCGAGCCGCCCAACGAGCAGTACGGCAAGGTGATGTCCATCTCCGACGAGCTCATGTGGCGCTGGTTCGACCTTTTGAGCCTGCGTCCCACCTCCGACCTGCGCGAGTTGCGCCGGCGCGTCGAGGAGGAGGGGATCAACCCGCGGGATGCCAAGTTCGAACTGGCCGACGAGATCGTCACCCGCTTCCACGGGGCCGAGGCCGCAGAAGGGGCCCGGCAGGCATTCGTCAGCCGCTTCCAGAAGGGGGCGGTCCCCGAGGAACTCGACGAGCACGACATCCCGGCCTCCGCGGAGGGGCGGGGTATCGCCGAGGTCATTCGCGAGGTCGGCTTCGCCGCATCGACGTCCGAGGCGCTGCGGCTCATCAAGCAGGGGGCCGTGCGCCTGGACGGAGAGCGCGTCGAGGATGGACGGTATCCGCTGACCCCGGGGACCGAGACCGTCCTCCAGGTGGGAAAACGGCGTTTTGCGCGGGTCCGTATCACGGAGGCATGACACCTCGTTGACATGCCTCGGTGTGGCTGTAGAATGCGCAGTTCTTCAGGCGGCGTTGCCGCATGAAACGCCAGCACGGCCGGCCGCGAACCCCGGTTCGCAGCCATTGACAGTCAGCCTGCTGACTGTAGAATGCGCACCTCCTTGGCGGCTCGGCCGCCAGGGCGTCGGCAACCCCGACAACCGAAGAGTTACGGCTCGGAGGGATTGACAGCGAAGCGCTGCCGGCTAGAATAGTCGGTCTCGGCAGAAAGCCCAGAGCCGAGGCGCTACCGCCTAGACGGGGTTGACGCAAAATTCGGAGTCGGATATAATGACCGGCTCTCGGCCGTGAAAGAACGGCCGGCTATTTAACAATACGATCAGGTAACTTGTGTGGGCGCTTGCGTCGATAGTGCCACCAAAGAACAGGCATCAGCCCGTTCCGGTGGAACTTACGAGCAACGCCGAACGGGTCAGATGTCTTCAGGTTCTACCCTTCGGGGTAATGGTAATAAACTGAAGAGTTTGATCCTGGCTCAGATTGAACGCTGGCGGCATGCCTAACACAT
>JBKGYA010000068.1:0-10125 GCA_046546335.1 Thiohalospira sp. | reverse complement strand
ACCGGGTGGCCGTCGCCGTCGTGGTCCAGCCGCTTGACGGTGACCTCCTCCCCCAGCCGCGCCACCACCAGCTGGCCGCCGGTGGCCTGCGGGGTGCGGTGGACCGCCAGGAGGTCGCCATCGCGGATCCCGGCGTCGACCATGCTCTCGCCCCGGACCCGCAGGAGGTAGTCGGGGCGGGGGTGGAAGAGGCCGGGGTCGACCCGGTAGCGCGCCTCGATATGCTCGCTGGCGAGGATGGGGGCGCCGGCGGCGACCCGGCCCACCAGGGGCAGGCCGGCCTCGGCGGTGGTCTCCTCCACCAGCCGGATGCCGCGCGCCGCGCCGGGGGTGACCTCGATGGCCCCCTTGGCGGCGAGCGCCCGCAGATGTCCGGTGACGGCGTTCACCGAGGCGTAGCCGAAGGCCGCCGCGATCTCGTGGCGGGTGGGCGGCCGGCCGTGGGCGGCCTGGTGGTCGCGGATGAAGTCGAGCAGAGCCCGCTGCCGGGCCGTGAGTTCGGAGCCTGCCATGGTGATCATCCTGCCACAGCTCGGGCGGGGCTGCCTCCCCCCGAGCGGGGGGCCGCCTACCCGGGGGCGGTCGGTCCGGGGGCTACCGGCCGCTCAGAAGCCGGGATTCGGCACGCTCCAGCGCCTGGGGGGTGCCGTAGAGGACGAGGACGTCGCTGTCGCGGAGGATGGTCTCCGGTCCCGGCTGGGGGCCGCGGATCCCGTTGCGCCGGACGGCGGTGACGTGGACCCCGAGCCGCTCCAGATCGAGCTCGCCCAGGCTTCGACCCACGGCGCGGGCGCCGGCCTGCAGGGGCACCGAGTGGAGCCGCTCCTCGGCCGCGGCGGCTCCCGGTGCTGTCGGCTCCTGGCCGCGGAAGAAGCCGCGCAGCAGGCGGTAGCGGTCGCCGCGGACCCGCTGCTCCAGCTCCGCCACCCGCTGGGCCGGGACCCCCATGAGGAAGAGGAGGTGGGTGCCGATGACGAGGCTCGCCTCCAGGGTCTCGGGGATGACCTCGGTGGCGCCGGCGGCCAGCAATTCCTCCAGGCGGCTGTCGTCGGTGGTGCGGACCAGCACCGGCTTGTCCGGATCCACCTGGCGGACATGCTCCAGGATGCGCAGGGCGGAGGCGGCGTCGTTGTAGCTGATGACCACCAGCCGGGCGCGTTCCAGGCCGGCGGCGTCGAGGATCTCCCGGCGGGTGGCATCGCCGTAGTGGACCTCCTCGCCGCCCTCGTGGGCCTCCCGGACCCGCAGGGGATCCAGGTCCAGGGCCATGTAGGCGAAGCCCTCCTGCTCCAGCAGGCGGGCGATGTTCTGGCCCACCCGGCCGTAGCCGCAGATGACCACGTGGTCGGCCAGGCCGCTCCCGGCGTCGGCCACCGCCTCGGTCATCCGGGCGCGGTTGTCGCCGTAGCTCGCGGCGAATAGCCACTTGGCCAGGGTCCCGTTGTAGCGGATGACGATGGGCGAGAGCGCCATGCTCAGGAAGACCCCGCCCAGGACCACCTGGCCGGTGGTCTCGGCCAGCAGGGGCGGGTCCTGCTGCAGGGCCAGGGCGATCAGGGCGAAGCCGAACTCGCCCCCCTGGGCCACGGTGAGGCCGGTACGCAGGGCCACGCCGCCGGGTACGCCGGCCAGCGCACCGATCCCCAGGACGACCAGGGTCTTGCCCGCCAGCAGGGCCAGGGCGATCAGGGCCATCCAGTGGCCCAGCTCCAGGACATTGGCGGGATTGAGGAGCATCCCCACGGTGATGAAGAACAGCCCCAGCAGCAGATCCCGGAAGGGGCGGATGTCGGTCTCCACCTGGTGGCGGTACTCGGTCTCGCTGAGCATCATGCCGGCCAGGAAGGCGCCCAGGGCCAGGGAGAGGCCGGCGCTGTGGGTGGCCCAGGCGGCGGTGAGCGCCACCAGCAGGACCGCCATGGTAAAGAGCTCCGGCGAGCGCGCCCGGGCCACCTCCTGGAAGAGGGGGCGTAGCAGCCAGTGGCCGATGGCGAGCATGGCGGCGAAGACCACTACCGCCTTGAGGCCGGCCCATCCCAGCGCCCCGGCGATGGCCTCCGCCTCGCCGCCGAGGATGGGGATGAGGACCAGGAAGGGGACCACGGCCAGGTCCTGGAACAGGAGGATCCCCACTGACATCCGGCCGTGGCGGGAGTTGATCTCCAGCTGCTCGGTGAGCTGCTTGGTGACGATGGCGGTGGAGGAGAGCGCCAGGATCCCGCCTACCACCACGGCGGAGGCGAGGTCGAGCCCCAGGACCCAGGCGCCCCCGGCGACCAGCAGGGTGGTCACCAGGACCTGGAAGCCGCCCACCCCCAGCACCGCCCCGCGCATGGAGACGAGCTGGGGCAGGGAGAACTCCAGCCCCAGCATGAAGAGCAGGAAGACCACGCCGAACTCGGCGATGAAGCGGGTGCCCTCGGTATCCGCCACCAGGCCCAGGGCGTGGGGCCCCACCAGCAGCCCCACCAGGAGGTAGCCGAGGATGGGCGGCAGGGCGAGCCGCCGGAAGATCGCCACCGCCACGACGGCGGCGGCGAGGAGGATGAGGATGTCGTCCAGGGGTCCGTGGGGCATGGGGCGTTCCGATGGATTTTTCGGGATCCTACCATTCCGGAGGGGCTCGGGGCCGCGGGGGCCGGCCGGGGCCTGTTATACTCGAATGGAGGCCTTTCAGGGAGGAGGGGTGTGCCGTGAGGGAATCGGCCATGGAGCGGCGCCGAGCGCTGGCAGAAGACCTTCGCCGACTGGGACTGGCCCTGCTCATCGCTGCGATCGTGGGCGGCTTCTTTCAGGATGAGGTGGCTGTCGGCGTAGCTTATACGGGGTTGGTCCTTGGTGCGGCGCTCTGGGTTCTAGGGCTGGTGATCACCGAGGAAGGAGACACGGGGTGACGGGATATATCATCTTGGCAGGGGTGGCCCTGGCAGCGTTGGTGGCCGGGGCGGTCGTCTACGGGCTGGAGGCCCGGGACCGCCGTCGGCGGCGGCAGTGAGCCCATGAGTTCCACCGGCTCCGCCTGGCGGGCCCGGCTGGAGCGCGCCGGCGAGTGGCTGGAGGCGCTGCGCGGCTGGCGGTTCTCCTCCGACGAACTCGGCCGCTGGCTGGCGCTGCTGCTGCGCACCCTGCAGGTCGGCGACGCCGTGGCCCGGCGCATGGCCTCGGGGGTCCTGCCCCTGCGTGCCATGAGCCTGGTCTACACCTCGCTGCTCTCCCTGGCGCCGCTGCTGGCGGTGAGCTTCTCCGTCCTCAAGGCCTTCGGGGTCCACAACCAGGTGGAGCCGGCCCTGTCCGGCTTCCTGGCCCCGCTGGGCCCGCGCGGGGCGGAGATCGCCGGGCAGGTCGTCACCTTCGTGGACAACATGCGGGTGGGGGTCCTCGGGGCCGTGGGGCTGCTGTTGCTGCTCTACACCGTCATCGCCCTGATCCAGAAGGTGGAGCAGGCCTTCAACGCCATCTGGCAGGTGCACCGGCCGCGGACCCTGCTGCGGCGCTTCTCCGACTACCTCTCGGTCCTGCTGGTGGGGCCGCTGCTGGTCTTCATCGCCCTGGGGATCATCGCCTCCCTTACCAGTTCGAGCCTGGTGCAGTCGCTCACCGCCTTCCTGCCGCCGGAGCTGGTGACCCTGGCGGGTCGCCTGGCCCCCTTCCTGCTGCTGGTGGCGGCCTTCACCTTCGTCTATCTCTTCGTCCCCAATACCCGGGTGCGGCTGGGCCCGGCGCTGCTTGGTGCCGCCCTGGCGGCGCTGGCGTGGCAGGTCACGGGCTGGGCCTTCGCGACCTTCGTGGCCGGCTCCACGCGCTACGCCGCCATCTACTCCGGCTTCGCCATCCTCATCCTCTTCCTGATCTGGCTCTACCTGAGCTGGCTGATCCTGCTCACCGGCTCCCAGATCGCCTTCTACGTCCAGAACCCCCACTTCATCCGGGCGGAGGACGAGGCGCCGGCCCCCCTGGGGGCGGAGGCCGAGGCGCTGGCCCTGGCCCTGGTCTTTCGCGTGGGCGCCCGCCACCGGGACGGGGAGCCTCCGCCGCCGCTGGACGAGGTAGCCCGGGAGCTGGGCGTGGCCGGGGACCGCCTGGAACCCATCCTGGAGCGGCTGGAGGCGGCGGGGATCCTCGTCCTCGGCGGGCAGCCCGAGGGCCTGATGCCCGCCCGGGATATCCATCGCATCCGGCTGGAGGCGGTGGTGGGGGCCCTGCGGCGCTACGACGGCCGGGCGCTGCCGGCGCCCGTGGCCGCCCTGGCCGGGGAGCTGGACCGTTCGGTGGAGGCCGCGCTGGGGGAGCGCACGGTGGCCGATCTGGTGGGCGACGAGGCGGTCAGGTCAGGAGCTGCGCGCTGAGCTGATCCGCCCAGGCGATGGCGTCCAGGTAGTCGTCCTTGAGCCGGGGCTGCCAGTTGCACCCCTCGGTGACGCACTCCCATTCCGCCCGCTCGTAGTGGATGATGCAGGCCAGGGTCCGCCCCGGTTCGCCCTGGTGGTGGAGCAGGGCGTTGGCGACCCGCTCGCTCAGGGGGAGGCTGGCGACGATCTCCTCCAGCGTCATGTCCAGCAGGGCGTCCAGGGTGGAGAAGAGCCCGGTGGTGAAGTAGGTGTCGGCCTCTTCCTCGAGGCCCTCGTGTAGCGCCTGGAGTTCGCACATGCGCGCCCGGATCAGGGCGACCCGCAGCAGTTCGCTGGGCTTGTCGTCCACGTGGGAGAGCGCCAGGATGCGCGCCCAGTGCCGGATCCGGTCCATCCCGAGGATGACGATGGCCCGGCGCACCGACTCGATGCGATGGGTCAGCATGAAGGCGGCGGAGTTGAGATAGCGCAGCAGCCGGTAGGAGAGGGCGAGGTCGTTGCGGATGATGCGCTCCAGCTCGCCGATGCCGGCGTCCGGGTTCTCCAGGGCGGAGAGGAGCTGCAGGACCACCGAGCGGTTGGCCGGCATGCGCCGCCCCTGGATGAGCTTGGGGCGACAGAAGAAGAAGCCCTGATAGAGGTGGAAGCCCAGCTCCTGGCAGACCGAGAACTCCTCGGGGGTCTCCACCTTCTCCGCCAGGAGGGTGACGCCGTAGTCCTGGAGGCGCTCGGCGTGCTCGCGGACCCCCTCCCAGTCCAGGAGGCGGATATCCACCTTGACCACGTCGGCCAGCTTGATGAGCGGCTCCAGCTCGGGGCGGTAGAGGAAGTCGTCCAGGGCGATCCGGGAGCCGGCCCCCTTGAGGCGCTGCACCTGGTTGAGCAGCGGCCGGTCGATCTCCATGTCCTCCAGCAGCTCCAGCACGATCCGCCGTCGCGGCAGCCCGGCCAGGAGGTCGTTACCGACGAAGTCCCGGGTGAGGTTGATCCAGGCCGGGTGCTCGCCCACCAGGCCATCGAGACCGATCTCGGTGAAGGCGTTGACGAAGACCGAGGCAGTGGCCCGTTCGCCGGGGAGGTTGTTGGTGTTGTCCTGGCCGTTGCTGCGCGCCAGGAGTTCGTAGCCGCGGACCCGCTGGTGGGGGTCGTAGATGGGCTGGCGGGCGATGAAATAGTCCTGCATTCCCTCTCCGGTCATCCGGTTGACCCTTCTTGTTGTTCAATCATAACGCAGGGACGGTCCGTTAAGGGGCATTATTCCGCGCTGTTGCGCCAATTCTGGTCATCCTGGTCGAAGAGGCGGGAATCCTCCTCGGGGCCCCAGCTGCCGGCGGGGTAGGTGTGGATGAAGTCGCGCTCGGTGGACCAGACCTTGAGCACCGGGTCCACCACCTGCCACGCCCAGCGGATCTCGTCGTAGCGCAGGAAGAGGGAGCGGTCCCCCTCGATGGCATCGAGCAGCAGGGATTCGTAGGCGTCGATCTGGTAGGCGCTGCTCTGGCAGTAGCTGGCGTCCAGCCGCGTGTTGACGGCGCGCATCTCCAGCCCCGGCTCCTTCACCTGCACCTCCATGCTCAGGCATTCCTGGGGCTGGATGGTGAGCAGCAGCCAGTTGGGCTCCAGCCGGTCGATGGGCGTCTGGCGGAAGAGGTGCTGGGGCGGATGGCGGAAGCGGATGGCCACCTGGGAGGTGTTGCGGGCCATGCGCTTGCCGGTACGCAGGTAGAAGGGGACGTCCCGCCAGCGCCAGTTGTCCACGTAGAGCTTCAGGGAGGCGTAGGTCTCGGTGGTGCTCTCCGCCGGCACCCCGTCCTCCTCGGTGTAGCCGGCCACCGGCTCGTCGTTCACCCGGCCGCCGGCGTACTGGGCGCGGAATGCGTGGGCGTGGACCGCCGAGCGCGGGATGCTCCGGATGGACTTGAGGACCTTGACCTTCTCGTCGCGCAGGGATTCGGCATCCAGGTTGGGCGGCGGCTCCATGGCCACCAGGGTGAGCAGCTGCAGCAGGTGGCTCTGGAGCATGTCGCGCAGGGCGCCCACGCCGTCGTAGAAGGCGGCGCGGTCGGCGATCCCCTGCTGCTCCGAGTGGGTGATCTGGACGTGGTCGATGTAGTAGCGGTTCCAGAGGGGTTCGAACAGGCTGTTGGCGAAGCGAAAGACCAGCACGTTCTGGACCATCGCCTTGCCCAGATAGTGGTCGATTCGGTAGATCTGCTCCTCGCGGAAGTCGCGATGGAGCCGGTTCTCCAGGATCTCCGCCGACTCGGCGTCGTAGCCGAAGGGCTTCTCCAGGATGATCCGCCGCCACCCCCGATTCTCGGTGTTGAGGTCGGCGGTGGCCAGGGCCTGGCAGACCCGGGTGTACTGGTCCGGGTTGATGGCCATGTAGAAGAGGACGTTGGGGGAGAGGTCGGTCTCCCGGTCCAGCCGGCGGGCCAGCTCGTGGTATCCGGCGGTTTCCCCGATGTCGCCGCCGACGAAGCGCAGCCGGGCGGACAGCCGCTCCCAGACCGCCTCGTCCAGATCGCCCCGGACCCGCGGTGCCAGGGTCTCCCGGACCTCGGCGCGCCACGCCTCGTCATCCCACTCCCGGCGACCGAAGCCGATAATGGCGAGACCGTCGGGGAGCCGGCGGGCCTCCTCCAGGTGGTAGAGGGAGGGCAGGAGCTTGTTGCGGGCGAGGTTGCCGGTGGCGCCGAAGACCACCAGGGTGCAGGATTCCAGATTCATTCCGCCTCCCCGCCGCGACGGACCGCGTGGCCGCCGAAGGCCTGGCGCAGCCGGGCGAGCAGGCGGGCCTGGTAGCCGCGCTCGTCCTGGCTGGCGAAGCGGGCGTAGAGGGCGGCGGTGAGTACCGGGGCGGGGACGCCGCTGTCCACCGCCTCGCGGACCGTCCAGCGGCCCTCGCCGGAGTCGGCCACCCAGGGGCTGATGTCGTCCAGGGCGGTATCCTCGCTCAGGAAGTCGGCCATCAGGTCCAGCAGCCAGGAGCGGACCACCGAGCCGTGGCGCCAGAGCTCCGCCACCTGGCCGGGGTCGATGCCGAACTCCGCCTTGCGCTCCAGGAGGTCGAAGCCCTCGGCGAAGGCCTGCATCATGCCGTATTCGATGCCGTTGTGGACCATCTTGGTGAAGTGGCCGGCCCCCACCGGGCCCACGTGGGCCCAGCCGCGATCGGGGGCCGGGGCCAGCGCCCGCAGGGCCGGCTCCAGGACACTCACCGCCGCCTCGCTGCCACCGACCATGAGGCAGTAGCCCTCCTCCAGCCCCCAGACGCCGCCGGAGACGCCGGCATCGACGAACTCGATCCCGCTGTCGCCCAGCAGCCGGCCGTGGTCCAGGCTCTCGCGGTAGTCGGCATTGCCGCCGTCGACGACGATGTCGCCGGGCGCCAGGTGGCGGCCCAGCTCCATGAGCGCCGCCTCGGTCGCCTCGCCGGCGGGGAGCATGATCCAGACCACCCGGGGCGGGGTCAGTGCCGCCACCGCCTCGGCCATGGTCTGCGCGGCGACGATGTTGCCGTGCTCTCCGGCCAGGGTCTCGGCGGTCTCGCGGCTGCGATTCCAGCCGATGACCTCGACGCCGCCAGCGGCCAGCCGGCGGGCCATGTTGCCGCCCATGCGGCCGAGTCCCAGCATCGCCAGACGCATGCCTTCCTCCTGTTCAGGCGTGAGTGATTCGACGATACTCCGTTAGAGGCGGGCAGGGCTACCCGCCGGCAACCTACAGGGAGGCATCATGCAGATGCAGCAGATCCGCGCCATCGCGGCGGAGAAGGGCGTTACCCGGTCCCATCGCAGCAAGCGCGACCTGGTCCGCGCCATCCAGCGGCAGGAGGGGAACTTCGACTGCTTTGCCACCGACCCGGCCGGCCTGTGCGATCGGACCGACTGCCTGTGGCGGGAGGACTGCCCGCCCACGGCGCGCCGCGAGGCGGGCGGGAAGCAGAAGTAGGGAGCGAGCGCCCCTTCTCGCCGCGGTTGATGCGGTTGTTGCCCCGCTCGCCCGCTGATCGGGCAGGGTCCGGTCGGGGGGCCGGTCAGCGGACCGATAGCTCCTGATAGAGGGAGACGTACTGGGCCGCCGATCGATTCCACGAATAATCGCCGGCCATGCCGCGGGCCTGGAGGTCCTGCCAGTTGCGGTCCTCCTCCCAGTGGAGCAGGGCCCGCTCCACGGTGGCGGCCAGGGCGGCCGCGTCCAGGTGCGGGATGTGGAAGCCGGTGCCAGCCTCGGGGTCGACGCCGACGTCGACCACGGTATCCGCCAGGCCGCCGGTGGGGGTGACGATGGGCGGGGTTCCGTAGCGCAGGCTGTAGAGCTGGTTGAGCCCGCAGGGCTCGAAGCGCGAGGGCATGAGGAAGAGGTCGCTGCCCGCCTCCACCAGGTGGGAGAGCGCCTCGTCATAGCCGATGTAGACGCCCACGGCGCCGGGATGGCGCTCGGCCGCCGCGCGCAGTCCCGCCTCCAGGTGGGGCTCGCCGGAGCCGAGGAGGGCGAAGCGCGCCCCCTGCTCCACCAGCCGGGGGAGGGCGGGGAGGAGGACGTCGATCCCCTTCTGCTCCACCAGCCGGCCGATGAAGCCGATCACCGGTCCCCGGCCGTCGGCCAGCCCCATACGCCGGGCGAGCTCGGTCCGGTTGGCCTTCCGGGCGGCCGGGTCCGGCTCGCTGTAGCGGGCGGCGATATGGGGGTCGGTGGCCGGGTCCCAGGTGGCGGTGTCGATGCCGTTGACGATGCCGTGGAGGTCCGCCGCCCGGGCGCGCAGGAGTCCGTCCAGGCCGCAGCCGAAGTGGGCGGTCTGGATCTCCCGGGCGTAGGTGGGGCTCACCGTGGTGATGGCATCGGCGAATCGCAGGCCGCCCTTGATGAAGGCCAGCTCCCCGTAGAACTCCAGCCCGTCCGGGTTCCACAGGCCCGCATCGAGGCCGAGCTGGTTCAGGGTGGAGGCGGGGAAGAGCCCGCGGTAGGCGAGGTTGTGGATGGTGAAGAGGCTCGCCGGCCGCTCGGGCCAGTCGCGCAGGAAGAGCGGTGCCAGGGCGGTCTGCCAGTCGTTGGCGTGGAGCAGATCGGCCCGCCAGTCGGCCAGCTCCCCCGCGGCCAGGGCCGCCGCGGCCCGGCTCAGCCGGTGGTAGCGGCGGGCGTTGTCCGGCCACGGCACGCCGTCCTCGGTGGTATAGGGGTTGCCGGCGCGGGCGAAGAGCGGCGGGTCGTCCACCAGCCAGACCGGGACGCCGGTTCCCGGCAGGGTCCCCTCGATGAGGGTGAGCGGGCGGTCGTCCAGGCGCGCCTCCTGCCGCCGGACCGGCCCCTCCAGCCGGGCGACGGCGTCGGGGTGGGCCGGCAGGACCAGGCGGACATCCACCCCCTCCTCGCGCAGCGCCCGGGGGAGGCCGTAGGCCACGTCGGCGAGCCCCCCGGTCTTGAGCAGGGGCCACGCCTCGGAGGTGGCGAACAGGACCCTCATGCCTCGTCCCCCTCCGGGACCAGAACCAGGGCGGCCAGGGGCGGCAGGGTCAGTGCCGCGGAGTGAGGCCGGCCCATCCAGGGGATGGCCTCGGCGACCACGGCGCCACCGTTGCCGACGTCGGAGCCGCCGTAGCAGCCGGCGTCGCTGTTGAGCCGCTCCCGCCAGACGCCGGCCTCGGGGAGGCCGATACGGTAGCCCTCCCGGGCCACCGGGGTGAGATTGAGGATGACCACCGCCCGATGCCCGGCCTCATCCTTGCGCAGGTAGCTCAGCACCGACTGCTCGGCGTCGTGGCAGTCGATCCAC
>JBKGYA010000067.1:0-10159 GCA_046546335.1 Thiohalospira sp. | reverse complement strand
CACCGGCGCGGCCAAGCACGACCTCACCCTGGGCGCCCGCTACCACGAGGACGAGGTGGACCTCTTCCAGTGGGTGGACGAATACGACATGGGCACCGACGGGCGCATGACCCTGAACGAGGGCGATGCCGGCGTGCCGGGGACCGCGTCCAACAGCGTCAGCAAGACCGGGGCGCTGGCCCTCTACGCCCACGACACCGTCACCGTGGGTGACTGGCGCATCCAGGGCGGCCTTCGCTACGAGGACATCAGCGGCGAGCAGGAGAACTACGGCAAAGACGACCCGGGCCGGACCGGCAACCCCGAGACCAGCGACTCCGACCAGAGCATGGTGGTCCCCGGCGTGGGTGCGACCTACAGCATGACCGACCAGTGGCAGCTGCTCGCCGGCGTCCACAAGGGCTTCGCCCCCGCCGGCGTGGGCAGTGACGCCGACCCCGAGGAGAGCCTCAACTACGAGGCGGGCACCCGGCTGCTCGGGGAGAACTACCGCGCCGAGTTCATCGGCTTCTACAACGACTACGACAACCTGCTGGCCGAGTGCACCGATTCCCGCGGGAGTGACGCCTGCGACCTCTACGACACCGAGAACGCCGGTGCCGCGGAGGTCCAGGGGCTGGAGGCGAGCCTGGACTACCAGCTCCAGGCCGCCGACAGCCAGTGGCCCTTCCGGGTCGCCTATACCTGGACCGACACCGAGTTCGGCAGCGCCGCAGACACGGGCACCTGGGGCGAGGTGGAGCCCGGCGACGAGATGCCCTACCTGGCCGAGCACCAGCTCTTCGCCAGCGCCGGCGTCGTCCGCGGCGACTGGCAGGCCCACCTCTCGGCCAAGTACATGGACGAGATGCGCACCGAGCCCGGCTCCGGCTCCATCCCCTCGGACCAGGCCACCGACGCCCACGCCGTCTTCGACCTGGCCGGCGAGTACCGCGTGACCGACAGCGGCCGCATCTACGTCAACGTCGAGAACCTCACCGACAACGAGTACGTCGCCGCCCGCCGCCCCGCCGGCGCCCGTCCGGGCATGCCGCGCACCGCCAAGGTGGGCTGGAAGATGGACTTCTGACCCGACCGCGCCGCCCCCTCACGGGGCGGCCAGCTTCCTCTCTCCCGTGACGCATCGCATCACGCGTCGCCTTCGGGGCATCCTCGGTCCGCCATCACCGAGCGTGCCCCTTCTTTTTGTTCCCCTTCCTTCCCGCCACCCCCCGTGCGACGATCCCGCCCATGGACCCGCGCGCCGACCTCGTCCGCTACTACCACTGGCTCCACCGCCACGGCCTCAACGACGCCCACAGCGGCAACGCCTCGGTGCGCGCCGGCGCCACCGTCTGGCTCACCCCCACCAGCGCCTGCGCCGACACCCTGCGCCCCTGGCAGCTCGTCCCCGGCACCCCGGAGGGCGGACCGGGCCCCGGCGCCTCCCTGGACGGCCCCCTCCATCTGGCCGTCTACCGCCACAACCCGGCCGCCGGCGCCGTCCTCCACGCCCACAACCCGCACACCGTGGCACTGACCCTGGACGGGAGCGACTTCCACCCCCCGGACTTCGAGGGGCAGTACTACTTCCCGCGGGTGCCGGTCCTCGACATCCCCTACGACGAGTACCTGGCCCGCGCCCCCGAGGCGGTGGCGGAGACCCTGGCGGAATACCCCGTCACCGTGGTCCGCGGCCACGGCGTCTACGCCGCGGCGGCCACGCTGGATCGCGCCTACAAGTGGGTGGGGTCGCTGGAGCAGTCGGCGCACACCACCTGGCTGGCCCGCCAGGCGGGGACGCTGTAGCGCGGGGGCGGCGGCCCCGGCTCAGAGGGTGGTGCGGGGGAAGGCGGCCCGCGCCCATTCGGCGCGCTCCGCCGCCGGCCGGCCGGCGGGCTCCGCCTCCACCCGATCCAGGCGGGGCTTGAGCCCCTCGCCGTTGGTCATCTGGATGGCCAGCCCCGGGCGGGCATTGAGTTCCAGTAGCAGCGGCCCGCGATCGCGATCCAGGACCAGGTCGACGCCGAGGTAGCCCAGCCCGGTCATGTCGTAGCAGGCGGCGGCCTCCGCCAGCAACGCCTCCCATCCGGGGACCGCCAGCTCGCCGAAATGGGCGCCGCTGTCCGGGTGTGTGTAGCAGGGGCGATCGAACTGCACCCCCTGGACGGCGCGGCCGGTGGCCAGGTCCAGCCCGACGCCCACCGCCCCCTGATGGAGATTCGCCTTGCCCCCGGAGGCGGTCGTCCCCAGGCGGAGCATGGCCATCACCGGGTAGCCGCGGAAGACCACCACCCGGATGTCGGGGACGCCGCCACCGGACCACTCCGCGAGGAGGGGGTCGCAGGTCACCAGCCCCTCCACCACGGCGACATCCGGCGTCCCGCCCAGGCTGTAGAGGCCGGAGAGGATGTTGGAGGCGTGGCGCTCTATCTCGCTGGCGGGGATCACCTCGCCACCGCGGCGGAAGACCCCATCGGCGGTGTCGGTGACCACCAGGATCCCCTTGCCGCCACTGCCCCGGGCCGGCTTCATGGCGAAGCCGGACTGGCGAGCCAGGAAGCGGCTCAACCCCCTGACCTGGAACTGGGTCTCCACCGTGGCCAGCAGCGACGGCGTGGCCACGCCGTGCTCGGCGGCCAGCTCCTTGGTCCGTCGCTTGTCGTCCACCAGGGGGTAGAGCCGGCGGTCGTTGTAGGCGCCGACGTAGCGGATGTTCCGGCGGTTCATCCCCACCACGCCCCGGGCCGCCAGCCGCTTCCACCGCCGCCAGAAGAACACCTCAGTCCTCCGTCATGGGGCGGAAGCGGCGCAGCTCCAGCAGGCGGTAGCCGGTATAGCTCCCCAGCAGGAGGATGAGGGCGAGCAGGGCAAGCTGCAGCTCCGGGAAGTTGAAGGTGAGGTGGCGGACCCAGGGGTTGTCCATGGCCAGGTAGGCCAGGACCGCAGTGAGCAGGCTGCCGCCACCCTGGACCAGCACCTCGTGTCCGCCCTCCTCCTCCCAGAGCACCGACATCCGCTCGATGGTCCAGGCGAGGATGATGATGGGGAAGAAGGTGATGGTCATCGCCTGGTTGAGCCCGAGCTCCCAGGCCATCACCGAGAAGACCGCCATGATGGCGATGACCGTGATGATCACCGCCGAGACCCGGGCCACCAGCAGCAGATTCAGCCGCGACAGCCAGCCGCGGATGAGCAGCCCGGTGGCTACCACCAGGGTGAAGGCGATGAGCCCCGTGGCCAGGGACATGCGCATGAAGGCCAGGGCGATGAGGACGGGCATGAAGGTCCCCGAGGTACTCACCCCCACCAGGACCCGGAGGATGACCACCACCAGCGCCCCCACGGGGATGAGGAGCAGGGTCTTGAACAGGGCCTGCTCCTCCAGGGGCAGGGCGTGGATGGTGAGATCCAGCAGCCCCTCGCCGCCCAGGTGGCTGCGTACTGCCCGGGCGGCCGGCTCCCGGTGGCGGAGCATGGAGAAGTGGACCCGGGAGTCCTCGCCCCCCTCCACGGCAAGCACCGCCTCGCCCCCGCGCTCCCACAGGAGGAGGTCATCCGGCCGCCCCCGCTCACCGCTCTCCGGGTCGAAGAGCACCGGCCCCTCCTCGGTGTAGACCTCCAGCCACGGCTCCAGGCTCTGCCGGCGCCGGCCGTCGGCCAGTTCCAGGCCGTGGACCACCCGCGCCCCGATCTCGGCGTCGGCGAGCAGCCGCACCAGCAGCTCCGGGCGGGAGTAGCTCGTCTCCAGAAGCCGCTGACTCTCGCCGTCGGCGTCGCCGAAGGCGGCAATGAGCTGGCGGGCCAGACTCGCCGCCCCCGCCGAGCGCGCACGGGCCCGTTCCACGAGGTCTCGGGCCGCCTCCTCGTTGGGCGGCTCCCACAGGACCGGCTCCGGCTCCACCGCTTCCACCGGCGGATCCACGGCCCCCGGCGCCTCCATGAGCTGGACCGAATAATAGAGGTGCTGCTCGCCGCTGGCCTCGCGCACCGTCCACAGGGCCCGCCGCCCGCCCTCGCCGGTCCGGTCCAGGCCGTAACCGGAAGAAGCGGTATGCTCGGAGATCCGGCGAAAGCCCGCCTGCTGCTCCGGCAGCGCCAGGGAGGCGCGCACCGGCCCGCCGGTGGCGGTAAAGCGCACCTGCGCCTCCACCTCCCAGATGGCGCGCTGCTCCCCCGGCCCCAGGGGGACCCCCAGCTCCAGGGCGCGCCAGGCCATGCCCCCCAGGCCGGCCGCCAGGAGCAGGGCCACCACGACGAAGAAGGGTGCGCGATGCGCCACGCTCAGGATCCCCCGCCGTCATCCGCGGCCCCGTCCTCCCCCTCGGCCGCCTCGTCGCCCTCGTCCTCTCCCGACTCCTCCTCGAGGTCCGGCGGGCCGCCGTGGAGGTGCTTGCGCCCCACGTCCACCAGGGCGATGTCCATGAAGAAGCGCCGCCCCAGCAGCAGCGGCGTGGAGAGGTCGGTGCGGTCTTTGAGGGTGAACTCCACCCGCTCGCTGATGGGGCCCAGTTCCATGGGCAGCGTGATGACGTGGCGCTCGTCCTCGCCGGTAGCCTGGACGATGGTCACGGTGCGCTCCACCGGCCGCTCGATCTCCCCGGACTCCCCGTCGGGGCGCTCCTCGGGCCGGAAGGCATGCTCCTCCCCCAGGGCGATGCGGAACCGGACCCAGTCCTCGCCGTCCCGTTCGAAGGGGGTGATATCGGTGGCCGAGAGGGAGGAGGTCTTGGCGCCGGTGTCCACCCGCGCCTCCAGGGCGAGCCCCAGGGAGGGGAAGCGCACCCACTCCCGCCGCCCCAGGACCTCGCGGTCCATCGGGAGGTCGCCCTCCGCCGAGCGGCAGGTTGGGGCGACCGGGGATGGCTCCGCCGGTTCGCGGCGGCACTCGGCGCGCATCGTCACCGGCAGTTCGTCCACGAGGCGCTGCAGGCCCGCCACGGTCTCCCGCTGCTCCGACCGCTCCGCGGCGGCCTCGGCCAGCGACTCCTCCAGGGCGGCCATGCGCTCGTCGAAGGCCTCGGCGGTGACCGGCTCCGGCCCGCGCTCCCAGGCCGCGCAGCCGGACACCCCGACGGCCAGGACCGCCACCGCGGCCCCCCATCCCCTCTTCGGCATCGACTCTCCCCTCCCGCGTCCCTCCCTGGCCCGCGGCGACTTGTTATATCCGCAATGACCGGCGCGGATGATTGAAGTTCCGCCCCGCAGCGCCCATCATCCCGGTTTCGACAGCGCGAAGCCAGGAGCGAGCCATGGCCTACGACCCCGATGCCGTCCCCGTGGTGATGGTCTTCGCCGGTAACGACCCCGCCGGCGGCGCCGGTCTGGCCGCCGATACCGAGGCCATCGCCTCCATGGGCTGCCACATCGCCCCAGTGGTCACCGCCATTACCGTCCAGGACACGAGCAATGTCCAGGACTTTCAGGCGGTGGAGGCCGACTGGGTGGTCTCCCAGGCGCGGGCCGTGCTGGAGGACATGCCGGTGGCCTGCTTCAAGCTCGGCATGCTCGGCAGTGTGGAGAACATCGAGGCGGTCCACACCATCCTGCGCGACTACCCCGACATCCCGGTGGTCACCGACCCCGTCCTGTTCGCCGGCGGCGGCGGCGACCTGGCCGAGCGCGACGTCCCGGACGCCCTGCGCAGCCTGATCTTCCCCCAGACCACCCTGCTCACCCCCAACGCCCCGGAGGCGCGCGCCCTGGCGCCGGCCGCCGATACCCTGGACGCCTGCGCCCACCAGCTCATGAGCGACGGCTGCGAATTCGTCCTGGTCACCGGCGCCGACGAGCCCTCGGAACGGGTCACCAACAGCCTCTTCGGCAACGAACGCCTGATGGAGCGCTTCACCTGGGACCGGCTGCCGCATACCTACCACGGCTCCGGCTGCACCCTCGCCTCGGCCATCGCCGGCCTCCTGGCCCAGGCCAGCGAGCCCCTCTCGGCGGTCCACGAGGCCCAGGCCTACGTTCAGGAGGCGCTGGCCCACGGCTACCGCATCGGCATGGGGCAGCACGTCCCCAACCGCCTCTTCTGGGCCGACGGCGACGATGACGAGTGACCCCCCGGCCATCGCCGGCCTCTACGCCATCACCGACGACCAGCGCGAGGGGCCCGAGGCCCTGACCCGGCGGGTGGCCGCCGCCCTGGACGGGGGCGCCCGGGTCATCCAGTACCGGGATAAATCCACCGACCACCGGCGCCGCCGCGCCGAGGCCGCCGCCCTGGCCGACCTCTGCCGCTCCCGCGGGGCGGCCTTCATCGTCAACGACGACCCGGATCTCGCTGCGGAGCTGGGCACCGGCCTCCACCTGGGCGCCGACGACCCGGATCTCGCCACCGCCCGCGCCCGGATCACCGGGCCCCTGGGCGCCTCCTGCTACAACGACCTCGAGCGCGCCCGGTCGGCGGTGGCCGCCGGCGCCGACTACGTCGCCTTCGGCCGCTTCTTCCCCTCGACCACCAAGCCGGACAACCCGCCGGCAGACCCGGCCAACCTGGGCCGGGCCCGGGCGGAGCTGGGCGTGCCCGCCGTTGCCATCGGCGGGATCACCCCGGAGAATGGCGGCGAACTGGTCGCCGCCGGGGCCGATGCCCTGGCGGTGATCCACGGCGTCTTCGGCGCGGCGGACATCGCCGCCGCCGCGCGGCGCTACGCCGCCCTCTTCGACGCCGACTGAGATCCCGGATACCGAAATCGACCACGAACCATCGAGGCCCGCGTCATGCCGCACACCCACGAACTCTTCGAGGCCGCCAGCCGCCACATTCCCGGGGGCGTGAACTCCCCGGTCCGCGCCTTCAAGGGCGTGGGCGGGGAGCCCATGTTCTTCAAGCGCGGCGAGGGCGCCCGCATGATCAGCGAGAGCGACCGGTCCTACATCGACTACGTCGGCTCCTGGGGCCCCCTCATCCTCGGCCACGCCGACCCCGAGGTGGTCCGCGCCGTGCAGGAGACCGCCGCCCGGGGGCTCTCCTTCGGCACGCCGACGGTGCTGGAGACCCGCATGGCCGACAAGGTCTGCGATCTGGTCCCCTCCATGGACATGGTTCGCATGGTCAACTCCGGCACCGAGGCGACCATGTCCGCCATCCGCCTGGCCCGCGGCTACACCGGCCGGGACAAGATCGTGAAGTTCGAGGGCAACTTCCACGGCCACGTGGACAGCCTGCTGGTGAAGGCCGGCTCCGGGGCGCTGACCTTCGGCAGCCCCAGCTCCCCCGGCGTCCCCGCCAGCCTGGCCGAGCACACCCTGACGCTTACCTACAACGACGCCGACGGCGTGCGCGAACTCTTCGAGCACATGGGCGGCCAGATCGCCGGGATCATCGTCGAGCCGGTGGCCGGCAACATGAACTGCGTGCCGCCGGAGCCCGGCTTCCTGGAGACCCTGCGCGAGGTCTGCGACGCCCACGGCTCCCTCCTCATCTTCGACGAGGTGATGACCGGCTTCCGCGTCGCCCTGGGCGGCGCCCAGCAGCGCTACGGCATCACCCCGGACCTGACCTGCCTGGGCAAGGTCGTCGGCGGCGGCATGCCGGTGGGCGCCTTCGGCGGCCGCCGAGACATCATGGAACAGCTCTCCCCGCTGGGGCCGGTCTACCAGGCCGGGACCCTGGCCGGTAACCCGGTGACCATGGCCGCCGGCCTGGCCACCCTGGAGCGGATCGAGGAGCCCGGCTTCCACGAGCGGCTGGAGAACCGCGCCCGGGAGCTGGCCGAGGGCCTGGAGGAGCGCGCCCGCGCCCACGGCATCGCCATGACCACCAATGTCGTCGGCGGCATGCTGGGGATCTTCTTCACCGAGGACGAGCAGGTCACCCGCTACCACCAGGTGGTGAACTCCAACCTCGACCGCTTCCGGCTCTTCTTCCACGGCATGCTCAACCGCGGGATCTACCTCGCCCCGGCGCCCTTCGAGGCCTGCTTCCTCTCCAGCGCCCACGGCGACGCCGAGATCCAGGAGACCCTGGAGGCCGCCGACGCCACCCTGGCGGAGCTGGGCTAGAACCGAGACCGCGGGACCCGCCACGGAACCAGGCGGCGCGGTAGTGGCGACCCCCGGGACGAGGGGTGGGCGCAGAAGGGGGCCAAGGAGGGTCGGGGCGGTGCTTTCCGGGAGCCTCGGCGACAGGGATGTCGCCGTGGAGGCTACAGGGACGTATGTACGCCGTCTCCCGGAAAGCACCGCCCCGACCCTCCCCTGGACGAACCATGCCACCGGAACGGAGCCACTCCGCCTCCTCGCATTCAGCCTCGTGAACCGACCCCGGAGAAAGCCCCATGACCGATGACCTCCGCACCCGGCTCGCCAACCCGGATGACCCGGTCCTCTGCGCCGGCGGCTACCTCTTCGAGCTGGAGCGCCGCGGCTACCTCACCGCCGGCTCCTTCGTCCCCGAGGTCGCCCTGGACCACCCGGAGGTCCTCAAGCAGGTCTACCGCGAATTCGTCCGCGCCGGCTCCGACGTCATCGAGGCCTTCACCTACAACGCCCACCGGGAGAAGATGCGGCTCATCGGCAAGGAGGAGCTGCTGGAGCCGCTGAACCGCAGCGCCCTGCGCACCGCGCGCGAGGTCGCCGCCGAGGGCTGGGACCGCCCCCCGCTGGTGGCCGGCAACATCTCCAATACCAACATCTACGACCCCGACGACCCCGCCACCGCCGACCAGGTCCGCGCCATGTACACCGAGATGGTGGGCTGGGCGCGGGAAGAGGGGGTCGACTTCATCCTCGCCGAGACCCTCTACTACCGCGGCGAGGCGGAGATCGCCATGGAGGTGATCCGCGAGGCCGGCCTGCCGGCGGTGATCACCTTCGGCGTCTTCGCCGACGGCCGCCTGCGCGACGGCGACGACCCGGCCACCGCGGCCGCCGCCCTGGAGGCGGCCGGGGCCGACGTGGTGGGGCTCAACTGCTTCCGCGGGCCGGCCACCATGCTCCCCCACCTGGAGGCCATCCGTGCGGCGGTCTCCATCCCGGTGGCCGGCCTGGCGGTGCCCTACCGCACCAGCCCCAACGAGCCCACCTTCTTCAACATGCACGACCACTGCTGCTCGGTGCCCCTGGACGTGGGCCGGACCTTCCCCACCGATCTCGAGCCCTTCCTCTGCAACCGCCACGAAGTGGCCGACTACGCCCGCCGGGCTCGGGCCATCGGGGTCGACTACCTGGGCCTGTGCTGCGGCAACGCCCCCCACTACATGCGCGCCCTGGCCGAGGCCGTGGGCCGGACGCCGCCGGCCTCGCGCTACAGCCCCGACATGGCAAAGCACTTCCTCTTCGGCACCGACCCGAGCCTCAAGCGCCACAACCGGGACTTCGCCGACCGCGCCTGAGCACCCCGCGCGGGGCGCCCCTACCCCCCCAGGGTGTCCGCATACTCGGGGGCGGCCGGTGCAAGTCCCTGATACCCGATACGCCATGGAGACATCCCGGTCGGCTCGGCGGCAGTACGGATGCGGCCGACGAGCCGACCCGGACCTGCACCGCCGGCGCGTCCCCTTCGAAGCGGGTCCCCGGACGCTCCGGAACCGCCCCTCGTGGTGGAAATTCACACACCCCTTCCGGTAGGGTGGTAATCGATCGCCCAGGGGGCCGGAACCCGCCCGGGCGATCATCCGGCAAGAAGAACGCCTGCGCGGCGGACAAGGAACACGGATGGCCACTGCAACCGGAGGCGGCTGGCTGGACCGCCTGGAGCGGGCCGGCAACCGGCTGCCCGAACCCATGACCCTCTTCGCCATCGGCCTGGGCGTGATCCTGGTGGTCAGCCACCTGGCCGAGCTGGCCGGCGCGGCCCTGCCCCACCCCCGGGATGAGGACACCATCCGCGCCCGCAGCCTCCTGGACAGCGACGGGATCTGGTGGCTGTCCAGCCACCTGGTGGAGAACTTCGTGGAGTTCCGCCCCCTGGGGCTCGTGCTGGTGGCCATGCTCGGCATGGGGCTGGCCGAGCGCAGCGGCCTCTTCGCCGCCGCCTTCCGCCGCGCCATGCGGCGCCTGCCCACGCGGCTGCTCACCCCCGGCGTGCTGGTCCTCGGGGTGCTCATGGCCGCCGATCCCGGCTACATCATCCTCCCGCCCCTGGCCGCCCTGCTCTTCGCCGCCGCCGGGCGCCCGCCCCTGGCCGGGCTGGCGGCGGCGTTTGGGTGCGAGGCGGTTTGTGTCACGCGCG
>JBKGYA010000066.1:0-10309 GCA_046546335.1 Thiohalospira sp. | reverse complement strand
GGGCTCGGGGATCGCCATGGGATTCGGCGCCCTGGGCAGCGGCACCGGCACCAGCATCGCCGGCGGCCAGGCCGCCGCGGCCATCGGACGCACGCCCCGCTGCCGCAGCACCGTCACCATGACCATGCTGCTGGGCCAGGCCCTGGCCACCACGCCGGCGGTGCTGTCGCTGGTGGTGGCGGTGATCCTGGTCTTCGGCCAGCAGTTCCAGCTCTTCCTGGGCAACCACATCACGCTGGCCGCCGCGGCCCTGGCCGCCGTGCTGGGGGGCGCCGCCCTCTACCAGCACCACCTCCACACCGCCCGGGCCGAACTCACCGACCACACCGAACGACTGACCCGCACCCTGATCCTCGCCGCCGAGGCCAACCCCCGGACCGAACCCCTGGAGCGCTTTGCCACCGTACTGGGGGCGGAGGCGCACATCCGCCGGGTCATCGTGGTCCACGGCGACCCCCTGCGGGTACTCGCCGCCAACCGGGTGAGCTGGCGCGGTCTGCCCCTCTCCCGCCTCCCGCTGGAGGAGGCCCCCCTGCTGCTCCAGAAGGCGGCCGGGGGGCTGGATCCGCAGGTAACCTTCGAGGCGGACAACGAATACATCGACGTCGCCCTGCCGCTGCACCTTACCCGCCTCATGGGGATGGACAACGGCGAGGCCCCCGAGGGAGCGGCGCTGCTCACCTACGATGCCGGCCCGGCACTCGACCGGGCCCGCGCCGAGGCGCTGCGCTTCGCCATCGGCTTCGGCCTCACCGTGCTCGCCCTGGTGGCGCTGGGTTACGGCGTCATCCGCTGGCGCGTGCTGGCCCCGCTCTACGCCATCGGGCGCGCCATCGACCAGCGCGGAGAGGCGGCGCCCGACCTCGACGGGGCGCTCGCCCGCAGCGACGAGATCGGCCACCTGGCGCGCATCCTGGAGCGGCTCTCCGCCGCGGAGCGGCGGGAGGGGGAGCAGCGCCACTTCCTGGACACCCTCATCGAGACCATCCCCAACCCCATCTTCCACAAGGACGCCCAGGGGCGCTATCAGGGCTGCAACCAGGCCTTCCTGGACCTCATCGGGGCGGAACGCGGCGCGGTCATCGGGCGCACGGTGGAGGAGATCTGGCCACCGGACCTGGCCCGGACCTATCGCGAGGCGGATGTGCGCCTGCTGGCCGAGGGGGGCCACCAGCGCTACGAGACCCAGGTGGAGAACGCCAGCGGCGAGCGGCGCGACGTCCTCTTCGACAAGGCGGTCCTCACCGGCAAGGAGGGCGAGGCCATCGGCCTCATCGGCACCATCACCGACATCACCGAGCGCAAGGCGCTGGAGGCCGAGCTGGCCCACGAGGCCAGCCACGACGCCCTCACCGGCCTCTTCAACCGCAGCCACGTGGAGCGCGCCGCCCTCCACGCCGCGCAGGAGGTAGACCGCTACGGTGGCGAACTCGGAGGGCTCCTCTTCGACCTGGACCACTTCAAGCAGGTCAACGACCACCACGGCCACGCCGCCGGAGACAAGGTCCTGCGCCGTCTCGCCGCACTGCTGCAGGAGCGCCTGCGCGAGGCGGACATCGTCGGCCGCTGGGGCGGCGAGGAGTTCCTGGCCGTCCTGCCCCATACCGACGCGGAGGGGACCCGCCGGGTCGCCGAGGACCTGCGCCGGGCCCTGGAGGCCGAGGCGATGCCGGCCATCGGCACGGTGACCATGAGCCTGGGCTGCTCCACCTACCAGCCCGGCGAGGGCACCGACCTGTTCATCAAACGGCTGGATGACGCCCTCTACGCCGCCAAGAATGCGGGGCGCAACCGGGTGATCTGCCTGCAGCCCGGCGAGGAGGCCTGAGATGGAGGTGGTCCACGCCGACCGCGACCCCATCCGCGCCGGCTGGATCGCCGCAAGGCTGGAGGCGGAGGGCTTCAGCGTGACCCTGCGCAACTACTACCTGGGAGGGGCGGCCGGTGAACTCCCGCCCACGGAGACCTGGCCGGAGGTCTGGGCCCTGGATGACCGCGAGGTCGAGGCCGCCCGCGCCCGGGTGGCTGCCTACCTGGCCGAGCCGGAGCCCGACGAACCCGACTGGGTCTGCCCCAACTGCGGCGAGACGGTGGACGGCTTCCTGGACCGCTGCTGGAACTGCAACACCCCCCACCCCGAGGAGGGAGGAGCGCCTTCGTGACCGAATCCCGCGCCACCAACGACTTCGAACTCCACCCCCGCCTGCTGGCCGAGAGCTACCCGGTGGGGCGCATGACCCTCTCCCGGATCCGGCTCATGGACGACGCCCGCTTCCCCTGGCTGCTGGTGATCCCCACCCGGCCCGGTGTCAGCGAGCCCTTCGACCTGCCGGATCGGGCGCGCCGCCAGCTCAACGAGGAGATCCACCTCCTGGGGCTGGCCCTGCGGGGGGCCTTCGAGCCCGATCGCCTCAATGTCGCCGCCCTGGGCAACCAGGTCCCCCAACTCCACGTCCACCTGGTGGCCCGCTACGAGGGAGACGCCGCCTGGCCGGCGCCGGTGTGGGGCCACGGCGAGCGCCAGCCCTACACCGCCGGCGGCATCACCGCCTTCCTCCATGCCCTGCTTCCCCACGCGCCGCCGGAGCTGCTGCTCGATCAGGCCTGAGGGCTGATAGGATCCGCGCAGTGCCAACCCGTGAACCAGAAGGAGGCAACCCCGTGTCCCAACCCGTGATCCTCCAGGGCGTCGGCGAGCTGGGCGGCGTCTTCGCCCGCGCCCTGCTGCGCGCCGGCCACCCCGTCTACCCCGTTACCCGCGACATGGACCCGCAACGGACCGCCGCCGAATATCCCGAGCCGGCGCTGGTGCTGCTCACGGTGGGCGAGGCGGATCTCCACCCGGCACTGGAGGCCATGCCCGAGGCGTGGCGCCAGCGGGTCGGCCTGCTGCAGAACGAACTCCTGCCGCGGGACTGGGAGGCCCACGGCATCGAACAGCCCACGGTCATCGCCGCCTGGTTCGAGAAGAAACCGGGCCAGGACCACAAGGTGGTCATCCCCTCCCCGGCCCACGGCCCGGCGGCGGGGCTGCTGGTCGAGGCGCTCAACGGCCTGGGGATCCCGGCGCGCGAGGTCAATGACGCGGCGGCCATGCGCTTCGAGCTGGTACGCAAGAACGTCTACATCCTCACCACCAACATCGCCGGCCTCGAGTGTGGCGGCACCGTCACCGAGCTGTGGCGCGACCACCAGGAGCTGGCCCGGCAGGTCGCCCACGAGGTCATGGACATCCAGGCATGGCTCACCGGCGAGGAACTCGACCGCGAGGCGCTCATCGACGGCATGGTGGAGGCCTTCGAGGGCGATCCGGAACACCGGAACACCGGCCGCTCCGCCCCGGCGCGGCTGGCCCGCGCCATCGAGCACGCCGACGCCGCCGGCCTGTCGGTGCCCAAGCTGCGGGAACTCCACGCCCGGCAGAGCGGCTAGGTCGGATCGAAAAACGGGGCCGCCCCGAGCCTCGAAGACCCGGAGAACGGCCCCGCAACTCCCGACGGGCGGGAGCGTCTCAGACGGACGTATTGACGTTCTTGCCGACGTTGTCGGGGAGATTCTCACGCACGGCGTCGGAATTCTCCTCGACTCCCTCGAGCAGCTGTGCAGCAGAGCTGGCCTGAATGTCCATGGTCTTGTCCATCATCTTGGTGGTAACCGCGTCACCGACCTGCTTGCTGTGCTGATCCAGGGCCGCCGCCTGAATGCCGGAGTTGATATCCATGGATGAACCTCCTGATGGATGTGGATGTCGGCATTGAGCCGTCGGCTCTTATGGTATCGTCCGATCGAGCCGGAACTTGAACGGCCTTCCGGCCTCGATACCTCGTTCCGTGAACCAGCGCACAAAACCCCGACCCGGCGCACCCACCGGCATCTCCCCTTCGGCGATGCCTTAAATGATCCCCGGGTCGGGCGTAAACTGAGAAAATAATCGAGACGGAGGCCCCCGTGACCGAAGAGACCCCGCTCACCGTCGCCTCTGGCCGGCAGGTGACCCTGCGCTACACCCTCGCCCTGGAGGACGGGACGGTAGTGGAGACCACCGACGGCTTCGAGCCGCTCACCTACACCGTGGGCGACGGCACCCTCATCCAGGGGCTCGAGGCGGTGATCCGCGGCCTCGCCCCCGGGGATCGGGAGTGCCTCCAGATCGACCCGCGGGAGGGCTTCGGCTATCCCGACGTGGGCAACATCCACTTCATCGAGCGCGACCGCTTCCCCGATGACGTCGACCCCCAGCCGGGGCTCATCGTCGGCTTCTCCGTCCCCAACGGCAAGGAGGTGCCGGGTACCATCCTCGACCTCCAGGGGGACCAGGTCCGCGTCGACTTCAACCACCCCCTGGCCGGCCACACCCTCACCTTCGACGTCGAGGTGGTGGCCGTGGAACCGGCCCCGGAGGACACATGACCGAGACCGCCCCCCGCCTGCTCCTGGCCAGCCCGCGCGGCTTCTGCGCCGGCGTGGACCGGGCCATCGACATCGTCGACCGCGCCCTGGAGGCCTTCGGTGCCCCCATCTGGGTCCGCCACGAGGTGGTCCACAACCGCTACGTGGTGGACAACCTGCGCGAGAAGGGCGCCCGCTTCGTCGAGGAGCTGGACGAGGTCCCCGACGGCGCCACGGTGATCTTCTCCGCCCACGGCGTCTCCCCCGCCGTGCGGCGGGAGGCGGAGCGGCGCGGGCTCACCGTCTTCGACGCCACCTGCCCGCTGGTGACCAAGGTCCACCTGGAGGTGGTCCGCTACGCCCGGGAGGGACGCGAGTGCCTGCTCATCGGCCACGCCGGCCACCCCGAGGTGGAGGGGACCCTGGGCCAGTACGAGCGCGAGGGCGGCGACGGCGGCATGTACCTGGTGGAGACGCCGGAGGATGTGGACAACCTGGAGGTGGCGGATCCCGACCGCCTCGCCTTCGTCACCCAGACGACGCTCTCCATGGATGACACCGCCGCCATCGTCGAGGCCATCCGCCGGCGCTTCCCCGCCGTGGATACCCCGCGCAAGGAGGACATCTGCTACGCCACCCAGAACCGGCAGGATGCCGTGAAGCGGCTGGCCGAGGAGGCCGACGCCGTGCTGGTGGTGGGCTCCCCCAACAGCTCCAACTCCAACCGCCTGCGCGAGGTGGCCGAGCGCGCCGGATGCCGGGCGTGGCTGGTGGACGGCGCCGAGGACCTGCAACGGGACTGGTTCGAGGGCGTGGACCGCATCGGCATCACCGCCGGCGCCTCCGCCCCGGAGGTCCTGGTGAACAACGTCATCCAGCAGCTGCGGGAGTGGGGCGCCGGCGAGCCGGAGACCCTGGAGGGGCCGAAGGAGGAGGTGGTCTTCTCCCTCCCCCGGGAGCTCCTTCAGCGCGGCGAGGCGGCCGACCGACCCTGAGGCCCCTCCCGAGCAGCACCCCCCGTCCCGAGACTCCGCCATCGAGATTCCTGCGCGCGCGGGAACGACGGCTCTGCCCCACCCCATCGCTCCGGCCGGAGCCGGGAGCCAGACCGGAACGCTGACAACAGCCCCAGTCAGCCACTGGAGGCCGGTGCCATCTGCCCCAAAACTGACCAGGAGGTCAGAAATCTTGGGGGTCTTTCAAAATTGTCTTATACTGACACGGTAGTGCCAGGGCTGGATGCCCGAAACGCCGCGTGGCGGGCCGCTCCCACCCTGTGCTCGCATGACCACCGTGTGTCATTCGGGCCGACTCTCTCCGGAATCGGCCGAGGGCCCCCGTTTTCGGGGCCGACACCCACTCACACCGCACGTGATGCTTGCCCATGACCGACAAGATCGTCGTTGAGAATCTGTACAAGATATTCGGCCCCGACCCCGGTGAGGCCTTCGAACTCATGGATCAGGGCCTGGACAAGGACACCATCTTCGAGAAGACGGGCAACACCATCGGCGTCAAGGACGCCAACTTCGCCATCCAGGAGGGCGAGGTCTTCGTCATCATGGGGCTCTCCGGCTCCGGCAAGTCCACCATCGTCCGCATGCTCAACCGGCTCATCGAGCCCACCCGCGGCTCGGTGAAGGTCGACGGCCACGATGTGACGAAGATGAGCCGCAAGGAGCTCATCGAGCTGCGGCGAAGGGACATGTCCATGGTCTTCCAGTCCTTCGCCCTCCTGCCCCACCGCACCGTCCTCGAGAACACCGCCTTCGGCCTGGAGATCAGCGGCGCCGACCGCGACAAGCGTGAACAGCGCGCCCTGGAGGCGCTGGAGACGGTGGGACTCAAGAGCAACGCCAACAGCTACCCCAGCGAACTCTCCGGCGGCATGCAGCAGCGCGTGGGCCTGGCCCGGGCGCTGGCCACCGACCCCTCCATCCTCCTCATGGACGAGGCCTTCTCCGCCCTGGACCCGCTCATCCGCACCGAGATGCAGGATGAGCTCATCTCCCTCCAGCAGGAGCGGGCGCGCACCGTGGTCTTCATCTCCCACGACCTGGACGAGGCCATGCGCATCGGCGATCGCATCGCCATCATGCAGGGCGGCGCGGTGGTCCAGGTGGGCACGCCGGAGGAGATCGTCACCAACCCGGCCAACGACTACGTCCGCTCCTTCTTCTACGGCGTGGACGTCAGCCAGGTCTTCTCCGCCGGCGACATCGCCCGGCGGGACGCGGTCACCGTCATCGAGCGCCCCGGCGTGGACGTCAACAGCGCCCTCCAGCAGCTCAAGCGCGCCAGCAGCGACGCGGCGGTGATCCTCGACCGGAACCAGCAGTACCTGGGGATGATCAGCGTCGACAGCCTCATGGAAGCGATGAAGGGCGAGGGGGAGACGCGCTACAACGAGGCCTTCCTCAAGGATATCGAGACCGCCGGCAAGGACATGCCGCTGTCCGATGTCCTCTCCATGGTGGCCGCCGCCCGCTGGCCGGTGCCGGTGGTGGACGATGACGGCCGCTACCTCGGCGTCATCTCCCGCAAGGCGCTGCTCGAGACCCTGGACCGGACGGGATAGACCGACATGAATATCAAGGACTTCTTCAAGGAGAACATCGACATCGGCGGCTGGATCGAGGCGCTGGTGGACTGGATCCTGGTCAATCTCCAGCCGCTCCTCGACGGGATCTCCGACACCATCGGCTTCCTCGCCAACGGCTTCGAGGATGTCCTGCGCGGGGCCCCGCCGGAGCTCATGGCCGTGATCCTCATCGCCCTGGCCTGGTGGCGGGTGAGCTGGCGCTTCGGCCTCTTCGCCACCGTCTCCATGCTGGTGCTCTTCAGCATGGGGCTGTGGTCGGAGACCATGTCCACCCTCGCCCTGGTCCTCTCGGCCAGCGTGGTGGCACTCATCCTGGGCCTGCCGGTGGGCGTGGCCATGGCGCGCAGCGACCGGGTGGAGGCCACGGTCCGCCCGGTGCTCGACCTCATGCAGACCATGCCGCCCTTCGTCTATCTCATCCCGGCGGCCATCTTCTTCGGTCTGGGCAAGGTCCCCGGCACCATCGCCACCGTGGTCTTCGCGATGCCCCCGGCGGTGCGCCTGACCAACCTCGGCATCCGCCAGGTCTCCCGGGAGCATGTGGAGGCGGGACTCGCCTTCGGCTGCACCGAGCGCCAGCTGCTGTGGAAGGTCCAGCTGCCGCTGGCCATGCCCTCCATCATGGCGGGCATCAACCAGACCATCATGCTCGCCCTGTCCATGGTCGTCATCGCCTCCATGATCGGAGCCGGCGGCCTGGGCAACACCGTGCTCACCGGCATCCAGCGCCTGGAGGTGGGGCTGGGGTTCGAGGGCGGGATCGGCGTGGTCATCCTCGCCATCCTCCTCGATCGCATCACCCAGAGCTTCGGCGAGCGCCGGGGCGGGAGCGGGATCGCCGGATTCCTGCGCAGGCTCTTCGGCCGGGGGCAGGCACCGGCCGGAAAGTGAGCCAGACTACGTGTACCGCAAGCCAAAAGGAGAAGTGGCATGATGAAGCAGACCCTGAAGTGGGCCACCGCCGCCATGGCTGGCGTCGGACTGGCCTTCTCGGCCCAGGCCGAGCCGGTGAAGATCGGCTGGACCGCCTGGTCCGACGCCGAGTTCGTCACCAAGCTGACCAAGCGCATCCTCGAGGAGCGCCTGGATCAGGAGGTGGAGCTCACCCAGACCGACATCGCCCCGCAGTACCAGGGGCTGGCCGGCGGCGACATCGACATGATGCTCATGTCCTGGCAGCCCGGCACCCATGAGGACTACATCGAGAAGCACGCCGGGGACTTCGTGAACCTCGGCCCCCTCTACACCCACGCCAAGCTGGGCTGGATCGTGCCGGACTACATCCCGGAGAGCGAGATCTCCTCCATCGAGGACCTGAAGAAGGACTCGGTGCGCGAGAAGCTCGACGGCACCATCACCGGCATCGACCCGGGCGCCGGCCTCACCCGGCTGTCCAAGGATGCCCTGGAGGACTACGGCCTGGACGGCTACGAGCTGCAGACCTCCAGCGGATCCGCCATGACCGCCGCCCTCGAGCGCGCCGCCCGGCGCGACGAGTGGATCGTGGTCACCGGCTGGAGCCCCCACTGGAAGTTCGGCGCCTACGACCTGCGCTACCTCGAGGATCCCGAGGGCTCCCTGGGCGGCGCCGAGCACATCGACGCCCTGACCCGGAAGGGCTTCTATCAGGACAACGTCGAGGTCGCCAGCGTCGTCTCCCGCATCCAGATCCCGCTGGAGATGCTCCAGGACTACATGTACCAGGCCCGGGAGAGCTCCTACGAGGAGGCGGTGGACGCCTTCATGGAGGAGCAGTCCCAGTACGTCGACTACTGGGTGACCGGCGAGCTGTAACGCCGTAGCCCGACCCCGGCCCCCGCTCCCCGCGGGGGTCCCTTCTCGGCACACGGAGGTTCTGCCGAAGGATCATCACCTCCCCCCTGTGCCATCCCTCCTATCCATCGTTGAAGACAAGGATGACAAACGCCATGTACCGCAGGACACTCATTGCCGCCGCCGCGGCCGCCATCGTCGCCCCCCAGGCCCAGGCCGTGGAGGTCAACGACGACCTCTCCATCTACGGCTCCCTGCGCCAGGGCATCGAGACCGTCGATCCCGAGTCCAGCGACGTCGACAGCTACTCCGGCCTGCGGGACGCCTACACCCGCATCGGCCTCACCGGCTCCAGCGAGGTCGCCGACGGCCTCACCGGGTCGTTTACCTACGAGCTGGGCATCGACTCCACCACCGGCGAGATCTCCACCCTGGACTTCGACAAGGGCGGCGCCTACGGCAACAAGCAGGCCCGCGTCTCCAAGATCGGCCTCTCCGGCGACTTCGGCTCCGTCCACGCCGGCAAGATGTGGGGCGTCTTCTACAACGCCATCGCCTACCCGGTGGACATGTACAGTTCCTACTACGCCGGCTGGTCCACCTACTCCCTCTTCCGCACCTCGGATACGCTGGCCTACTCCACCCCGGAGATGGCTGGCTTCCAGTTTGATGCCGGCGTGAGCTTCCAGAAGGGAGAGGAAGAAGGCGACGTCTCTTACGGCAAATTCGGTGTTGAAGAAGGTAGCGGTGCCGGCGGAGACAAAAGGGGTGGCGGTAACGTCTATACCCTCACCGGCACCTGGTCCGGCGGCCCGCTGACCGCTAGCCTGGGCTACGAGCTGCGCAGTTCCGAGGATGATGGCGACCCCGAGAACGGTCAGCCGGATAACGAGGCCGCTCTGATGGGTGCAGCCGTTAGTGCTGACCTAGGCAACCTTGACCTCGCTGCCCAGTTCGAACAGGTGACGGACGGGATCGAGGCCACCAGCGGTGACGGCGGCTACTACGTCGACGTGGACGGCGATCGCGCCGACTACTACGACGGCACCGCCTATCTCGAGGAGGATGCCACGGTCTACAACCTCTACGCCGGCTACACCGCGGGCGACTTCAAGTACAAGGCTAAGTACGGCGAGGCCGAGGGTGTCACCGGCACCTTCTACCATCTGGGTGTCGACTACAACGCCTCCGAGGCCATGAAGTTCTTCGCCGAGTACTACGATGACGAGGGCGGTGGCTTCTCCCCCGTCGGCTACGACGACGGCAATAGCGAGGGCGGCTCCGCCTTCACCGTCGGCGCCCACTACAGCTTCTAGGGCCCTCGCCCGCTGAGACCGCGCCCGTCCCCGACGGGCGCCCCGAACCCCGGCCCCGCCCGGGGTTCTTGTTCACCCCCTAATGGGGTCAGGTCTTGCAACGTCATTCCCGCGAAGATGGGAACCGCGATGGCCCCACCGGAACCGACACCCCCTCCGGGGTGACGAAGAGCCCGGGCCCGGGCAGACTGTTCCCCATCGAGCCCGGAGGACCGAGCATGGAACGCCG
>JBKGYA010000065.1:0-10310 GCA_046546335.1 Thiohalospira sp. | reverse complement strand
AACCGGCCCAGTGGCCGAGCTGCGAGAGCAGGTCCTCCCAAGGCATGGCAGGGCTCCTTGGGACCTTTCCGGGATGAGGCAGGAAAAGTCCCGCCGAAGCCCCCTCCGGAGAAGCCCGTTCCCGGAGTTATGCGAAGAACCGAAAGACGGCGCATGTCGCGGCGCCGGGGCAGCCGTGTCTTTGCCCGCATGCCGGCCGTGCGGCGGGCGGCGGAGATGGGCGAACAGAGTCAGATCCTCCGGCGACTCGGGGAGGCGGTGACGAGCTGTAATGCCTGCCACAACGCCTTCAGGCTTACGGAGTGGCCGGAAGATAGGCACTATGAGATGCCCGAGCCGGTTCCGCCACCCGAGGGAATGTCGGCCGAATGACCCTTCAAGGCATTGTGCTTCGCGGTTAGGGTTGTTGTGATGAGTCGTCTTCGAATTCGGGGAGGTGAGTGGCCTGGGGCGCTGCTCCAGCTGTTCGCTCTGGTCGCTGCCGGTCCTGTCCAGGCAGAAGGAACCCCGGGTTCGAGCCGGTGACAGCGGGGTCTATGCCCCCATGTCCGCATGGCACCGGGGAGACGCCGGATGACTCCGGGCGTCCCGGCGATCCCAATGTCCAGCCGGCCTTCCGGGAGATAGAGTGGGAATGAAAAGCCTCTTGCGGAGAAGGACATGGCGCCGTGCCCTCAAGTGGGCGCTGGTTGGTCTGGTCCCTGTCCTGCTCGTTCTTGGTGTCTCCTATCTCCTCCTTCGGCCTGCACCCGTGTCGGTTGCGACTGCGCAACCCGGCGAACTGCACCCGACCCTGGAGGTCCCCGGGACCGTGGAAGCGCGCCGGGAATTTACTGTGGGCGCCCGCATAGCCAGTGAGGTGGAGGAGATCCATGTAGACCAGCGCGACCGGGTGGAAGAGGGTCAGCTCCTGGCGGTGCTCGAAGACCGCGAACTGCGCGAAGGTGTCGCGCAGGCCGAACAGGCCCTGGTTTCGGCCCGTAATCAGGCGGTGGCCGCCCGCAGTACTGTGGAGCGGGTACGGGCCGAGCTGGGAAAGGCCCGCCGGGATTACCGCCGCAACCAGGCATCGGAGGATTACCTCGCGGACAAGGAGCTGGATGCCAGTGAGACCGCCCTCCGGACTGCGCGGGCAGCCCTGGAAGGGGCTCAGGCCGATCTCGCCGCCCGCGAGGCCGAGGTGGCCCGGGCCGAGGCGGCCCTGGAAGAGGCCCGTACCCGTCGGGGTTATGCCCGGGTTACGGCTAAGCGGCCGGGACTGGTCATAGAGCGGGAGGTCGAGTCCGGCGAGGCTGTTCAGCCCGGAACCCCCCTGCTGAGGCTCATTGACCCTTCGACCCTGTGGGTTAATGCTCGGGTGGACGAGACGGTGGTGGGGCGCGTCGAAGAGGGTCAGCCCGCCCGCATCCGCCTGCGCTCGGGGCCGGAGCTGGCGGGGGAGGTGGCCCGGGTGGAGCCCCTGTCCGATCCCGCCACTCGCGAGCTGGCGGTGGACATCGCCTTCCAGGAGCCCCCGGAGCGGATCATCCTCAACGAGGAGGCCCGGGTCACCATCCGCACCGGGACCGTCTCCGGCCTGGTCGTCCCGGCCTCGGCCGTTGTCTACCGGCAAGGGGAGGCCCGGGTCTTCACCCTCGTGGACGGCCGCGCCCGGCCTCGACCTGTGGAGCTCGCCGCCACCGAGGGGGATCAGGCCCTGGTGCGCGAAGGCCTGGAGGCGGGCGCCCGGGTCATCACCGCCCCCGGCTCAGTGGCAGATGGGGACCGGGTCACGCCCCGGTCCGGCGAGGGTGGCTGAATGGACCTCGCCATCCGCGACGCCCGGCAGCACCTGGGCAAATTCCTTGCCACCACGGTGGGAGTGGGGCTGCTCATCGCCATCGTGCTCATCATGAACGGCATCTTCCGCGGCAACATCGCCGACGGCCTGTGGCTGGTGGACAATACCGGCGCGGACCTGTGGGTGGTGCAGCGCGACCGGGGCGGCCCCTTCAACGAATCCTCCCGTATCCCCGAAGACCTCCGGCACAGCGTCCAGGCCACCCCCGGCGTGGCCCGGGCCGATCCCTTCATCAGCTACGGCGTACAGCGGGAGCTGGCCGGCGAGGAGCGCCAGTTCACCATCGTGGGCTACGAGGTCTTCGGCGGTATGGGCGGACCCGACCGGATCACCGCCGGCCGCCCCATCCGGGCCGCCCATTACGAGGTGGTGGCCAATAGCAAGCTGGGCCTGGCGGTGGGAGATACCGTCCGTCTCGGGGTCCACGATTACACCGTGGTGGGCCTAACCGACCAGGGGGTGGACAGCGGCGGAAACCCGGTGCTGTACATGGCGCTGCCCGATGCCCAGGAGGTCCTGTACCGCATCGACAATCGGGCCCGGGAGGCGCAGGCGGCCCGCGACCGGGACCGGCTGGCGGAGGAGGGCTACCGCGGCGCGGAGGCGGAGCGCCTCCTCGGCCTGCTGGGGGATTCCACGAGCACCATCAGCGCGGTTCTGGTGGAGCTCGCACCGGCGGCGAGCCCCGCGCAAGTGGAAGCGCACATCGAGGACTGGCTCTACCAGAGCGTCTATTCCACCGCCGAGCAGCGCGCCCTGCTCATGGAGGGCCGGCTCAAACAGATGACCGCCACCCTGGAGCTCTTCCGCAGCCTTTTAATCAGCGTCGCCATCGTCATCATCGCCCTGCTGCTGTACGTGCTGACCCTGGACAAGCTGCGGGCCATTGCCACCCTCAAGCTCATCGGCGCCGGCAACTGGGTCATCGTCCGCCTTACCCTGGAGCAGTCGCTGGCCATCACCGTGGGCAGCTTCGCCTTCGCCTACGCCCTGGTGCTCGCGATCCAGGACGACTTTCCCCGCCGGTTGGTGCTGGAGCCTTCGGACACCGCCACCACCTTCGCCATCCTGTTCGTCGGCGGGGTGCTGGCCAGTCTGGTGGGTATCCGCAAGGCGCTGCGCACGCCGCCCGGCGCGGCCCTGGCGGGGTAGCCCATGACCCGCGTCCTCACGCGAGACACTGGTTCCGGCGCACCGGCCGCAGAGACCGTCCTGACGGTCACCGGCGTCGACAAGGTCTTCGGCAGCGGCGAGCTGGCGGTGACGGCCCTGCGGGAGGTCACCTTCACGGTGCAGGCGGGCGAGCTCATGGCCCTGCTCGGCCCCAGCGGCTCGGGCAAGAGCACCCTGCTGCTGTGCATCAGTCTGGTGGAGGAGCCCACCGCGGGGACCATCGCCATCGGCGGCACGACCCTCTACGACGGGGGCTGGACCGGGGTGGATCTGCGCGCCTTTCGGCGCCGCAACATCGGCTTCATCTTCCAGGGGCACAACCTGATCCCCTTCCTGAGCGCGCGGGAGAATATCGAGCTGGCCCTGGAACTCAACGGCGTGCCGCGCAAGCAGAGGCGCCGCCGGGCGGACGAGCTGCTGGACTACCTGGACATCGGCCATCGCGCCGAGGCACTGCCCGCGGCCCTGTCGGGCGGCGAGCAGCAGCGGGTGGCCATCGGCCGCGCCCTGGCCAACGAGCCGCCCCTGATCCTGGCCGACGAGCCCACCGCCTCCCTGGACACCGAGCGGGGCTTCCGGGTCATGGAGTTGCTCAAGGGCATCGCCCGCGACAGCCGCTCGGCGGTGATTGCCGTCACCCACGACGAGCGCATGATCGAGGGCTTCGACACCATTCGCCGCCTGGCCGACGGCCAGCTTACCCGGGAGACGGCTGGCAGGGAGCAGGGCGGATGAGCTACCGGGCATGTCGCCGTACGGCAAGACTGTCGGGGTATGGAAGCGAGATCAGGCGCCGTAGCGTTCCCGGTAGTCGGCCACCGCCTGGTGCCAGGGGGCGACCTCGGGGCGGGTGGCGACGAACTCCAGTAGCTCGTCCAGCCCGGCGATGGGGATGATGGTCAGGTCCAGCTCGTCGGCGAGCTCGTCCACGGCGGCCCGCTCCCCCTGGCCGCGTTCGCGGCGGTCCAGGGCGATGGCGACCCCGGCGGGGCGGGCGCCGACCGCGCGCAGGATCTCCACCGACTCCCGGACCGAGGTCCCGGCGGAGACCACGTCGTCGACGATGACGGTCTCGCCCACCGGCCGGGCGCCCACCAGCTGGCCCCCCTCGCCGTGGTCCTTGGCCTCCTTGCGGTTGAAGGCCCAGGGCAGGTCACGGCCGTGGTGGTCGGCCAGGGCGACGGCGGTGGTGGAGACCAGGGGGATCCCCTTGTAGGCGGGGCCGAAGAGGCTGTCCACCCGGATCCCGGACTCCACGATGGCGCGGGCGTAGAAGCGACCCAGGGCCGCCAGGTGGCTGCCGCGGTCGAAGAGGCCGCTGTTGAAGAAGTAGGGGCTCACCCGCCCCGACTTCAGGGTGAACTCCCCGAAGCGCAGGACGCCGCACTCCAGGGCCAGGTCGAAGAATTCGCGCTGATAGTCTTCCATGGGCGGATTCTACCGCCCCGGCCTTTGCCGGTCATCCGGCACCGGGGTGTCCGCCTCCTTGGGGCAGCCGGTGCAGGTCCCTGATACCCGATCGTCGGCAGCCCGGATGCTGCCGTCGAGCCGACAGGGATGTCTTCACGGCGTATCGGGTATCAGGGACCTGCACCGACCGGGAGTCCTTTCGGGGCGAGTCCGCGGGCGCCCTGCGGTACCGGCCTCCTAGCTGGCGATGGCGGCCCGGGTGGGCTCGGGGGCGGCGCTGCCCAGCATGCCGTGGAGCCGCTTCAGGGCGCGGATCTGGAGCTGACGGACGCGCTCCCGGGTCAGCCCCACCTCGCGGCCCACCTCTTCCAGGGTGGCCGACTCGCCGGTATCCAGGCCGAAGCGCAGGCGCAGGACCTGGCGCTCCCGGGGCTCGAGCTGGTCCAGCCAGTGGTCCATGTCCGCGGCGCGGCCATAGTCCCCCAGCAGCTCGGCGGGGTCGTTGCCCTCGTCGGCCACCGTGTCCTTGAGCGGGGCCCCGTCGCTGTCACCGTAGGCGGCGTCCAGGGAGATGGCGTCGGCACTCTGGCCCATGAGGTCGCGCACTCGCTGGGGATCGACAGCCAGCTCCCGGGCGACATCGTCCGGCGTGACCTCGGTGCTTTGCTGCTGGCCCAGTCTGCGCGCCGCGGCCTGATAGCGCGACAACTCCTTGGCGACGTGGACCGGGAACCGGACCGAGCGCCCCTGGTTCATGATGGCCCGCTCCACCGCCTGCCGGACCCACCAGGTGGCGTAGGTGGAGAAGCGAAAGCCGCGCTCGGGGTCGAACTTCTCCACCGCCCGGATGAGACCCAGATTGCCCTCCTCGATGAGGTCCAGGAGCGCGACGCCGCGATGGGCGTAGCGGTTGGCGATCTTCACCACCAGCCGGAGGTTGGCCTGGATCATCCGCTGGCGGGCCGCCTCCTCTCCGGCCTGCACGCGCCGGCCGAGCTCGCGCTCGCTCTCGGCATCCAGCAGTTCGTGGCGACCGATATCCCGCATGTACAGGCTCTGGGTGTCGAGTTCGGTCTCCTCGGCGGCGAAGGCCTCGTCGGTGGTCTCGGCGGTCGCCTCGTCGTCCCGGACTTCCGTGAGCATGGGTCTCTCCCCGGTTGCTGGTTGAAGGGTCATGGCGCCGTGCTGTCCCCATGACCTTCTACAAAGTGTACAACAATATACGCCATTGTGAACAACAAACTTATACAATAATTGTTTCGTGCGGGTGACATCGGCCTCGGCGCCGGACGGCGGTGGTCGCTGGCGGGTCGGGCGGCTACCATGGCGGCGCGTCCGTTACGGAGTCCCCATGGCCCTGCGTCCCGCCGACTGGCTTGCCACCCTCGCCATCTATCGCCACCCGCCGGTGGTGGCCATGCTCTTCCTGGGCTTCTCCGCCGGGCTGCCCTTCCTGCTGGTCTTCTCCACCCTGTCGGCCTGGCTCACCGAGGCCGGGGTCTCGCGGACCGCCATCGGCTTCTTCTCCTGGGTGGGGATCACCTACTCCATCAAGGTGGTCTGGGCGCCCTTCATCGATCGCATCCGGATGCCGTTTCTGCACCGTCTGCTGGGCCATCGGCGGGGGTGGTTGCTGGTGGCCCAGCTCTGCGTGGCCGGCGGGCTGGCGGGGATGGCGTCCACCGACCCGGCCGAGCAGCTGGTCCTGGTGTCGCTCTTCGCCCTGGTAGTGGCCTTCGGCGCCGCCACCCAGGACGTGGTCGTTGACGCCTTTCGCATCGAGTCGGCGGAGACCCGGTTGCAGGGGGGCATGGCGGCGGCCTACATCCTCGGCTACCGGGTGGCACTGCTGGTGGCCGGGGCGGGGGCGCTCTACTTCGCTGACGCTGGCGGCTGGCCCTTCGCCTACCGGATGATGGCCGCCTTCATGCTGGTGGGGATCGTGACCACCCTGGTGGTGCGGGAGCCCACGGTGACCGGCGGGCGACGCGCGGTGACCCCGGAGCGGCGGGTGCGGCGCTTCCTGGCGCGGACCGCCGGTGCCCCGCGGGCGGCTCGGGTGGCCGGGGCGTGGTTCATGAGCGCCGTCATCGCGCCCTTTGACGAGTTCTTCGGCCGCTTCGGGTGGCACGCCCTGACGGTGCTGGCCTTCATCGGCCTCTTCCGCATGAGCGACATCACCATGGGGGTGATGGCCAACCCCTTCTATCTGGATCTGGGCTTCAGCAAGACCGAGATCGCCAACATCACCCAGATCTACGGCTTTGCCATGACCATCCTCGGCTCCGCCATCGGCGGGGTGGTGGTGGTCCGGCTGGGGCCCATGCGGCCGCTCTTCGTCGGCGCCATCCTGGTGGCGGCTACCAATCTCCTCTTTGCCACCATGGCGTGGATGGGGCCCGACATCCGCTGGCTCACGGTGGTGATCAGCGCCGACAACCTCTCCGGCGGCTTTGCGGTGGCCTGCTTCGTCGCCTATCTCTCGGGGCTGACCAGTACGTCCTACACGGCCACCCAGTACGCCCTGTTCAGTTCCCTGATGACCCTGCCGGCGAAGTTCCTGGGCGGCTTCGCCGGCTGGGTGGTGGACGGCTGGGGCTACTTCGTCTTCTTCGTCTCGGCCGCGGTGGCGGGGGTCCCCGCCATCCTGCTGGCGCTGCATCTCATGCGGAGTCGCTGGTTCCATCCGGCGGCTCCGGGCAAGGAACTAGAGGAGGAAGGACCATGACGCAGGAGGCCGGTTACCTCGCCGCCTTTCTCGTGGGGCTCATGGGGGGCGTGCACTGCGTGGGCATGTGCGGCGGCATCGTCGGCGCGCTGACCCTGGGGCTGCCGGAGTCGGTGCGCGACCGCGTGGGGGCGATGATGCCCTACCTCATCGCCTACAACGTCGGCCGGATCGCCAGCTACTCCGTGGCCGGGGCGCTCATGGGGGGAGTCGGGCTCCTCGCCGCCAACGCCGCTGCCCTGCGCGAGGCGCAGCTGGTGCTCCAGGTGGTGGCGGGGCTCTTCATGGTCGCCCTGGGCCTCTATCTGGGGGGGTGGTGGCAGGGACTGGCCCAGCTGGAGCGCGCCGGCGGCGTGCTCTGGCGACGGATCGAGCCCATCGGTCGCCGGCTCATGCCGGTGAAGACGCCGTGGCAGGCGCTGGGGCTGGGGCTCATCTGGGGCTGGCTGCCCTGCGGACTGGTCTACAGCGTGCTGGTCTGGGCGATTGCCGCCGGCGGCATGGCGGAGGGGGCGCTGCTCATGGCCAGCTTCGGTCTGGGTACGCTGCCCATGCTGCTGGGGATGGGGGTCTTCGCGGCCACCCTGGCCACCCAGGTCCGCCGGCCACTGTGGCGGGGGCTGGCCGGCGGGCTGGTGGTGGTCTTCGGGCTCTATACCGTGGGGGTCGCCATGGTGGCGCCCCCGCCCGGTGCGGGCTGATGGGTCAGTCCACGAAGAACTCCTGGCGGAAGGAGACCTCGTGGGTCTGGTCGCCGCCATCCGGCCGGACCTCGAGTTCGAACTCCAGGGTCTCCTCGTCGCGGATGCGGAAGGTGTCCAGGTAGTAGATGGCCTTGTCCTCCTTGACCTCGCGCAGGTCCAGGTCCCGGGTCTGGCCCGAGAGGTTGGCGGAGGTACCCTTGACCCGGGCGGTGTGCGGTTTCCCGGGGTTCCCCATGTCCTGGCGCAGGACGGTCACCGTTACCAGTCCGCGATTGGGGCTGCGGGTGATCCCGTAGTTGTCCGCCACGCTGGGGTCGAGATCCTCGGTGGCGACGGCGTTGTAGTGGATTACCCAGTCGCCCACCTCCTTGCTGCGTTCGGCTGCGGCCGGGAGGGCGAGACTGGTGGCGAGTGCCAGGGTGGCGATGCGGACGAGGTGAAACATGGCTCCTCCTTCCCCGTGGGGTTTTCTTGTTCCCTCACCCCGACTATAGCATTCGGCGCGGTTTCCGGGGCGGGGGTCAGCGCCGCCGGAAGCGGTAGAGGGCGATCTCGCCGAGGACGTTGGGCCAGGCGCGCATGAAGGGGTTGCTGCGGTGGGCGGAGTTCACCGCCGTCATCTCCAGGATCTCGATGCCCATGTCCTCGCACAGCGCCTCGAAGTCGGCGAGGGTGCAGAGGTGGATGTTCGGCGTGTTGTACCACTCCCCGGGGGCAGCGGCGGCCGAGGAGACCGGCATGCGGCCGGTGAGCGCCAGCCGCAGGCGGTAGCGCCAGTAGCCCATGTTGGGGAAGGTGACGATGCCCTCCTGGCCCACGCGCATCATCTCCTCCAGCAGCCGGTCGGGGTAGCGCACCGCCTGCAGGGTCTGGGAGAGGATGACGTAGTCGAAGGACTCGGCGTCGAAGTCGTTGAGGCCGGCGTCCAGGTCGGACTGGATCACCGACAGGCCCTGGCGGATGCAGGCGATGACGTTGGCATCGTCGATCTCGATGCCGTAGCCGCCGGCCCCCTTGCTGGCGCGCAGGTGGCCGAGCAGGGTGCCGTCGCCGCAGCCGAGATCCAGGACCCGGGCGCCGTCGCGGATCCAGCGGCTGATGATGGCGAGGTCGGGGCGGCGGTCGATGGGACTGGTCATGGGCCCTCCACCTCGGCGGCCACGCCCTCCATGTAGGTGCGGAAGACGGCCATGTACTGCGGGATGGGCATGAGGAAGGCGTCATGCCCCTGGTGGGCCTGGACCTCGGCGTAGGCCACGTGCTTGTTGCCGTCCAGCAGCGCCTTGACGATCTCCCGGGAGCGCTCCGGGGAGAAGCGCCAGTCACTGGTGAACGAGATCACCAGCGACCGGGCGGTGACCGGCGCCAGGGCGGCGGCCAGGTCGTCCTCGGTCTCGGCGGCCGGGTCGAAGTAGTCCAGCGCCCGGGTCATGAGCAGGTAGGTGTTGGCGTCGAAGCGGTCCACGAAGGACTGGCCCTGGTAGCGCAGGTAGGACTCCACCTGGAAGTCGACGTCGTAGCCGAAGTTGATCTGCTCGGTGCGCAGCTCCCGGCCGAACTTGGCGCGCATGGCCTCGTCCGAGAGGTAGGTGATGTGGCCGAGCATGCGCGCCAGCATCAGGCCGTGGCGCGGGACGGTTCCGTGTTCCAGGTAGTAGCCGTCGTGGAACTCCGGGTCCGACATGATGGCCTGGCGCGCCACCTCGTTGAAGGCGATGTTCTGGGCCGACAGCCGTGGCGCGCCGGCGATGATCACCGCGTGGCGCAGCCGGTCGGGGTAGTCGATGGCCCACTGCATCACCTGCATCCCCCCCAGGCTGCCGCCCACCACCGCCGCCCACTGCTCGATCCCCAGGGCGTCGGCCAGGCGGGCGTGGCTGTGGACCCAGTCGCGCACGGTGACGATGGGGAAGTCCGGCCCCCAGTAGCGGCCGGTCTCGGGATTGATGGTGTTCGGCCCCGAGGAGCCCTTGCAGCTGCCCAGGTTGTTCACGGCGACGATGAAGAACCGATCGGTATCCAGCGGCTTGCCGGGGCCGATGCAGGCCTCCCACCAGCCGGGCTTGCGATCCTCCATGGAGTGGTAGCCGGCGGCGTGGTGGTCGCCGGAGAGGGCGTGGCAGACCAGGATGGCGTTGGAGCGGTCGGCGTTGGGGGTGCCGTAGGTCTCGTAGACCAGCTCGTACTCGGGCAGGGTGCGCCCGCAGTCGAGTTCCAGCGGCTGGTCGAAGTGCAGACTCTGGGGCTGTACCAGGCCGACGGAATCGGCCGGTAGGCTCTCCGGCATGGGACCGCTGCCTCGCGGAATGAACAGCGTTTCAGTCTAAACAGCGGCCCGGATCGACGCAACGGATGCCGTGCGCGTTGCAGGGCGTCCGCATACTCGGGGGCGGCCGGTGCAAGTCCCTGATACCCGATACGCCGTGAAGACGTCCCTGTCGGCTCGACGGCAGCA
>JBKGYA010000064.1:0-10322 GCA_046546335.1 Thiohalospira sp. | reverse complement strand
CGGCGGCCGGGGCCGCCGGGGCCGAGCTGATCCGGGAGCAGGTGGCCGAGCTGGCCGACTTCTCCGAGCTGGCCGCCACCCTGCGCTCGGCGCTGGCCGAGCCGCCCCCGGCCTGGCTGCGCGACGGCGGCGCCATCGCCGCCGGCTACGATGACGAGCTGGACGAGCTGCGCCGCCTCACCGAGGATGCCGACGGCTTCCTGGCGGAGCTGGAGGCGGACGAGCGCGAACGCACCGGGATCCCCAACCTGCGGCTGCGCCACAACCGCGTCCACGGCTACGCCATCGAGGTCCCGCGCTCGGCCGGCGACCGCGTCCCGGACGACTACACCCGCCGCCAGACGCTCAAGGCGGTGGAGCGCTACGTCACCGACGAGCTGGAGGCCTTCGAGTCCCGGGTGGTCTCCGCCCGGGAACGGGGGGCCGCCCGGGAGCGCGCCCTCTACGAGGGGCTGCTGGATCGCATCAACGAAGAGCTCCCCGCCCTGCAGGCGTCCGCCGCCGCCGTGGCCACCCTGGACGCCCTGACCACCCTGGCCGAGCGCGCCGAGACCCTGGGCTGGAGCCGGCCGGAGCTGGTGGAGACGCCGGGGCTGTGGCTGGATGCCGGCCGCCACCCGGTGGTGGAGCAGGCCCAGGCGGAGCCCTTCGTCGCCAACGACCTCGCCCTGGGCGGCGACCGGCGCATGCTGGTGGTGACCGGTCCCAACATGGGGGGCAAGTCCACCTGGATGCGCCAGGCCGCCCTCATCGCCCTGCTGACCCACGTCGGCGCCTGCATCCCCGCCGAGGCGGCGCGGGTGGGGCCGCTGGACCGGATCTTCACCCGCATCGGCGCCAGCGACGACCTCGCCTCCGGCCGCTCCACCTTCATGGTGGAGATGACCGAGACCGCCAACATCCTCCACCACGCCACCGACCGCTCCCTGGTCCTGCTGGACGAGATCGGCCGCGGCACCTCCACCTTCGACGGCCTCGCCCTGGCCTCGGCGGTGGCCGAGGAGCTGGCCCGGCGCGGGGCGCTGACGCTCTTCGCCACCCACTACTTCGAACTCACCGCCCTGGCCGAGGAGCTCCCCGGGGCGGCCAATGTCCACGTGAGCGCCCGGGAGCACGGCGACTCCGTCATCTTCCTCCACCGCGTGGAGGAGGGCCCGGCCAGCCGCAGCTACGGCCTCCAGGTCGCCGCCCTGGCCGGCCTGCCGGAGCCGGTGCTGTGCACCGCCCGCCAGCACCTCCACGAGCTGGAGGCGCGCACCACCCCCGCCGACCCGGCCCAGCCCGACCTGTTTGCCGCCCCTGCAACGGCGCCGGCGCCGACCCCGGAGCCCGAACCGGCACCGCCCCACCCCGCCGTGGAGGCGCTGCGCGGGGTCGAACCGGATGAACTGACCCCCCGCGCCGCCCTGGACCTGGTCTACCGGCTGCGGCGGGAGGTGGAATAGGGGGCGAGTAGCGTTTCAGCACAGGTCGGCCCCGGGGAGGGCCGGGTCAGGACCCTCGACGGCAGGGATGCCGTCGTGGAGGCTACAGGGACGTATGTACGCCGTGTCCTGACACCGGCCCGCCCCTCCGGCCTTCCCCGACCGCCTGAGCGACGACCCAGGGCGTCCGCGTACTTGGTCCGAAAAGGGTTCGCGGTCGGTGGAAGTCCCTGATACCAGGTCGTCGGCAGCAGGGATGCTGCCGTCGAGCCGACAGGGACGTCTTCACGGCGTACCTGGTATCAGGGACTTGCACCGGCCGCCCCCGAGTATGCGGACGCCCTGAGCGACGACCTCGCCGAACAGCACGACCCGCCGCCGACATGCTATGATCCGTGCCATTGCAACAGGCGTCGGGAAGAGAAGACCGGCCCGCTCCCGGTTGATTCCGGCCCCGCGAACCATTACAACGCCCCGAGTTCACAAGGAGTCCTCCCCATGACCTACGTCGTCACCGAGAACTGCATCGCCTGCAAGTACACCGACTGCGTCGACGTCTGCCCGGTGGACTGCTTCCACGAGGGGCCCAACTTCCTCGCCATCGACCCCGACGAGTGCATCGACTGCACCCTGTGCGAGCCGGAGTGCCCGGCGGAGGCCATCTTCGCCGAGGACGAGATCCCCGAGGGCCAGGAGGACTTCCTGGAGCTCAACGCGGAGCTGGCCGCGATGTGGCCGGTCATCAACGAGAAGAAGGACCCGCTCCCGGAGGCGGAGGAGTACGACGGCAAGGAGGGCAAGCGGGAGCTGCTCAAGCGCTAGCCCGCGCCGCCCATCGGTCGGGAAGACCGCCGACCGATGACCAGTCTGCGGGAACAAGGGAACCCATGGGGAATTTCCAGGAGGCAGCCAGGCGCTTTTTCCACGAGGTCGCCTGGGATTGCCTGAGCGCCCGGCACCACAGCCGAACCTTCGACTACTACCGGGCCGACCGGCTCATTCCTCCGCTCCCGCTTCTTCGCGCTGCTGCTGGGGGTCGCCACGCCGCTGTGGCTCTTCGCCGATCTCTGGCTGCTCCCCGCCGGCTACCTGGAGCCCATGATCATCCTGCGCCTGGGGGCCGGCGCCCTGCTACTGGCACTGGCCTGGGTCGTCCCCCGGCCCAATCTCGCCGGCACCCGGGCCCACATCCTGGCCCTGGTGGGGATCCCGCTGCTGTTCCACGTGGCCTCCCAGGGACTGCTGGGACCGACCTACGCCAACCCGGCCCTCATCGGCTATACCACCCTGCCGCTCTTCCTCGTGGTCATGCTGGCACTCTTCCCCCTCACCCTCCTGGAGGGGCTGGGGTTCACAACGCTGCTGCTGGGCGCCGTGGTCATCCAGCACGCCGCCCAGGGGGTCGTCACCGAACTCGGCGTCCTCGGCCTCTTCTGGGATCTGGCGCTGCTGGCCGGCTTCTCCCTGCTCGCCCAGGGGATCCACCTGCACATGCTCATGCTGGTCCACCGTCAGGCCACCCACGACCCGCTCACCGGGCTGCTCAACCGCGGCGGCCTCTTCCGGCGGCTGGAACAGGGGATCAGCCAGGCGGAGTGGCCGGAGACGGCGACGGTCCTCATCATCGACCTGGACCGCTTCAAGACCATCAATGACCGCCACGGCCACCCGGTGGGCGACGAGGTACTGCGCCACTTGAGCGGGATCCTGGAAGAGAATCTGGGCCCGAATGACCTGGCCGGGCGCATTGGCGGCGAGGAGTTCGTCATCGTGAGTCACGCCACCGGCGAGACGAGCGCCCGGGAACGGGCCGAGGCCCTGCGTCGGGCCATCGCCGACCATCCGGCCTCCACCAGCGTCGGGCCCCTGGCGATCACGGCCAGCATCGGCATCGGCCGATGGCGGGCGGGGCAGCGGGTCGAGGAGGTCATCGCCGAGGCCGACGAGGCCCTCTACGCCGCCAAGTAGGGCGGGCGCAACCTGGTCGTCGAGCCCGGCGCCTGACCCCGATAGCCCGCGGGAGGGCAACCCATCATAAAAAGGCCCGCACGGAGCGGGCCTCAAGGATTCCAATACCGGAACGAAGGGAAACGAAAGAGCGGGTCGGCCGGCTCCCTGCCGGCCCGGGCATCGTGCCCGACCCCGCGACTACCTCCTGCAGTCCGAACAAAAGGGCGAAGATCCCTGGCTCCCCGTACGAGCCTTCCGCCCTGAAAAAGCACCTCCCTGTTACCTTCCCTGATTCCGGCCACTCCCTGTGGCCGCGCCTTCCTGGCGATTCATCCCTGAGCTTGCCTTCCCTGGCGGGGCCCCTCCTGGACCACCGCGTCCTCCCTGGCGGATTCTCTTATATCGGCCTTCCTGCGACCGCTTGTTGTTCAAGCAGACCCTAACAAAGCGACCGTGGCCCGCAAGTCCGGCCTGGTCCGGCCCGTGCGTCTGCCATAGACACGTGAGGGCGTTCAATTTTCCATCAAATCAATGAGTTGAGAGCGAAATAATATTCCGGATGACAGATTCCGTCATGGAAACGGGCGTACCGCCTACATACATTTCAGGCATTCCCTACATAATTCGACGCAGTTCAGTTCCAGGCCAACTTGAAGCCCGGTCACGGAGTCCCCAAATCGGAAGCTGGTGCTCGCGGGGGCGAGCCGCGTACCCGTCACGACCCGCCCCGGCGATGGGTTGAGAGGCCCCGGCGCGATTGCCGACGCCAGGGCCCTGTACTGCCCGTCCCGGAGCGATCCGCGGCCCGGCGGCCCACACCGGGCGCGTTAGAAACCGCCCCCGAAGACACAGACTTCCGGTATGAGGAGAGAAGATGAACGAGACCGCCACCATCGTCGACGTCACCGCCGAGGACTTCGAGCAGCAGGTCCTCGAGGAATCCCGCCAGCGCCCCGTGGTGACCGATTTCTGGGCGGCCTGGTGCGGCCCCTGTCAGAGCCTGATGCCGGTCCTGGAGCGGCTGGCCGAGGAGTATGCCGGGGCCTTCCGCCTGGCGCGGGTGAATACCGACGAACAGCAGCAGCTCGCCGCCGACTGGGGCGTCCGCGGGCTGCCCACCGTCAAGGTCTTCCGGCACGGGGAGGTGGTGGAGGAGTTCACCGGCGCCCAGCCCGAGTCGGCCATCCGGCCGCTCATCGACAACCACCTGCCCCGGGCATCGGACGCCACGGTGGAACAGGCGGAGGCCGAGCGGGCGGCGGGGCGGCCCGAGGAGGCGCTGGCCCTGCTGCGGCCGGTGGCGGAGGCGGAGCCGGACAACACCCGCCTGCAGCTGCTGCTCATCGAGCTGCTGGCCGATACCGGCCGGGCGGACGAGGCGGAGGCGGCCATCGACGGGCTACCGGTGAACCTGGCCTCCGATCCCCGGGTGGAGCGGCTGCGCGCCCGGGTAACGCTGGCCCGCATCGCCGGCGAGGGGCCGGGTGAGGCGACCATCGAGCGCCGCCTGGCCGAGGACGGCGATGACCTGGAGGCGCGCTATCGCCGCGGCGCCCGCGCCGCCCTGGCCGGCGACCACGAGACGGCCCTGGCCGATTTCCTGCACATCCTCCAGCGCGACCGCACCTTCGCCGAGGATGGCGGCCGCAAGGGGCTGCTGGCGGTCTTCGAACTGCTCGGCAACGAGGGCGAGCTGGTCAACCGCTATCGCAGCCGGCTGTTCGCCGCCCTCCACTGAGGATCCCGCCTGCCGATAACCACGGGCCCAGACACGTCGAGTGCAAGTCCCGATGGACGCCCTCTCCGTCCCGGGTTACTCCTCCAGTGCCTCGGCCAGCTTCTCCGGCGGGACGAAGCCGGGGATCATCTGCCCGCCGTCGGCCACGATGGTGGGGGTGCCGCGGATCCCGAGCTCGCCGGCGAGGTCGAGCTGGTCGCCCACCGGATGGCTGTCGCATGCCTCGCCTCCACCATCGCTGCCCTCCTCCATGGCGCGATCCATGGCGGCGCCCCGATCGTCGGCACACCAGACTGCCACCGCCTTGTCCCAGGCGCCGGAGTCCTTGCCGGCCCGGGGGAAGGCGGCGTACTGCACCGTGATCCCGCGCTCGTTGTAGGCCTCGATCTTTTCGTGGAGGCGCTGGCAGTAGGGGCAGTCGATGTCGGTGAAGATGGTTACCCGGTGGCGCTCCTCCTCCGCCGGGTAGGTGATGAGGTCGTCGTCATCAAGCTTCGCCACCTGCTCGGATCGGCCGCGACCGCGGGCCGTCTCGCTGAGGTTCTCGCGCTCCTCCACATCCAGCATGTCACCGGCAAAGATGTAGCGACCCTTCTCGGTGATGTACAGGACCTGGTCGTCCACCACGACCTCGAAGATCCCGTCCACTGGCGTGGAACGGATGGCCGGATCCTCGGCCTTGGGGATGAGTTTGCGCACCTGCTCGGTGAGCCGGGCGTCGCGCTCGTCGCTGCTCTCGGCCGTGGCCGAACCGGTGTAGAAGGTGAGGATCAGGGCGATACCCAACCCGGTGGCGGCCAGCAGGCCGCCCATTCGTCTGGATGCTGCAATCACGTCGATTCCTCGCTACCGTCGGTGGGCATTCAGGGTGTTGGTCCTCACAGGGCGGGAGAGGTTCCCGCCTCGACCGGCTCTCGCGTCGGCGCCACCGCCGCCAGCGCCTCGCGGATGAGCTCCGGGTCGGCGTCGGCGCGCGGCGCCCCCTCGGAGAGGATCTGGCGCCAGCGACGCGCCCCGGGGCGGCCGCTGAAAAGCCCCAGCAGCGGCCGGGTCAGGGCGGTCATGGGCGCGCCGTCCGCATGGCGCTCCTCGGCGTAGGGGAGCCAGGCCGCCACTGCCTCCTCCGGTGTATCCACCGGGGCGGGCTCGCCGAAGAAGGTCGGGTCCACCGCCTGCAGGAGCCAGGGATCCTGGTAGGCCGCGCGGCCCACCATTACCCCGTCCAGGGCCGGCCCGGTGGCGGGATGGAGCTGCTCCCGGGCGGTCTCCCAGTCCCGGATCCCGCCGTTGACGTGGATCTGCAGCTCGGGGTGCTCCGCCTTGAGCCGCTGGACCCGCTCCGGCCGCAGGGGCGGCACTTCACGATTGGCCTTTGGCGAGAGGCCCTGCAACCATGCCTTGCGGGCATGGACGATGAAGGTCTCCACGCCGGCGGCGGCCACGGTGGCCACGAATCGCTCCAGGTCGGCGTACTCGTCCTGTTCGTCGATGCCGATCCGGCACTTCACCGTCACCGGGATGGCCACCGCCTCGCGCATGGCCGCGGTGAGTTCCGCCACGTGGTCGGGCTCCGCCATCAGCGCGGCGCCGAAGCGGCCGGCCTGGACCCGGTCGCTGGGGCAGCCGACATTGAGGTTGATGGCGCTGTAGCCCCACGCCTCGCCGATCCGGGCCGCCTCGGCCAGCTCGGCGGCGTCGCTACCACCGAGCTGCAGGACCACCGGCGACTCCGACGGGTGGTGGCCCAGCAGCCGCTCGCGATCCCCGTGGATGGCCGCCTGGGCGTGGACCATCTCGGTGTAGAGGACCACCCGGCGCGAGAGGAGCCGGGCGAGGTAGCGGTAGTGGCGGTCGGTCCAGTCCATCATGGGGGCGACCGACACCTCGGGGGCGATGCGGGACTCTGTCATGGGGTCATTCTAGCGGCGCGGCCCTGAATCCGGGTAGGAGATTCGTCTTCGATTCACCCCCGGTCAACCGACCAGGGCCGGCCGGGACGGGAGCGGGGTACCAGGTCCTCGACGGCAGGGACGCCGTCGTGGAGCCTACATGGACGTATTTACGGTGTACCTGGTGCCCCGCTCCCGTCCCGGCCTCCGCGGCCCCGAGGCTACCCGTGCTTCTTTGACCCGACAGCCTCACGACAGCCCGAGTCAGTCGGCTTCGGCGACCTCCCCGTTCCCGTTGGGCCCCGTCTCCGGCCAGGCGCGCAGGATCGCGTTGACCAGCGTCGCCAGGGGGATGGCGAAGAAGATCCCCCAGAAGCCCCAGAGGCCGCCGAAGACCAGCACGGCCACGATGATGGCCACCGGGTGGAGGTCCACCACCTCCGAGAACAGCAGCGGTACCAGGACGTTGCCGTCCAGCGCCTGAAGGATGAGATAGGCGATCACCAGCCAGGCCAGGTCGGCCCCCCAGCCCCACTGGATGTAGCCGGCCACCGCCACCGGGATGGTGACCACGGCAGCCCCGATGTAGGGCACCAGCACCGAGACCCCCACCAGGACCCCCATGAGGAGGGCGTACTCCAGGCCCAGCAGGGTAAAGACCGCCCAGGAGACGGCGGCAACGATGAGGATCTCCCAGAACTTGCCGCGAATGTAGTTGCCGATCTGCTGGTCCATCTCCCGCCAGATCCGGGCGAGCAGGCCGTGGTCCTCGGGCAGCAGGCCGACAAACCAGTCCACCAGGGTCCGCTTGTCCTGGAGGAAGAAGAAGATGAGCACCGGCACCAGCACGAGGTAGACCACCAGGCTGATGACCCCCAGGACCGAGGAGAGCGACAGCGACAGGATCCGCTGCCCCATGCCGGTGATCTCCGTCCGGGCGGCATCGATGACTTCCCGGATCTGGCTCTCGGAGAGAAAGGCGTACTCCGCCGGGAGCGCCAGAAGGGCCTGCTGTCCCTCGGCGATGTAGCGGGGCAGCTGGCGCAGCAGGTCGGTGATCTGGACCCACACCAGCGGCACCAGCCCCAGCAGCACGAAGGCGAGGAAGGCGGTGAAGGCCGCCAGGACCAGCAGGATCACCAGTAGCCGGGGGGCACCGCGGCGCTCGAACCAGCTGACGATCCCCTCCAGGAGATAGGCCAGTACCACACTGGCGATCACGGGGGCCAGCATGCTCCCGAAGAGGAAGACGATACCGAAGCCCACCAGCAGGGCAACGGCCAGGGTTATCGTCTGCGGCTCGGAGAAGCGCCGCCGGAACCAGGCGGTGACCAGGTTGTTCATTCGCCGCCCTCGCCCGTGGTGCCGAAGTGCCGCTCATAGTGGCGGTAGAAGATCGTCTCCAGCTCGTCGATGACCGAATCGGCGTCCCGGCCCTGCAGGGTGTGCTCGGCCATGAGCGAGGAGGTCTCGTCGAGCATCTTCGCCTTCTCCAGCATGGGGTAGGTGGCCGACAGCCGCCGAATGGCCTTGACCACGGTCTCCTTCTCCGGCCGGGGGATATCCAGGGGCTCCGGCGCCGGGCGCTGCTCCTGCTCGCCCCGCTGGCCCAGGTACTCGGCGAAGCCGATGAGGGTCTCCCGCTCGCCCGCCTCCAGCTCCCGGGCGGCGCCGAGGAGCCGCTTCTCCCACTCCTTCATGGATCACTCCACCTTCAGCGAGAAGACCGGGGTCTTGTGGCGCTCCTGCATGAGCTGCAGTTCGCTGACCAGCGCCACCGCCACCCGGTCGGTCACATCCTGCATATCCTTCCAGTTCTCGCGCGCCTCGACCATGAGGTCGCCGAGGTTCTCGGGGGTCTCCCTGTCGTCCTCCATGACCAGATCCTCCAGCATGCCGGGCTTCATCTCCGGGCGGAAGAGCAGGCCGTAGGTGGTCTCGGTGGGCCGGATGGCCAGCCAGTTGCCCTCGTCGTCCACCACGATGGGGTCCACCCCCTCCGGCAGCGTGGCGGAGCCATTGTAGAGGACCAGGACGCGGCGACCATCCACCGCCTGGGCGACCTGGTCGTCGGCGCCGGCCTCGGTGGCGTGGGCCGTGGTCCAGTAGGCGTTGTGAAAGGGCTCGGTGGAGAGCTCCGCCCCGTGGACCGCGGCCACCGACAGGCCGCCGAAGCCGATGCCCACCGCCGGGCGCCTGGCCTTCTCGTAGACGCCGATGAGGCGCATCTCGTCGTCCAGCCAGGGGCAGGCCTCGCGGTCGGCGTTGGGGTGGCTGCCGCCGAGGACGAAGAGCCCGTCGAAGTGCATGGCGCTGGAGGGCATGGCGTCGCCCACCGCCATGCGGTAGTAGGAGAAGCCGATCTCGCGCTTCTCCAGCTGCGCCTCGAGCTGGCCCAGGAATTCGGTGTAGGTGTGCTGGATGACGGCCATCTGTTTCATTTCGGCTCCTCCATTGTCGCCGGGTCGGCGTGGGCCCGGCAGTAGTCCCGCGCGAACTCCATGAGCTCTTCCATGGCGCGCAGGCGGAATTTCTGGCGCTGGTGGACGAAGGAGAAGGGCCGGCTCACCTGCGGCTCCAGCTCCAGGGCCGCCAGGGTCCCCAGGCGCAGCTCCTTGTGCACCGTGGAGCGCGACAGGATGGCGACCCCCATCCCGGCCTCCACCGCCCCCTTGATGGACTCGGGAGAGCCGAGTTCCATGATCACCTGCAGGTGGCGGTAGTCGATACCCTCCGCCTTCAGGGCCTCCAGCAGGACCTCGCGGGTCCCGGAGCCCTCCTCGCGGCAGATATAGGGGTACTGGTGCAGCTCTGCCAGGGAAAAGGTCGTCCGCCGCGCCAGTTCGTGATCGGGCGCACAGATCAGGACCAGGGGATCCATGCGACAGTGCTCCACGGCGAGGTTCTTGTTGGTCACCGGCGCCTCCACCAGTCCCAGGTCGATCATGTTGTTCTCGACCATGGAGACGATGGCGTCGGTGTTCGCCTCCTTGAGCCGTATCCCCACGTCGGGGTAGCGCTTCTTGAAGTCGCCCAGCAGCCCGGGGAGCATGTATTCGGCGATGGTGGTGCTCGCCCCCAGCAGGAGGACGCCGTTCACTGCCCCGGTGAGGTCGCGGACGGCGTTCTCCATGTTGCCGTAGAGCTCGAAGATCCGCTCGGCGTAGTCGAAGACGCGCTGGCCCGCCTCGGTAAGGCTGATCCGGTTGTGGGTGCGGTCGAAGAGCCGGGTATTGAAGTGCTCCTCGAGCTGGCGCACCTGGAAGGTGACCGCCGGCTGGGTCATGTGCAGCGCCTCGGCCGCCTTGGTGAAGGAGAGCA
>JBKGYA010000063.1:0-10424 GCA_046546335.1 Thiohalospira sp. | reverse complement strand
ACTTCCGGGAATCACTGTCTAGAGGATAGCTGTCAGCCGTGCGGGTTCAAGGCGCCGGTCGCCGACCCTCGGTGATCCGCTCCCGGCCGGCCAGGTCCCGATGGGTCGCCACCCGGTCCAGGCCGGCCGCGGTGAAGAGGGCGCGGACCGCCGGTCCCTGGTCGTGGCCGTGCTCCACCAGCAGCCATCCCCCCGGGGTCAGCCGCCCCGGCGCCTCGGCCGCCAGGCGGCGCAGGCAGTCCAGGCCGTCGGGGCCGGCGGCCAGGGCGCCGCGGGGCTCGAAGGCGACGTCGCCCCGGTCCAGATGGGGGTCGTCGGCGGCGACGTAGGGCGGATTGCTGACGACGAGGTCCCAGGGGCCGGCGAGGTCGGCGAAGAGGTCCCCGGCGTGCAGCGCGACCCCCTCAAGCCCCAGCTCGGCGGCGTTGGCCCGCGCCACGGCCAGGGCCTCGGGGCTCGCCTCGGTGGCCTCGATATGCCAGTCGGGTCGTGCGGCGGCCAGGGCCAGGGCGATGGCGCCGCTGCCGGTGCCGATGTCCAGCACCCGCGCTCCCGGGCCGCCCAGGCTCCCACCCAGGGTCAGGGCGCGCTCCACCAGCTCCTCGGTCTCCGGGCGGGGGATGAGGGTGGCCGGGGTGATGGCCAGTTCGAGTTCGTGGAAGCCGGTCCGCCCCAGGAGGTAGGCGACGGGTTCGCCGGCGGCCCGGCGGTCGACCCACCCCCGGAACCGCGCCAGCGCGGGGTCCTCCACGGTGGCCTCCGGCCAGGTACGCAGCCAGGTACGGCCGCGCCCCAGGGCCTCGGCCAGCAGGAGTTCGGCGTCCAGGCGCGGGGAGTCGCTGGTGGCGGTGAGTCCGGCCACGGCCTCCGCCAGGAGACCGTCGACGGTCATGCCTCGGCGCCGGCCAGCTCTGCGAGCTGATCGGCCTGGTGTTCGCTGACCAGGGCGTCGATGAGCGGATCCAGGTCGCCGGCGAGGACCTGCTCCAGCTTGTGCAGGGTGAGATTGATGCGGTGGTCGGTGACCCGGCCCTGGGGGAAGTTGTAGGTCCGGATCCGCTCGGAGCGATCCCCGGTCCCCACCAGGGCGCGGCGCGTCTCGGCACGCTCCTGGGTCCGGGCCTCCTCCTGCTGCTGCTGGAGCTTGGCCTGGAGGAAGGACATGGCCCGGGCGCGGTTCTTGTGCTGGGAGCGCTCCTCCTGGCACTCCACCACGATCCCGGTGGGGAGGTGGGTGAGCCGGATGGCGGAGTCGGTCTTGTTGACGTGCTGGCCGCCGGCCCCCGAGGCGCGGAAGGTGTCCACCTTGAGGTCGTTGGTGTCGATGGTGACATCGGCGAGTTCGTCCGCCTCCGGCATCACCGCCACGGTGCAGGCGGAGGTGTGGATGCGGCCCTGGGATTCGGTCTCGGGGACGCGCTGGACGCGGTGGGCGCCGGATTCGAACTTCAGCCGGGAATAGGCGCCGCGGCCGTCGATGCGGGCGACCACGGCCCGGTAGCCGCCGTGTTCGCCCTCCGACTCCGAGAGGATCTCGGTGCGCCAGCCGCGATTCTCGGCGTAGCGGCTGTACATGCGCAGGAGGTCGCCGGCGAAGAGCGCCGCCTCGTCGCCGCCGGCCCCGGCGCGGATCTCCAGGTAGAGGCTCTTCTCGTCGTTGGGGTCGGTGGGCAGGAGCAGCCGCTGTAGCTCCCACTCCAGCTCCTCCGCCCGGGTCTGCGCCGTCTCCAGCTCGGCCTCGGCCATCTCGCGCATCTCGGCGTCGTCCTCGGCGGCCATGGTGCGGGCGGCCTCGATGTCGTCCAGCACCCCCAGGTACTCGCGGTAGGTGTTCACCACCGGCGAGAGCTGGCCGTGCTCCTGGGAGAGGCGGCGGAAGCGGTCGGGGTCGGTGTGGGTCTCGGGATCGGCGAGGAGGCCGTCCACCTCCTCCAGCCGGTCCACCAGGCGGTCGAGGCGGTCGCGGATGCTGGCCTTCACTGTGCGTCGTCTTCCGGGATGTCGAAGAGGTGGCGGGCGGCCCGGACGATCTCTTCATCGCCGCGCTGGGCCGCCTGATTCATGGCCACGGTGGGGGTATGGATGAACTTGTTGGTCAGGCGCCGGCCGAACTCGGCCAGGACCGCCTCCGGGTCGTGTCCCGCGGCGATCTGGCGCCGGGCGCGCTCGAACTCGTCGGCCTGGAGCTGGTGGGTGTGTTCGCGGAAGGTGCGGATGGTGCTCACCGCATCCTGGGCGCGCAGCCAGGCCATGTAGTGGTCGGCGCGGGCGTCGATGATCTCCTCGGCCTGCATGGCCGCCGCCTGGCGGGAGCGAAGCCCCTCCTCGATGATCGCCTGGAGGTCGTCCACGGCGTAGAGGTAGATGTCGTCCAGCTCGCCGGCGGCCGGGTCGATGTCCCGGGGGACGGCGATGTCCACCATGAGCACCGGCCGGTGGCGGCGCTGCTTCACGATCCGCCTGGCCATGGGCTTGGTGATCAGCGGCTCCTCGCTGGCGGTGGCGGAGACCACCAGGTCGGCCTCCGCCAGATGGGCCTCCACCTCGTCCAGGCCGATGGCGAAGCCGTTCACCGGGTGGGCCAGGTCCCGCGCCCGCTCGACGGTCCGGTTGGCGATGATGACCCGGCCGATGCCGGCCTCGTGGAGGTGGCGGGCGACCAGGTCGTTGGTCTCGCCGGCGCCGAGCAGTAGCGCGGTGTGGTGCTCCAGGTCGTCGAAGAACTGGCGCGCCAGGCTCACCGCGGCGTAGGCGACGGAGACGGCGCTCGCCCCGATGGCGGTGTCGGTCCGGACCTGCTTGGCGGCGGCGAAGGTCTGCTGGAAGAGGCGGTTGAGCTGGCCGCCCACCGAGCCGGCCGCGGCAGCGGCCTCGTAGGCGCCCTTGAGCTGGCCCAGGATCTGGGGCTCGCCCAGGACCAGCGAATCCAGGCCGCTGGCCACGCGCATGACCTGGCGCACCGCCTCGCGGTCCGGGTGGACGTAGACGTAGGGCGCCACCGCGGTGGGCTCCAGGTCGTGGTAGCGGGAGAACCAGCCCACCAGCTCCTCGGTGGCGGGCTGGCGGTCGCCGCCGCAGTAGATCTCGGTGCGGTTGCAGGTGGAGAGGATGGCCGCCTCCTCCACCCCGACCGAGGCGCGCAGATCGGCGAGCGCCTCGTCCAGCCGGTCCGGCGGGAAGGCGACCTGCTCCCGGATGTCCACCGGGGCCGTTCTGTGGTTGAGACCGAATGCGATCAGCGACATGGAACCCGACCCTCTCTTATGCGGTCATTCTGGGGCAAGGGTCGTCCGAACTCAACTTTCATCGGTCCTCTGACCCGCTTCGGCACGGCCCATCATGGAGGTGTTCCGCCTGATCATGATTAACTATAGTCCTCAGGTTATCCGCAGCCGTCCAGGGACGCTATTCGCCCCATGCCACTAGCCCTTTCCTCCCCCCTCCCGTTGCTGCTCGCCGCCCTGCTGACCAGCGGCTGCGCAGGCCTCGTATCCTCCGATGCCGAGGACGGGTCCGAAGAGTCGGCGCCGCCGATGGCCCGGGAGGCGGAGGTCGAACGCGACATTGCGCCATCGACCCCGGATTCCGGTCTGACCGAGGAGGTGCTCTACGACCTCCTGGTGGCAGAGTTCGCCGGCCAGCTCCATCAGCTGGAGATCGCCTCCGCCTACTACCTGCGGGCCGCAGAGGCGACGCGGGACCCGGCCGTGGCGGGGCAGGCGGCGATCGTGGCCCTGTTCGCCGGGGACGAGGACCGGATCCGGGAGGCCGTCCCGCTGTGGGTCGAGGTGGATCCGGAGAATCTCCACGCCCGGCAGACCCTCGCCGCCCTGCTCATCCGCGACGGCAAGGAGGAGCAGGCGGTGGAACAGTTCGAGACCCTCCTGGAGCAGGATGGGGCGGAACTGGACTTCGAGGCCATCCGCGGGCTTCTGGACAGTCGCGAGCATCGCGAGCGGGCGTTGTCGGTGATGGGAGAGCTGGTCCGGCGCCATCCGGAGAATGCCGCCATCGGGTACGCCCGCGCCCGGCTGGCCAATCAGCTGGGCGCCCGTGACGAGGCCCTCGAAGCGGTGGAGGGGGTGCTGGAGGAACGGCCGGACTGGACCCAGGCCCTGCTGCTGCGGGCTGCGATCCAGCGCTCCCGCGCCGGGGAGGCCGCGGCCGCCCTGCCGGATCTCGAGGAGGCCGTCGAGGAGAATCCGGATGATCGAGCCCTGCGCCTGACCTACGCCCGCTACCTGGTGGACGGCGGAGAGGTGAGCGAGGCGCGGGAGCAGTTCAGCAAGCTGGCCGAGGAGAATCCGGACGACCCCGAGGTCCGCTTCGCCCTGGGACTGCTGGGGCTGGAGCAGGAGGACTGGGAAGCGGCCGAGGAACATTTCCGGTACCTGTCCGAGGAGGCCCGGGGCGGGCAGGCTCCGGAGGCGGCCTACTACCTCGGCATGGCGCTGGAAGAGCAGGGCCGGTCCGAGGAGGCCCTGGCCGCCTACCGCCGTGTCGGCCAGGGACAGCGTGCGGTGGATGCCCGGATCCGCGCCGCCTGGCTCATGGCCGAGGAGGGTGACCTGGTGGCCGCACGCCACCACCTGCAGGCCGCCGAGCCCCGGGAAGACAGTGAGGTGGTGCAACTGCGACTGGCCGAGGGCCGTCTTCTGGTCCGCCACGGGCATCCCGAGGAGGCTATGGAGGTCTACGGGGACGCCCTGGAGCGTTCCCCCGACCATCCCGAGGTCCTCTACGGGCGTGCCATGGCGGCGGCCGAGCTGGAGCGCGTGGAGCGGGTCGAGCAGGACCTGAAGCGTCTGCTGGAGCAGGACCCTGACCATGCCCATGCCCTCAACGCCCTGGGTTACACCCTCACCGACCAGACGGACCGCCACGAGGAGGCCCGGGAGTACATCCAGCGTGCCCTGGAGCTGGAGCCGGAGGATCCCAATATCCTCGACAGCATGGGGTGGGTGGAGTACCAGCTGGGCAACCTGGAGGAGGCGGAGAAGTGGCTGGCCCGGGCATGGGAGGCCGCGCCCGGACCGGAGGTCGCCGCCCACTACGGCGAGGTCCTCTGGGAGCGCGGTCGTGAAGAGGAGGCCCGCCGGATCTGGGAGGCCGGCCTGGAGGAGGATCCCGACGCGGAGGTCCTCCGCGAGACCATGCACCGGTACCTGGAGTAGGCCGGTGCCTCATCCCTTTCGCTCCCTGCTGGCCGTTTCCGGGCTGGTGCTGCTGCTACTGACCGGCTGCGCTACGGCTCCCGAGCCGGAATCCGTGGATGATCGCGAGGCGGCATGGGAGCGGCATCGGCTCCTGGTGAGCGGGGCGCGGGACTGGGAACTGGATGGCCGCGTCGCCATCCGGGCCAGGGAGGAGGGCAGCCGAGCCTCCCTGGCCTGGGAGCAGCGCGGTGAACGCTGGCGGGTCTCGCTGTCCGGTCCCTTCGGCAGCGGGGAGGTGGTCCTCAGGGGCGGCCCGGACGGGGCGGTCCTGGAGGGGCCCGAGGAGACCCATTTCGATACCAATGCCCGCGCCCTGCTCTACCGCCAGACCGGCCTGATCCTGCCGGTGGCCGCCCTGGAGTACTGGGTTCGCGGCCTGCCGGCGCCGGGTCGTGTCCGCGACCGGGAACTCGACAAGCGCGGCCGGCTGGCGGCGCTCACGCAGCGTGGCTGGGAGGTTCGCTACACCTCCTACGGTGAGCACGGCGGTTATTCCCTGCCGGAGGGGCTGACCGCCACGCGCCGCGACGAGGCGGTGCGGTTGCGGCTGGCCATCCACGACTGGCGCTTCCCGGAGGCCGGCGGTGACGGCGACTGACTGGCCGGCCCCGGCCAAGATCAACCTCTTCCTCCACGTCGTCGGCCGCCGGGCGGACGGTTACCATCGCCTGCAGACCCTCTTCCAGTTCCTGGACTACGGCGACACGGTCACCGTGAGCCCGCGCGAGGACGGCGCCATCCGGGCTCACCACCGCCTGGAGGGGCTGGATCCGGAACAGGATCTGGTGGTCCGCGCGGCCCGTCGGCTCCAGGCGGTGACCGGTACTACCCGGGGGGCCGATCTCACGGTGACCAAGCGCCTGCCTGCCGGCGGCGGTCTGGGGGGCGGCAGCTCCGATGCCGCCACCACGCTGGTCGCCCTCAATCGGCTCTGGGGGACCGGGCTTGAGGAGGTGGCCCTGGCCGAGGTGGGTCTGGGGCTGGGGGCGGATGTGCCGGTCTTCGTGCGTGGCCGAGCCGCCTGGGCGGAGGAGGTGGGCGAGGCGCTGACCCCGGTGGACATCCCGGAGCCCTGGTACCTGGTGGTGGTCCCCCCGGTGGCGGTGAGCACCGCGGCGATATTCGGCGATCCGCAATTGAACCGGGACATGGCGCCCATTACAATGGAGGACTATCTTGCGGGCCGCGGCACCAATGCCCTGGAGGCGGTGGTCGCCGCGCGGGAGCCGGAGGTGGCCGAGGCGCTGGCGTGGTTGCGCGCCTTCGCCCCCGCGCGGATGACCGGATCGGGGGCGTGTCTGTTTGCCGCCTTCGAGCAGCGGCGCGAGGCCGAGGCGGTGGCCGCCCGGCTGCCCGCGCGCTGGGCCGGCTTCGTGGCCCGCGGACGCAATCGCTCGCCGCTCCTGGAGGGCGAGTGGACCGACTACTGGGGCGTAGCCAAGCGGTAAGGCAGCGGCTTTTGGTGCCGCCATGCGCAGGTTCGAATCCTGCCGCCCCAGCCATTCATCCGGCCCCTGCGGGGGCCGTTTCCCGTTCCGGCGACCTTGCAATCCAACAGCGAATCGGGGAAGGACCTTGGCGGACACGAACATGATGGTCTTCGCCGGCAACGCCAACCCGCAGTTGGCGAAGGCCATTGTCAGTTTCATGAAGATCCCGCTCGGTCGGGCCGTGGTCGGCAAGTTCAGCGACGGCGAGAGCATGACCGAGATCATGGAGAACGTCCGCGGTCGCGACGTCTTCGTGGTCCAGCCCACCTGCGAGCCGACCAACGACAACCTCATGGAACTGCTGGTGATGATCGACAGCCTGCGGCGGGCCTCCGCCGGGCGCGTCACCGCGGTCCTGCCCTACTTCGGCTACGCTCGCCAGGATCGGCGCCCGCGTTCCACACGGGTGCCGATCTCCGCCAAGGTAGTGGCCAACATGATCGAATCGGTGGGGGCCGACCGGGTTCTCACCGTCGACCTCCACGCCGATCAGATCCAGGGCTTTTTCGATATCCCGGTGGATAACGTCTACGCCTCGCCCATCCTCCTGGGCGATATCTGGCGGCGGAAGTACGAGAACCTCATGGTGGTCTCCCCGGACGTCGGCGGGGTGGTCCGGGCGCGCGCCGTGGCCAAGCGGCTGGACGATGCCGAGCTGGCCATCATCGACAAGCGTCGGCCGCGCGCCAACGAGTCCCAGGTGATGAACATCATCGGCGACGTCCGCGACCGGACCTGCCTCCTGGTGGACGACCTGGTGGATACCGCCGGGACCCTGTGCAAGGCCGCCGGCGCCCTCAAGGACCAGGGGGCCGCCCGGGTGCTGGCCTACTGTACCCACCCGGTCCTCTCCGGTCCCGCCATCGACAATATCGTGGAGTCGCGCCTGGACGAGCTGGTGGTCACCGATACCATTCCGCTCTCCCGCGAGGGGCGCGAGAGCGGCAAGATCCGGGTGCTCTCCATCGCCGAGATGCTGGCCGAGACCATCCGGCGGATCAGCCACGAGGAGTCGGTCAGCTCCCTCTACATGGACTGACCTTCAAGGAATCCCTGCAGGGGCGCCGTCGGCGCCCCGGGTACGCCGAACCTGGTCGCGGGGGAGGCGGCGGCTGCCGAAGGCGGCCGTTCTCATTGCAATCACGGAGTCACTCAAGATGAGCAACAACATCATTGTCAGCGCCGAGAAGCGGTCCGAGCAGGGCAAGGGTGCGAGCCGCCGCCTGCGTCGGAACGGCCAGGTGCCCGCCATCCTCTACGGGGGCGACGCCGAACCGGTGGCCATCGCGCTGAACCACAACGTCCTGGAGAAGCAGCTGCATAACCCGGCGTTCGCCTCCAGCATCCTCCACGTCGAGCTCGACGGCGAGAAGATCCCGGCCATCATCAAGGATCTGCAGCGCCATCCGGCCAAGCCCAAGATCGTCCACGCCGACTTCCAGCGCGTCAGCGCCAAGGAGCCCATCCGCGTGAGCGTGCCGCTGGACTTCGAGGGCGAGGAGGAGGCCCCCGGCATCAAGCTCCAGAGCGGCGTGGCCACCCACGCCCTCAACGAGGTCGAGGTGAGCTGCCTCCCCGGGGACCTGCCCGAGTCCATCCGCGTGGACATGAGCGGGCTGAAGGTGGGGGATTCCGTCCACCTCTCCGACCTCAAGCTGCCCAAGGGCGTGGAGATCATCGCCCTGACCCAGGGCGCCGACCACGACGCCCAGGTCGCCGCCATCGAGGCGACCCGTGCCACCGCTACCGGCGGGGACGAAGAGGCAGAGGAGGCCGAGGCGGCCGGGGAAGAGGCCGGCGAGGGCGAGGCCGACCAGGAAGGCGAGGAAGAGTAGACCGGGGGCGGCATGGCCCTGGGGCTCATCGTCGGCCTGGGCAATCCCGGCGACCGCTACGCCGGGACCCGGCACAACGCGGGCTACTGGTTCGCCGACGCCGTGGTCGCCGCCTGTGGCGGCGCCTTCAAGCGGGAGGCGAAGCACAGTGCCGAGGTCGCCCGGATCTCGGTGGCCGGCCACGACCTCCGGGTCGCCCGCCCGACGACCTACATGAACCACTCCGGCCAGGCCGTGGGCTCGCTGGCCCGCTTCTACCGCCTGCCGCCGGAGTCGGTCCTGGTCGCCCACGATGAGCTGGATCTGCCCGCCGGGTCCGTCCGCCTGAAGACCGGCGGCGGCCACGGCGGCCACAACGGTCTGCGCGATATCATCGGGGCCCTGGGGAGCCGGGAGTTCCATCGCCTTCGCCTGGGTATCGGCCATCCGGGCAGCGGCGGCGACGTGGTGCGCTACGTCCTCGACCGCCCCGGCAAGGCCGAGCGCCGGGCCATCGACGAGGCGGTGGAGGCCGCGGTCGGCGAACTGGCCGCCATGGTGGAGGGCGACTTCGCCAACGCCATGAACCGCCTCCACACCACCTGACACCACCACCGGAGTCCTTCCAATGGGGTTTACCTGTGGCATCGTGGGCCTGCCCAACGTGGGCAAGTCCACCCTCTTCAATGCACTCACCAGCGCCGGGATACAGGCGGAGAACTACCCCTTCTGCACCATCGAGCCCAACGTCGGCGTGGTCCCGGTCCCCGACCCGCGGCTGGACAAGCTGGCGGAGCTGGTGCAGCCGGAGAAGGTGATCCCGACCACCCTGGAGTTCACCGACATCGCCGGCCTGGTGGCCGGGGCCTCCCAGGGCGAGGGGCTGGGCAACCAGTTCCTGGCCAACATCCGGGAGACCGACGCCATCGGCCACGTCGTGCGCTGTTTCGAGGACAGCGACGTGGTCCACGTGGGCGGCAGGGTGGACCCCGTGGGGGACATCGAGGTCATCAACACCGAGCTGGCCCTGGCCGATCTCGACACCGTCACGCGCAACCGGGAGCGCACCGCCAAGGCGGCCAAGAGTGGCGACAAGGAGGCGCAGGCCCGACTGGCCGTGCTCGAACGCGTCCAGGCCGCCCTGGACGAGGGCCAGCCGGTACGGGCCCTGGGGCTGACCGAGGAGGAGCGCGAGCACCTGCGGGATCTGCACCTGCTGACCATCAAGCCGACCCTCTACATCGCCAACGTCGACGAGGGCGGCTTCGAGGACAATCCCCACCTGGAATCGGTGCGCGCCCACGCCGCCGCCGAGGGCGCCGGGGTGGTGCCGGTGTGTGCCGCCATCGAGTCGGAGATCGCCGAGCTGGATGTCGAGGAACGGACCGAGTTCCTGGAGGAGCTGGGCCAGGAGGAGCCGGGACTCAACCGGGTGATCCGGGCCGGCTACGACCTCCTGGGCCTGCAGACCTTCTTCACCGCCGGCCCCAAGGAGGTCCGCGCCTGGACCACCCGCCAGGGCGCCACGGCGCCGGAGGCGGCCGCGGCCATCCACACCGACTTCCAGCGCGGCTTCATCCGGGCCGAGGTCATCAGCTACGAGGACTTCGTGGAACACGGCGGCGAGAAGGGGGCCAAGGAGGCCGGCCGCCTGCGCTCCGAGGGCAAGGAGTACGTGGTCGTCGACGGCGACGTCATCCACTTCCTCTTCAACGTCTGAGCCTTGACATGCCGGGGCCCGGCGAAGAAAATGCCGGGCTCCGAAAGGAACTCCCCCCTGGCTACGTAGCTCAGCTGGTTAGAGCACATCACTCATAATGATGGGGTCCCCTGTTCGAATCAGGGCGTAGCCACCAAATTTTCAGTAACTTATCGTCCTCGGCATCTCGGAGTTGGTCCCCAGG
>JBKGYA010000062.1:0-10559 GCA_046546335.1 Thiohalospira sp. | reverse complement strand
CGGACGAACTTGGTCAGGTTCACCGACCCCAGCAGGCAGGAGCCGTAGGGCGGCAGCGGCTGCTCGCCGCAGGGGTTGGTGGCCCGGATCTCCTCGCAGAACCAGTTGTTGTTCATCTCGTTGACCTTGTCGATGAGGATGAACCCCGGCTCCGCGTAGTCGTAGGTGGAGGTCATGATCATGTCCCACAGGCGGCGCGCCTTGAGGGTGCGGTAGATCCGGCAGGCGACGCGGCCCTCGTCGTCGACGATGTAGCCCTCCTTCTGGGGCCAGTCGCGCCAGACCACCTGCTCCGGGTCGTGGAGGTCGAGGCCGTCGACGTCCGCCTCCGCCTGGGTGACCGGGAAGGCGAGGTGCCACCAGTCGTTGTTCTGGACCGCCTCCATGAACTCCCGGGTGATGAGCAGGGAGAGGTTGAACTGGCGCAGGCGGCCGTCCTCGCGCTTGGCGCGGATGAAGTCCATGACATCGGGGTGGCCGATGTCGAAGGTGGCCATCTGGGCGCCGCGCCGGCCGCCGGCGGAGCTCACCGTGAAGCACATGCGGTCGTAGATATCCATGAAGGAGAGCGGGCCGGAGGTATAGGCCCCGGCCCCCGCCACGAAGGCACCCCGCGGGCGCAGGGTGGAGAAGTCGTAACCGATACCGCTTCCCGCCTTCAGGGTCAGCCCCGCCTCGTGGACCTTCTCCAGGATGTCGTCCATGGAGTCGCGGATGGTCCCGGAGACGGTGCAGTTGATGGTGGAGGTGGAGGGCTTGTAGGCCCAGGCGCCGGCGTTGGAGGTGATGCGGCCGGCGGGGATGGCCCCGTGGCGCAGCGCCCAGAGGAACTGCTCGTACCAGTGCTCCTGCTTGTCCGCCTCCTCCACCTCGGCCAGGGCGCGGGCCACCCGCTTCCAGGTGTCATCCACGGCCTCGTCCAGGATCTGGCCGTCCTTGGTCTTGAGGCGGTACTTCTTGTCCCAGATGTCCTCGGAGGCCGGCTGGATGGGGATCTCCCGCACGTCCGCGGGGGTGGACTGGGGGCGCGGTCGGCTCATGGTTCTCTCCTTGACGAAACGGGCAACATCCGCTCCCTCTCGGGGGGAGGGCGGCACAAGATATTGGGTCACGATAGGGCGCATTAAACCGAGGCGGCGGCCCGGGTGTCAATGCCGGCCGCGGACAGTGGTCAAATTCCGCCCACCCATCAGATCCCCCTTATTAACCTTAATAATCAATTACTTGCGCAACAATTCTCACGCCGACCCGATGCAACCCACTGTCCATCCTCGCTTTTATGGCGGGGCACGGGCGGCCTTCCCGCGGACCTCCGGCCTGCACCTTCACCCACAAGATGTTGGGATCCATCCCACAATGGGGCCGCCGCTTGAAAGCGGGGCCGCGCGTCCCTAATTCAGGGGTGTAGACGAAGGAAACCGATTCTGGAGGTAAATGTCATGAACATGGTTCGTTATCGTCCCTGGAACGATCTGGAGCAGATGCGCCAGGAGATGAGTCGCCTCTTCGAGGACCTGAGCGAGCGCGAGGAGAGCGGCGGTCTGGTGGCCACCGACTGGGTCCCGGCGGTGGACATCCGCGACGAGACCAACCAGTGGGTCATCCACGCCGACATCCCCGGCGTGAAGCCCGAGGATATCGAGGTCGGCATGGAGAACGGCGTGCTCACCATCAAGGGCGAGCGCAACGAGGAGAAGACCGAGGGGGAGGGCGAATACAAGCGCACCGAGCGCATCCGCGGCTCCTTCTTCCGGCGCTTCACCCTGCCGGACACCGCCGATGCCGAGAACATCAAGGCGCGCAGCAACAACGGCGTGCTGGAGGTGACCATCCCCAAGCAGGAGAAGAGCCAGCCGCGCCGGATCACCGTCGAGGGCTGAGCGCCGGCCTGCCGGCGAACCGGGCGGGCCCGGCGCGGCGGGGCCCGCCCTTTTTGTCCATCGATGACGGTGTGCCATGGAATACAAGGACTACTACGACATCCTGGGCGTCTCCCGGGACGCCACCCAGGACGACATCAAGAAGGCCTACCGCAAGCTGGCGCGGAAGTACCACCCCGACGTCAGTGAGGCCGCCGATGCCGAGGAGCGCTTCAAGGAGGTGGGCGAGGCCTACGAGGTCCTCTCCGACCCCGAGAAGCGCGCCGCCTACGACCAGCTCGGCAGCAACTGGCAGCAGGGGCAGGACTTCCGGCCGCCGCCGGACTGGGATACCGGCTTCGAGTTCCGCGGCGGCGGCTTCGCCGGCGAGGGCTTCTCGGACTTCTTCGAGTTCGTCTTCGGCGGCGGCAGCCCCTTCGGTCCCGACATGGCCGGGGGTGGCCGCGGTCGCGGCGGGGGCGGCGGCTTCCGCAGCCAGGGCGAGGACCACCACGCCAAGGTGGCCATCGACCTGGAAGACAGCTACAGCGGCGCCACCCGGACCATCACCCTGCAGGTCCCGGAGTACGACCCCCAGGGCCGGCTGGTACGCCGCCAGCGCCAGATCGAGGTGCGGATCCCCAAGGGGATCACCAGCGGCCAGCGCATCCGGCTCTCCGGCCAGGGGGCCCCGGGGATGGGCGGCGGGCCGGCCGGCGACCTCTACCTGGAGGTGGAGTTCCGGCCCCACCGCCTGTTCCAGGTGGATGGCCACGACGTGACCCTGGAGCTGCCCATCGCCCCCTGGGAGGCCGCGCTGGGGGCGAAGGTCTCGGTGCCCACCCTGGGCGGTTCGGTGGAGCTCTCCATCCCCGAGGGGGCCCGCAGCGGCCAGCGGCTGCGGCTCAAGGGGCGCGGGCTGCCGGGCAACCCCGCCGGGAACCAGTACGTCCGCCTGAAGATCGAGGCGCCGGCTGCCAAGACCGATGAGCAGCGCGAGCTCTACCAGCGGATGCGGGAGGCCTTCGATTTCGACCCCCGCGCCGAACTCAACCGTTGAAGGAGGTAACCGACATGGATACCCGAGCCATTCGCCAGCGCATGAACCGCGCCTGGGACACCCTCGCCGAGGGCTGGAACCACCTGGCCCAGCGCGCCAGCCAGGCCCTCACCCGCTTTTACCCCGTCCGCCACCGCGACGAGGCGGGTGTCGAGACGGCCCGGGAGCGCCACGAGCACGCCGGGGCCGCCTGGGGACTGCTGGCCGCCGAGGTCTCCGATACCGCCGACAACGTGGTGGTGGAGCTGGAGGCCCCCGGCATGGAGGCCGACGACTTCGACCTCCACGTGGTGGACGACACCCTCGTCGTCCGCGGCGAGAAGCGGGTGGAGTCCGAACGGGACGAGGGGCGCTTCCACGTCATGGAGCGCGCCTTCGGCGCCTTCGAGCGCGCCATCCCGCTCCCGGCACCGGTGGAGGAGGACGGGGCCAAGGCGCAGTACCGCAAGGGCGTGCTGCGCGTGACCCTGCCCAAGAGCCGTACCGCCCGGCGCCGGCGCATCGCCGTGGAGTCATGATCGACGGGGGGAGGCCACTGATACTTGACGACTCCACTCAGGATTACTAGATTAGTCAGTGCCGAACATCAGCATTTGCTAATCAACGCGCCTCGAGGCGCAGGAGGTGGACCATGAGTCTCATCAACGGCTTCCCCCATGACGGCGTCGTCACCGTGAATCGCGTGATCCTCAAGCCGGAGTACAGCGTCGAGGACCTGGAGGAGCGGGTCGCCATGCTCTGCGAGAACGTCAAGACCTACCACTCCGATACCGGCTTCGTCGGCGGCTTCGTCGCCCTGAACAGCGGCAACATCTCCAACGAGGGTTCCGCGGCCGGCCAGGCGGTGGAATCGGACCTCAAGGATCGCGAGGCACTGATCATCACCTTCTGGCGGAGCTTCGAGGAACACGAGGAGTCCCACAAGAGCGACACCTTCCAGCCGCTGTTCCAGGACGTGCTGGCGCTCTGCGAGAACGGCAACGAGGAGATCGCCTACGAGATGCTCTGGTCCGGGGCGGCCTACTCCGCCGAGGAGGCCGAGCAGGCCCGGGCCGCCAAGGAGCGCGCCGCCTGACGCGTAGCCTGACCATCGCGCATCCGCGAAGCGCAAGGGAGTCCCTCCCTCCCTGTCGACCGGTCCGCCGGTCCTTTCGCCCCGCCTCCTCCCCTCGGGCGGGGCGCCTTTTTGTCCGGATTCCCGACCCCCCAACGAGAAATGGCGGCCCGGAGGCCGCCATTTCATCGTCGCACCGCCGGACCCGGAAGGGCCCGTGGCCGGACTCAGGTGCGCTGGGCGCCGTGGTAGAGATTGACCACGTGGCGCGCCTCGGCGAAGAAGAGCCAGCGCTCCACCATGATGCCGAGGAAGGCGCTGACCAGCGCCGCCCAGGTCAGGCCGGCATTGCCGCCCTCACCCATGCCCATGGCCAGCAGGATGGCCGGCAGGATGAAGCCCAGGCCGTAGACCACGCCGCGCAGTAGCCGGATCCGGCCCGGCGCCACCTCGTAGCCGAACTCGTCGGTGAGGAAGGTCCCCCCGCTATGGCCCACGTCCAGCAGCCGCACGGTGGCGCGGGTGAAGCCGGTGGCGGTATTGATGGTCGCCCCGGTGGGCTTCCCGATCCAGAAGTAGTAGATGGCCTTGAGCACCAGGGCCACGGCGACCGCCGCGATCGCCATCCCGGCGGTGAAGGCGGCCGCGGCGCCCTCGGCGGTGAAACCGGCCAGCACCAGGGAGCCCAGCATGACCCCCAGTGCCAGGTAGTTGGCCGGGGTCAGGGCGGTGTTCCACTGGCGGATGGTCTTCAGGCAGGCGTAGATCATGCCGGTGGAGAAGACCGTGATGATCGCCAGGGCCAGCGCGATCCACCCGAGCAGAGCAGTCAGGCCGTTGTGTTCACCCCCCAGCAGCCAGAGGCCGCCGAGGTAGCCGATGGCGAAGGGGTAGTAGACCACGGCGAAGACCCCCTCCCGGGAGAGCCACGAGGTCTTGAACCGGAAGAAGGCGCGCCAGGCGTTCTTCGGGTTGGCCAGGTGCCCGGTGGAGAGCATGAGGCCCACCGTGGTGAGCACCAGGGAGGTGATCCCGGCGGCGTACAGGGTCTCGGGGCGCAGGCCGCCGCCCAGACCCAGCAGGTCCATGAGGACCAGCAGGATCATGAGGCCGAAGCCGGCCCCCGAGGTGACGGTGAAGAGGATGACCGATAGTGCGGGATGCATGTCGTGCCTCGCTGGAAGTCGTTAGCGCGGGATGGCCTGGTTGACCCACTCGTTGATGCGGTCCTTCAGGCTGGGCCGGTCGTCCACATCCTCGGTGGGCACCTGCTTCACCGGCCGCGGCGGCAGATACTGGTTGGTGGGGTTGTAGCCCATCTCCGGCATCAGGCCGTAGCCGCCGCGCTCGCGCACCAGGGTGGAGACGTCGGAGTCCGGGTCCCCGAGATCCCCGAAGTAGCGGGCGTGGGCCGGGCAGGTGAGCACGCAGGCCGGCTGGCGCTCCTCCTGGGGCAGGTTCTCGTCGTAGATCCGGTCCACGCAGAGGGTGCACTTCTTCATGGTGCCGGACTCGCGGTCCAGTTCCCGGGCGCCGTAGGGGCAGGCCCAGGAGCAGTAGTTGCAGCCCATGCACTTGTCCTGGTCCACCAGGACGATGCCGTCCTCCTGGCGCTTCCAGGAAGCCCCGGTGGGGCAGACCGTCACGCAGTCCGCGTCCTCGCAGTGCATGCAGGACATGGGGAAGTTGACGGTCTTGTTGTTGGGGTAGTCCCCCACCTCGTAGTGGCGGATGCGGTTGAACCACACCCCCGAGGGGTCCTTGCCGTAGGGCTTGTAGTCGGTCAGGGGGCCGGTGGTCCCCGAGGTGTTCCACTGCTTGCAGGCCACCGCGCAGGCGTGGCAGCCCACGCAGGTGTCCAGGTCGATTACCAGTCCGAGTTTCATAGGTCGGCTCTCCGCGCTGGACGCTCGATTATTTCTCGCCGCGGCTGATGACGTCGGTCATGGACCGACGCAGGTTCACCGCCTCGTGGGTGTGGTAGCGCAGGGTGTCGCTGGCCGGCTTCTGGCCCGGCAGCGGCTTGACCCGGTCGAACTCGGGCCAGATCCCCTCTTCCCCGGGGCCGGCGGGGTAGATACGGACCTTGAGGTCGTACCAGGCCGCCTGGCCGGTCACCGGATCGGAGTTGGTGATCCGCTTCTCGTCCCCCTTGGGCGGCAGCAGCTCGCTGATGAGGTGGTTCATGAGGAAGCCCTTCTGGCTCTCGTTGGCATCCTCGCTGAGCCCCCAGGCCCCCTTCTGCTTGCCGATGGCGTTCCAGGTCCAGACGGTGTTCTCGTTGACCCCCTCCATGAGCTTCACCTGGACGCGGATCTTGCCGTTGTGGGACTCCACCCAGGCCCAGGACTCGTCCTCGATCCCCAGCCGCTCACCGACCCGGCGATTCATGTAGAGGAAGTTCTGGGCCAGGATCTGGCGCAGCCAGGCGTTCTGGCTGTCCCAGGAGTGGTACATCATCATCGGCCGCTGGTTGATGGCGTGGAAGGGGTAGGCATCGTCGTCGATACGCTGCTCCTCCAGCGGCACGTAGTGGTCCGGCAGCGGGTCGAAGTAGTTCACCAGCCGCTCGCGGATGGCCGGGTCGTCGGGCTGCGGCCCGTCGTAGAGGCCCTGCCCCGCCAGCCGGAACTTCTGCAGCGGCTCGGAGTAGAGCTCCATGACGATGGGCTCCGAGGAGCCGTTCCACCCGGACTCCTTGGAGAGCTCCAGGTAGTCCTTGTTGGCGAACTTGTAGAAGCGGGTGTTCTCCGGCAGGTGGTACTCGTAGAACGCGCCGTTCTCGATGTAGCGATCCCACTGGTTCGGGTTGGGCTCGCCCTTGAGGTCCTTGTCGCCGTTCTCGCCGCGCCAGCCGGCCAGGAAGCCGATCCCGGGGGACTTCTCGAAGTTGATGATGAAGTCCTTGTAGTCCTGGAACTTGCGGCTGCCGTCCTCGTTGGTGAAGGCGGGGAAGCCCAGGCGGCCGGCCAGGTCCACCAGGACCTCCTGCCAGGGGCGGACGTCGCGGTCCGGCTCGATGACCGGCTGGCGGATGGAGTCGGCCGCCGAGTCCGGCTCGGAGATGGGCCGGTCCAGCATGGAGATGGTGTCGAAGCGCTCCAGATAGGTGGTATCCGGCAGCACCAGGTCGGCGAAGTTGACCATCTCCGAGTGGAAGGCGTCGGAGACCACCAGATGCGGGATCTTGTACTCCCCGTCCGCGCGCTTCTCCCGCAGCATGTCCATGACGTCCCTGGTGTTCATGGTGGAGTTCCAGGACATGTTGGCCATGAAGAAGATCAGCGTATCGATGGGATACGGGTCCTCGTTGACGGCGTTGGTCACCACCATGTGCATCAGGCCGTGGGCGGAGACCGGCGCCTCCCAGGAGTAGGCGTGGTCGATGCGCAGCGGATTGCCGTCGTCATCGATGGCCAGGTCCTCGGGCGCGGTGGGGAAGCCCAGCGGCGGGCCGGAGAGCGGTGTATTGGGCGCCGCGCTCTTGGCCGGCTTGATGCCCGGCGGGATGTGCTTGGGATAGGGCGGCTTGGCGCGGAAGCCGCCGGGGCAGTCGATGGTCCCCAGGATGGTCTGCAGCAGGTGGATCGCCCGGGCGGCCTGGAAGCCGTTGGAGTGGGCGGAGATCCCGCGCATGGCGTGCATGGAGACCGGCCGACCGATGAAGCGGTCGTGCTTGCGCCCGGCCCAGTCGGTCCACTCCACGTCCACGGTGATGGTCTCGCGGAAGGCGACGTGGGCGATCTCCAGGGCCAGCCGCTCGATGTCCTCGGCGCTGATCCCGCAGATCCGGGCGGCATTCTCCGGGCTGTACCGGTTGTCCAGGTACTTCTCCATCATCATCCGGAAGACGGTCTTCACCGGCCGGCCGTCGGGGGCGGTGTACTCGCCCACCAGCGCCGGTTTGACCTCCGGATCCAGGCCGTTGACCCACGCCTCCTTCTCCAGGTCCCAGACCAGCGGGTTGCCGTCGTCGTCGCGGAGGATGAGGCCGTCGCCCTTCTCCCCGGGGGTGTTCACCACCAGGAAGGGGGAGTTGGTGTAGCGGACGAGGAATTCCTGGTCGATGAGGCCGCGATCCATGAGGACGTGGACCATGGAGAGCGCCAGCATGGCGTCGGTCCCGGGCCGGATCCCCACCCACTCGTCGGCGATGGCCTGGTAGCCGGTGCGCACCGGATTGATGGCGACGAACTTGGCGCCGTTGCGCTTGAGCTTCTCCAGGCCGATCTTGATGGGGTTGGAGGCGTGATCCTCGGCGACCCCCCAGAGCATGAAGTACTTGGTCCGGTCCCAGTCGGGGTCGCCGAACTCCCAGAAGGCGTGGCCGATGGAGTAGAGGCCGGCGGCGGCCATGTTCACCGAGCAGAAACCGCCGTGGGCGGCCCAGTTGTAGGTGCCGAACTGGGTGGCCCACAGGCCGGTGAGCGCCTGCATCTGGTCACGGCCGGTGAAGAAGGCCAGCTTGGTCGGGTCCGTCTCGCGGATGTGGCGGAGGCGCTCGGTGAGGGTATCCAGCGCCTCGTCCCAGGAGATGGGCTCGAACTCGCCGGCGCCGCGCTCGGTGCCCGGCTTGCGGCGCAGGGGCTGCTGCAGCTTGGCCGGCGAGTTCTGCTTCATGATCCCGGCGTTGCCCTTGGCGCAGAGCACCCCCTTGTTGATGGGGTGGTTGCGGTTGCCGCGGATGAAGCGGACGTTGTTATCCTCGACGGTGACCTCGATACCGCAGCGGCAGGCACACATGTAGCAGGTGGTGTACTTCTGCTCCTGCTTGTCGCGGTCCTCGAACTTCGGGAGGTCCTTGGCGTAGACGGGGATCTCGGGCAGCGAACTCATGGACGCACCTCTGTCGGGGTTCGGGCGTCAGCCCGGACATGGGTAATCGGGGCAATTCTGTACGCTGAGGCGCCGTTTCTCAATAAGATTTTTCTAATTCGGAGATAGAGCAGACTTATCCTGCCCGGGCCGGCCCCCGCCGAAGTCCGGGCGGCCCAGCCGGGCGCCCGCCTGCTCGGGGGCGGCCGGTCCAGGCCCCCGGATACCCGAACCACCGTGAAGACGGCCCGGTCGGATCGATCGCGAGCCCGGTTCAGAGCCAGCCCGCGGAAGCCCGGGCGGCCCATCGGTTTTCTCGCCGGCCGGGGTGCGCTAGCCTTCGCTATGTTCTACCATGCAGAGCGCTACGAGCCCGCGGAGACCCCATGCAGCAGCCCGCCCTCATCGATCCCTTCGGCCGTCGCATCGAGTACCTGCGGGTCTCGGTCACCGACCGCTGCGACCTGCGCTGCAACTACTGCATGCCGCGCGGCTTCCGCGACTTCGAGGTCCCCGAGGACTGGCTGACCACCGCCGAGCTGGAGCGCATCGTCGCCGCCTTCGCCCGGCTGGGCACCCGGCGGGTGCGGCTCACCGGCGGCGAGCCCCTGGTACGCCGGGAGCTCCCCGACATGGCCCGGGCCATCGCCGCCCTGCCGGGGATCCGGGATCTGTCGCTGTCCACCAACGCCACCCGCCTGCGGCGGCACGCAGAAGAGCTGCGCGAGGCCGGGGTGGACCGGCTCAACGTCAGCCTGGACACCCTGGACCCGGAGCGCTTCAAGGCCATCACCGGCGGCCGGCTGGACAAGGTCCTCGACGGCCTGGAGGCGGCCCGGGACGCCGGCCTGGGGCCGGTGAAGATCAACACCGTGGTCCAGCGCGGCACCAACGACGACGAGCTCGACGCCCTGGTGGACTACTGCATCGAGCGCGGCTTCACCCTGCGCTTCATCGAGACCATGCCGGTGGGCGAGACCGGCCGCGAGGCCACCGAGGGCTACGTGGACCTGGCCGAGGTCCGGCGCGGCCTGGAGCAGCGCTTCGAGCTGCTGCCGGCGGCCATGCCCGGCGGCGGGCCGGCGCGCTACGTCCAGGTGGCGGGGACCGATGTAAAGATCGGCTTCATCACCCCGCTCTCCCAGCACTTCTGCGATACCTGCAACCGCGTCCGGCTGGCGGTGGACGGCACCCTCCACCTCTGCCTGGGCGACGAGGCCACCTGGGACCTGCGCACCCCGGTGCGCGAGGGGGCCAGCGATGCCGAGCTGGAGGAACAGATCCGCGCCGCCATCGCCATCAAGCCGGAGCGCCACGAATTCAACGACCGCCCGGAGAAGGTGGTCCGCTTCATGTCCATGACCGGCGGCTGAACGCCGGCGGCCGAGCCCTCACTCGTCCCCGGCCACCAGTTCCAGCACCAGCGGCCGGATCCCCGACTCCAGCCGCTGCCCGACCTTGTCCAGCAGGCGCTGGCGGGCGGTGGGCTCGTCGGTGGCCGAGGCGCGCAGGGAGAGCTCCCGCCGACCGCGCGTCTGCCCCGCGCCATCTTCCAGGGTCAGGGCCAGACGCCCCGCGTACCAGTGCCAGCCCTCGCGCTCCCCGCGGTCGGTGAGCGCCAGCTCCGCCCGCAGGGTGTGGTCGCCATCGTCCGCGGTGGTGAAGACGGCATTGCCCAAAGCGCCGCGCAGGGCCGCCTCCACCTCGCCGGCCTCGTCGCCGCCGGCGGCCGGAGCGCTGGCCACCGCCGCCAGGGCCTCGCGGTGGCGCG
>JBKGYA010000061.1:0-10863 GCA_046546335.1 Thiohalospira sp. | reverse complement strand
CGCGGGTGATGACCAGAGAGGGGTCGGTTTCGGAGACGCCCATGATCTGGGTGCCCTCCTCGACGGTCAGCGTGTAACTGTCGACGTTATCGGGATCGTGGGCATCCTCGCTGTCGCCGTTACCCACCTGGACCGTTTCGGTGAGCAGGTAGATGTGGTCGTTCTTAAGCTCAACATCCTTGTCCAGGTCGCCATCCGAGAGGGCGCAGACCGGGAAATCCTTGCCAAAGGCATCGGTGGTGCCTTTCTCCTCGCCGGCCGGGCAATTGGGGCTACCCGCCGGCTCGATGTTGGTATCCTCGATCTCTTCCTTCAGCGGATGGAAATCCGCTTTGCCGCCCAGACCTTCGCCGTCACCGGGGAGGTTCCCCTCGACGTCGGGATGCTTGTAGGTCCAGCCGTCCCACCAGGCAGTATCCTCGCTCGGATCCACGGCACCGAAGTAGTCGCCGGGCTTGGCACTGGCTCCGGTGGCGTCGCCATTGTTGTTCGTGACGCTGTCGTACTCGGAATCCGGCTCGGCCGACGAGGGCTCCACGGCGAGCGTGCTTCCATCGATCTTCAGGCTGTTGTCCGTGACCACGTTGTAGCGATCGGTGTTGGAGAAGTCCTCCTGGAGGGAGGCCTTGGAGTCATCATCGTCGTCGCTGTTGCTACCTCCGCCGCCATTGTCGTCGTCGGAGCAGCCGACAGAGAGGCCGAGCGCGGTGGCGGTGGCCAGGAAGATGAGTGATTTCTTGAAAGTCATGCGGGTTCTCCCCTCGCTGCTTTGGTCGCTTGTCGCTGTGGACACGGTCAAGATAGCGACGCTGCATGACAGCGAGGTGGCAGTTCCGTGACGATCCGATGACATCCCTTCAACCGCCCGGCCGATAGCTCACGGAGAGGCCGATATCCCGACCCCTGCGGGATTCGCGATAGACCTCGTCCCCCTGGAGGAGGGTGGTCTCGGTATCCAGCAGGTTGCCGCCCTTGAGCTTGAGGGTGACGCCGCCGCCGACCTCCCAGCCCCAGGTGAGGTCCAGGTAGGTCACCGGCTCCTGGTAGACATCGGGCTGGCCCTGGACCCCGGCGATCTGCAGCCGCTCGCCCACGTGGTTGAGCGCCAGGTTGAAGTCGTGGCGCTCGCCGTCGTAGCCGGCCTGGAGGTTGTAGACCACGTCCGCCTGGCCCTGGAGGGAACGGTCGGCGCTGGTGGCCTGGTCCTGGCGGGCCAGCTCCACGCTGGAATCGATAAGGCTGGCATTGGCCTGCAGGGAGACGGCCTCCATCCAGCCGGCCCCGCCGCCCCAGCGACCGGCAACGGCCTCGAGATCGGTGATGCCGTTGAACTCCCAGCCCGTCACGCTCGCGCCGTCGGCATTCTGGATCCGGCGCAGGTAGGAGGAACCGCCCACGCCGACGAAGCTCTCCTCCAGGGGATCGGTATAGTCCTTCTCGAACCACCCCAGGGAGAGGAGCTGGTCGGAGCCGGGGTACCACTCCCAGCGCAGGTCGCGGCTGGCGATCTCCGCCGGCTCCAGGTCGGGATTGCCCATGAATTCCTCGCCGCTGTCGGGATCGTAGTAGCGCCCCGGGTTGAGCTCGTTGAGCAGCGGCCGGGAGACGGAGCGGCCGATATTCGCGCGCAGCTGCATCCCCTCGACAAAGCGCCAGGTAAGGCCGGCGGCGGGGAGGCTGCGGGTCTCCTCGAAGGCGCCGGCGACCTCGCCCTCTACCAGCGTTCCCCGCTCGTTCTCGAAGGGGCGGACCTGGAAGTCGGCGGTCTCCTGGCGCACCCCGGCATTGAGGGTCAGCGCCTCGGTCCAGTCGAGCTTCGTACCCAGGTAGGTGGCCGTGACCGTGGCCTCACCGTCGTAGTTGTCACCGCTCTGGCTGTCATCCCGGATCTTCAGGGTGTCGCCGATCCGGTCGGGGTCGAGGATCTCCTCCGGCGGCAGGGAAAGTTCCACGCCGGGCTCCGGCTCCAGGCGGTAGCGCTCCACTCGGGCGGACCGCTCCTGCTCCTGGTAGGAGGCGCCGCCGCGCAGCTCCACGCCCAGGCGCTGGCCGTCGAAGACGGGCGCGGTGAGGTCGAGGTCGAAGCCGGTGACGCTGTCCTCGCTCTCGGAGAACTTTCGGCGGGCGCCGTTCTGCTGGTCGAAAGTCATCTCGCCGTCGTCGCCCAGGGCGAGGGGGCGCCGGTAGCGGTAGTCGCGGCGATCCGGCTGCTCCCACCGGCTCTCGGAGAACATCGCCCGCCAGTCGGCCTGCAGCCAGTCCAGGTCGTGCTCCCCGGCGAACTGCTGGGAGAGGAGCTCCCGCTCGGTCCACTCCAGCAGGGTATCGCGGATGTAGTAGTCGTTGCTCACCGCCCGGGTTCCCTCGGTGACCTCGGTCCGGCGAGTGGCCTTGCGCAGCAGGAAGGTATTGGAGCGCAGGGTATGGTCGTCCCACTCCTGGGCGGCGATGAGGCTGGCGCCCAGGTCGATGCCGGTCTCCGAGCGCTCTTCCAGCTGATCATCGCGAAGACGCAGGCTGCCGTCCCCGGCGAGGGAGTAGTCGCGCTCCACCGTCTCGGTGAGGCGGCTCTCGCGGCTCCAGTCGACGCCGGCGCGCAGGCCGAACTCGCCGCCGGCCAGGTCGGTGCGGGCGCCGGCCTCCGCCCCCAGGGACTGGTCCGGGCCGCCGGTGGTCGTCTTCGGCTCCCAGTCGTTGGAGAAGGCCTGGCCGGCCTCCTCCAGGTCGTCGGCGCCGCTCACCCCGGCCGGGACGTCCCGGGTCCCGTCGTCGGTGGCCAGCCAGTCGCTGCCGCCGGCCGTGTGGTCGCGGATCTCGGAGCCGGTGGTCAGGGAGTTGTAGCCGGTGCCCGCCGAGAGCTCCACGTACCCCTCGTCGGGGACGCCGGCGGTGCGCAGGTCCACCAGGCCGGCGCCGAAGGCACCGGGGCGGGCGGCGTCGTAGCTCTTCTCCACGTCGATGCCCGCGAGGATCCCGGTGGGAAAGAGGTCCAGGGGGACGACGCTCTTGAGGGGATCGGGGCTCGGCAGCGGCGAGCCATTGAGCAGGGTCTCGGTGTACCGGGCGGGCTGGCCGCGGACGACCACGTACTTGCCGTCCTCGATGGTCAGCCCGGTGACGCGCGTCAGGGCGTCGGCGGCGCTGGAGTCCCCGCTGCGGGACATCTGGTCGGCCCCCAGGATCTCGCTGACACCGCCGGCGTCGCGCTGCTCGGCCACGGCCGAGGCCACCGAGCCCTCCACGTAGGGGGCGGAGACCACGACCTCGCCCAGGTCCAGGCCCGCCGGGGTCAGGGCCACGTCGCCCAGCGACTCGGTCTCCTCGGGGGGCACGGTGACGGCCGAGAGGTTGCGGGTGGAGTAGTCGCCGTGGACCACGGAGAGGCTGCGCTCGCCGGCGGGCACCTCCAGCTCGAAGCGGCCGTCCTCGTCGGTACGCGCCTCGGCGGCGGTGCCGCGGACCAGGACGCGGGCGTCGGCCACCGGGGTCTCTTCCTCGCTGTCCACCACGCGGCCGGTGACGCGGCCCGGCTCGGTCTCGGTCTCGGTCTCGGACAGGAGTTCTCCGCTGCCGCCGGCGGCGGTGATCTCGGCGGTGGCCTCCGCCCCCTCGGCCAGGTTGACGGTCAGCCGGATATCGTCGTCGGCCTCGGCGTCGAGCCGCCGGCGCAGGATCTCCTCCCGCTCGTCCCGGAGCACCACGGTGTGCTCCCCGGGGGCGACCCGGGTCTCGAAGTAGCCCAGGCGATCCAGGCGGCCGGCGGCCTCGCCGTCGATGCGGACCTCCAGCCCCCCGGCGGGGCGGCTGTCGCGGAAGGCCATGACCGAGAGCCAGGCGGGCTCATCCTCTTCCTGGGCGGCCACGGGCAGCGCGATGAACAGGGTCAGCAGGGCGACGAGGACGGCGCGATACAACGGCATGGGGAGTCCTCCGGGGTTCATTGGCACTGCCAGGCGTCTTCGCCGCACTCCTCCATGGCGCGCCGGAGTTCGGTGGCCTTGCGGAAGAGGTCCGGGTCGGCGATACCGGTGAGGAGATCGTCCACGCGGTCGAAGCCACCGGTGCGGAAGTGGGCGTAGGCCAGGGCGTAGCGGATGGATTCGTCCTCCAGCAGGCCGTTGCGGCGCAGGTCCCGCTCCATGGCGGCGGCCTCCTCATGGGACTCCTGCTCCAGCAGCAGCCCCAGCCGCTGGCGCAGCTTGGCCGGCCCCTCCGCCACGCCGGCGTTGTGGTGGAGCGCCCTGTTGAGGTTGCCGGCCCGACGGTGGATCTCGGCGGCCTTCTCGGCGAGCTCGGGGTGGCGGGCAGCGGCGGTATCCATGATCCCGGCCGCGGCGTGGGCCCGCCCGTCCTCGAGATAGGCCCGGGCCAGGGTCACGGTGAGATCGGCGTGATCGGGGTGCTCCAGGCGGTAGCGCTCCAGGAAGGGGATGGCCCGCTCCGCCTGGTCGGCGCGGAGGAGGCTTTCGCCCACCGTGGCGGCATCCTTCGCCGGACTCTCCGAGCGTTCGATGACGTTGTCCGCCACCTCCAGGGCGCGGGCGAAGAGCCGCAGCTCCAGCAGGTAGTCCAGCCGCTGGCGGCGGAACTCTACCCGCTCGGGGAAGCGGTCGATGGCGGTCTCCAGCGCGGCGAAGGCCTCCTCGCGCTGCTCCAGGCGCCAGTGGGCGGCCACCCGCAGGGCGTGGGTGGCGGGCACGTCGGCCCCCGCCTCGCCCAGGTCATCCAGGGCCTCCAGCGCGGTCTCGGGATCGTCGGTATCCAGGGCGGCTCGGGCGCGGTAGAGGTGGATATCCGGCTCCTCGTAGCCGGCCTCCAGGGCGCGGCGGTAGGAGGTGAGCGCCGCCTCCGACTCCCCGCGCCGACTCTCCAGGCGGCCGACCAGGAAGTGGTAGCGTGCGAGCTTCTCTTCCGCCGCACCGTCGGTCTCGAAGCGTTCCAGGGCGCGCTCGGCACGGTCCAGGTGGCCGTCGCTCAGGAGGACGGTGGCAAGCTTGAGCGGATCCAGATCCTCCTCCTCCTCCTGGGCCGGGGCCATGGCCGGCAGCAGCAGGGCCAGGCCCAGCAGGAGGGGGGCGATTCGCCGGGGATGTCGGTTCTCGTGGCACTTCATGGGTCAGCTCAAATCGAAGCGGATGCGCTGGCGGGCCCAGACGCGGACGTCCCGGCCCTCGTAGCGGGCGGGGGTAAAGCGCCAGTCCTCCACCGCCTCCCGCGCGGCCTCCTCGAAGACGCCCTCCGGCTCGGCCTCCAGGACCTGGACCTTCTCCACCTCGCCCTCGGCGTTGATGAGGAGGTTGAGGACCACGTAGCCGGTAACGCCGTCGCGCTTGGCCTGGGACGGATAGGGGAGTTCACCCTGGGAACGCGGCTTCGGCGGCTCGTCGACGGTGTCGCCGGTCATGGTGGTGTCGCCGTCGTCCTCGCCCTCCTCCATGCCGTCCATGTCGTCCATGTCGTCGAATCCGCCCAGGCCGACGTCGGCGCCGCTGCCCAGGTCGGAGCCCAGCCCGGGCGGCGGTGGCTCGCCGCCGGACTCCGGCTCGCTCTTCGGCTCGGACTCGGGCTCCTCCATCTCGGGCTCCGGCGGGGGAGGCGGGGCGACGTCGATCTCGCGCTGCTTGCTCTCGCCGTCGTCCTCGGGGGCCTCGGCCCCGCGGTTCATGAGGGTCAGGGAGGAGAAGACGACGGCACTGCCGACGACCATGGTGGCCAGCGCCCGGGCGTGATGATGCCAGCGCCTCACTGCCGCCCCCCGGCCTCGTCCTTGGTCGCCACGCCAACGTCACTGGCGCCGGCCAGGCGCGCCTGGTCCACCACCTCCACCAGTCGGCCGGAGGGGACATCGTCGTCGGTAACGACGAGGATGGTGTCGTCACTGCTCCCGGCCAGGGCATCGCGGACCCGACCCTGCAGCGCCCACATCCGCACCGGATCGCCGTCGAAGTAGACGGCGCCTTCGGTGTCGACGTAGATCCGGGTGGTCTCGTTGGAGGACTCCTCGGCGCTCTCCGCCTCGGGCCGGTTGATGTCCAGGTCCATGTCCTGGACGAAGGTCGTGCTGACCATGAAGAAGATCAGCAGGATGAAGACCATGTCGATAAGCGGCGAGATGTCGATGGACTCGTTCGCCTCTTCGCGGCGCTGACGGTATTTCATGTCCTTCTCCCGCTGATGGTGGTCGCCTCGGCGACCAGGTGTTCCCGCAGCTGCTGGAGCTCCCGCTCCACGGTGGCCTGGCGGCGGGCCAGGAGCCGGTCCATCACCAGTCCGGGGATGGCCACCGCCAGCCCCATCTGGGTGGTAAAGAGCGCCTGGGAGATCCCGCCGGCGATGCCGCCCGACTGGGCAAAGAGGTTCATCTCCTGGAGGGAGTCGAAGGTCTCGATCATCCCGTCCACGGTCCCCAGCAGCCCCACCACCGGCGCCACGGCGACGATGGCGCGGGTGACGATGCGGTAGCGCCCGGCCTCCCGCCGGAACTCGGCCACCACCTCGTCAAGGTGCCGGCGCAGATTGGGCGGTTCGCGATCCACCACCGCCAGGCCGCGCTCGGCGGCGAAGTCCACCAGGCTGCGCGGCCGGTAGCCCTCTCCCGCCGAGACATGACGCAGCAGGGTGGTCAGGTCCGGCCGCCGCCCGCGGCGCAGGACCGACATCCGGTAGCCCAGGGCGTACCAGAGGACCAGCGTGGCCCCCACCAGGGGCGGCATGACGTAGCCGCCGGCCTGGTAGTAGAAGAGGAAGTCTTCGACCAGTTCCCCGAGCATCTCAGGCCGTCCGCCGCTCGCTGTCGTCGTGGACGTTGGTCACCCGCAGGGCGGCCTGCTCCATGTCGTCCTTGATGCGCCCGGCCCAGCCGGAGAGGAGATTACCTACCAGCAGCGTCGGAATGGCGACGATGAGCCCCAGCTCGGTGGTGACCAGTGCGGTGGAGATCCCGCCGGAGAGGAGCTTGGGATCGCCGGTGCCGAACTCGGTGATGACCTCGAAGGTGGCGATCATCCCGGTTACGGTGCCCAGCAGCCCCAGCAGCGGGGAGACCGCGGCAATGACCAGGATGAAGCCGCCGAAGCGGTCCAGATGGCCGGTCTCCCGGAGCATGGCCTCGCTGATCACGTCCTCCAGGTGGGCCCGCTCGCGGTCGATGTTCTGCAGGGCGGCGGTCATCACCCGGGAGACGGCATCCCGCCGGTGCCGGCAGGCCTGGACCGCCTCCTGGATCCGCCCCATCTCCACCATGGGCCGGATATCCGCAACCAGGTGCTCGGCCCGGGAGCTGGCGCGCAGCAGGATGGCGATCCGGCCCAGTACCAGCAGCAGGGCCAGGGCCCCCAGGCCGACGATGAGCCAGGCGATGGTCCCGCCCTTCTCGATGGTTCCGAGGATGGTGTCGCTGGTGCTCTCGCTCACCTCGTCATCCAGGGAGGTATAGAGGAACAGCGGCAGGCTCTCCGGCACCTCGCCGGCGGCCAGGGCCTCGGCAGTTTCGGCGTGGGACTCGCTGGCGAGCTTCAGCTGACCCTCGCCCGCCGGCAGCAGGATCCCCGGGTGGTCGGCATCCAGGCTGTAGGTGGCCACCCGACCGAGATGGAGGACCTCCCCCTCGGTCTCGCTGCCGTCGGCGAGGAAGAAGGAGCCCTCCTCGCGCCGGATGCTGCTCGCTTGCTCCAGGAAGGCGTCGCCGGCGGAGAACAGCTCCTTGATGGCACCCGCCTTGTCCCGGTCCTCCCAGTCCTCCTCGCTGAAGATGTCTTCACCGAAGGGCTCGAGGGTGGCATCGGCCTGCTGGAAGGTGCTCTTGAGGGTCTCGGCCGCCGACTCGCTGTCGTCCACCGAACGCTCCGCCTTGGTGGCCCGCTTCTGCAGCCGTTCGGCCCGGTCCTTGAGGGTATCCACCCGGCCCTGGAGGGCCTCCACGTCGGCCTCCGCATCGGCGCTCTGCTCTTCGGCGCGCTCGCGGAAGTCAGCCAGGCGCCGCTCCAGCTCCCGGCGCTGGGCTACCAGGAAGGCGAACTCCTGCTGGTACGCCTCGCGCAGGGTGCGCTCACCCTTCTCACCGTCCTCGCCTTCGCCTTGCGCCGCCTCTTCCCGCTCGGCGCCACTCTCTTCGCGGGCCTCCGAGCGCTCTTCCGCCTCCTGGGCACCGGCCACGGGGGTCAGGGCCAGCAGCAGCGGCAACAGGGCGGCGCGCAGCCGCCCGAGATAGGCATCCAGATTCATCATTGCAGCGCCTCCTCCAGCGGCATGGCCACCGGCAGGGTGAAGTGGCCGGTCCGGATCTGCTTCTCCAGGTCGCTGAACAGCTTCTCCACCTGCTCGGCGCGGGTGCCGTCCTTGTAGGTAGAGAAGGTCCAACCGTCGCCGTCAGGGAGCGCGGCGCCGAAGCGGCCATCCCGGGTGCGGAAGTAGAGGGCGACCATGCCGATGCGGGCGACGTCCACCTTCGTATCCTCGCCATCGAGGGCGATGGTCTGGCTGTGGATGCTGTTCTCCCGAGTCATCCGCAGCTCCGTCTCCACCAGCGCCCAGAGCTCCTTCACGGCATCCTGGGGCGGGATGGCCTCGGCCCGGAGGTCGTCGGCGATCTCGGTAACCGCCTTGCGCCGTTCGTCCCGCTTGAAGGGGAGCCCGGCCTCGATGCGCTCCTCGAGGGCCTCGGCCGCCGCCAGGACCTCGGGGGTGAGCTCCTCGTCATTGGCCCCGGCGCGCTCCAGCGCCTCGCGGTAGTCGTCGAGATCGCTCTCCAGCTCCCGGAGCCGGCTACGGGCGCGCTCCGCCTCGCCGGCCAGCTCCGCCTCCTGGCGGGCGAGGCGCTTCATGCGGTCGCGATGGTCGGTACGCTCGTCGGAGAGGGTCTCGCTGAGGTCCTGGACCTCGGAGCGCAGGGCGACCAGTTCCTCGGCCAGGGACTCGGCCCCCTCGTCGGAGGAGCCACTGGACTGGGCAGCCGCGGGGCCGGCCGCGATCAGGCCGGCAAGGAGCACGGCCGGCACGCCGTACGGGGCGAACCGGTTTTTCATTGGACGCATGGTGGGGACTCCAGCCGTTGCCGTTGTTGGGCGGCGCCGGCGCTCGGCGCGCCGGGCTGACGGAGGAGACGATAGGCCTGTTTTGTTAAGCGCGGATTACCGGAGGATGACGAAACGGTTACATCTGTAACCGGAATGCCACGGTTTCGTCACAGGGAGGCGAGAGGGGACCGCCGACCCGGGGCGGGGGCCTGCGAGGCGGCTGGTTCGCGAACGTCCTGGTCGCGCGTCCCTAGCCGGGGGAGGGCGAGGACTCCGACGGCCCCTCCTCGGCGTGGGCGGCGGCACTCGACTCCCCGGGATCGGCGCGATCGCTGGAGAGCTTGCGCACCAGGTCCTGGCCGATGACGCCGTTGAACTTCCGCCCCAGCTCCGGATGGCGCCGCATCCATCGATCCAGCTCGGCGCGCGGCCAGCGCAGAAGCGCCACCGGGCGGCGAACCACCACGTCGGCCGAGGCGGTGCTGGCATTGATGTAGCTCATCTCCCCGACGAGCATGCCGGGACTGAGGTGGGCGACGACCTCCCCCTCCCGCTCGATGCTGAGCTCCCCCTCCAGGAGGAGCCACATCCAGGCGGGCTGCGTCCCTTCCCGGCAGAGGGTGCCGACGTCGAGCTCCAGCCGCTCGCCGCGCGCCCAGAGCTTGAGGAATTCCCGGGGAGTCAGCATCCAGAAGACCGACTCCCACATCCGGCGCGCCTCGGCATCGGGGAATCGCACCGGCCGGCGCTCGCGGATCAGGAGGCCGAGGTGGACGAGATTCACCAGCATGAACACCGAATTCCATGCCACCATGGCATCCAGGCCCGACTGCCAGCCGAAACCGATCATGACCAGGGCTGCGCCGGCCAGGAGGGCACGCAGCGGCAGGATATCCCGAACCAGATAGGCGGCCAGGGTTACGGCATAACCCACCGAGAGGAGATCGAGATCCGAGGGGAAGAAGAGTTCCATCGAGTCCATGGGCCGGGCCGCGTTGGGGTAAAGGCCAAAGCCTGCCCGCATGCTACCCCGGGGCGAAAGGATCTGGCCCGCGACTGTTCATGATCTGACCAGACAATCCGCCTCGATGCCCACGAAAAAGGGCCGGCGCCCGAGGCGGCCGGCCCTGTTCCGGAGTGGGAACGCTGCCCGCAAGCGGGGCAGCTACCCTTCTGAGATGGCGCGCTGGGGAGGATTCGAACCCCCGACCTTCTGGTTCGTAGCCAGACGCTCTATCCAACTGAGCTACCAGCGCGTAAACAATCATTATTTCATCAGCCCGCCGTCTTCGCAAGGAGCAACGGGCCCGAATATGGCGGAGAGGGAGTCGACCCCTCTAGCCATTTCCTGGCGATTCAGAGCGGTTCTCTGTGCATCAGAAAAGGCCGCTCTTTCAGCCAGTTACCGGAACCTCTTCCAGTCTTGGCGTTTCAGAGCCTTTCACAGCCTGTCCTGAAACGCCAGCTTGGCACCATTTTTCTGTGGGACTGAACGTGGGTCTCACGTGTGGTATCCCACCGGTGCCGAGGTCACGTATGTTGACCCTGAACGCCCTCCGGGTCAACCGGTTATCCTGGCCTCTCGTAGGCGGCAGGAGCGCACAGGTTACTACCGAGGAACCGAACGGCTGCATCCCCACCAACACCCGTTCGATTTCCTGTATTTGTGGGACTGGACGTGGGCCTGACGATCTTCCATGCTGGCCATGATCCTTTTATCACCCGGGAGACGCTATGGCCGAACGCACCGCCAAGGAGCCTTTGTCCGCACGCCAGGTCAGCCGCCTTACCCAGCCCGGCCGCCATGCCGTCGGGGGTGTGAAAGGGCTCTACCTCTACGTGCGACCGG
>JBKGYA010000060.1:0-10968 GCA_046546335.1 Thiohalospira sp. | reverse complement strand
GTGAAGACGTCCCTGTCGGCTCGACGGCAGCATCCCTGCTGCCGACGATCGGGTAGCAGGGACTCGCACCGCCCGCACGGCCTTTCCGGAATCGTGTCCATTTGCCCTGCGGGGAAAGGGCGCTATTCCCCCGGCAGGGCCATCCACTCCGCCGCGCGGGGATGGAAGTGGGCCACCCCCTCCAGCACCCCGGCGGCGTAGTAGCCGTTCATGCCCAGGAAGTCGCCGGCGGCGATGTAGAGCCGATCCGGGTGGCCGGCGGCGGCGACCCGCTCGCGCGCCTCGGCGCGGACGTCGTCGGCGGCGTTGCGCACCAGGACCGCCTCCAGGCCGCTGTCGAAGACCGGGAGGTCGTTGCCGGAGTCGCCGGCGAAGACGGTGGCCTCCCGGGCGAAGCCCAGCCGGTCCACCAGGAACTCCACGGCGTGGCGCTTGGTGGCGCGCTCGGGGAGGATGTCCAGCAGGCCGGTGCCGGCGGCCTCGTCGATGGACCAGATGAGGCTGGCGCGGATCCCCATGGGGTCCAGCCGCTCCCGAACCCGGGCGAGGAGGGCGTCGCGGTCGGTGTCCTCGGGGGCGTACCAGGAGCACTTGAAGGTGTTCTGCTTCTCCGGCTCCTGGGGGGTGAGGGCCGGCAGGTCGGCCAGGGCGGTGGCGATGGCCTCGCGGTCGCGGCCGGCCCAGTCGGGGGCGATGTGGTCGTGCCACGCCTGCCAGGGGGTCCAGGTGCCCCCCTCGACGCGGTAGATGGTGGTGCCCACGTCGCCGATGGCGAAGTCCGGTTCCGGCAGGTCGTACTCGGCGATGGCGGCGTGGAGCAGGGCCTCGTGGCGGCCGCTGACGTAGGCGATGGCCGTCTCCGGCCGGGCGGCGAAGGCGCGCAGGCGGGGCCGGGCCTGCGGCGACTCCGGCCAGCGCCCGTTGGGCAGCAGGGTGCGGTCGAGATCGGAGCAGAGCAGCAGTCGGTCAGCCATCGTCGGAACTCCCGGTCAGGCGGAGGATGGGGGCGCCGGCGAGGGCGCAATGGCCGATGACCGCGGCGGCGGCGCTCCACCCCTGGTGGCGGGTGCCGCCGGCGGTGAGCCGGGTGCCGTGGATGTATTCGGGGAAGGACCAGGGCTCGCCGCCCATGGGCAGGGCGTTGGCGCGGTCCAGGGCGGCCAGGTGGTGGCGGGCGGCGGCCTCGTCCCGGCCGGCGAGGTCGGCGACGTAGAAGCCGGTGATGAGCGGCCAGAGCCCGCCGTTGTGGTATTCGTGAGGGTGGTTGCGGAACTCGAAGGAGAAGTTGGTCTGCAGCTCCTGCCAGGCGCTGTCGTCCGGGGAGATCACCGGGTGGAAGGCGGGTAGCAGCTCCATGCCCCGGGGGGCCAGTTCGGCGATGAAGGCGTCCACCGCGGCGCGCTGGTCGTCGTAGGCGACCCGCAGCAGGGAGGCGAGGACGTTGGCGAAGGCGTCGAAGCGGAAGCCGTAGCCGGTGGGGGAGAAGAAGGGCATCCAGTAGCGGTGCCCCCCCTCGCGGCAGGCCGCGGCTTCCTTCCCGCGCTGGTAGAGGACGGGGTGGTAGGCATCCTCGCCGGCGCTATCGCCGTCGATGAACCAGTAGTTGGCGCGGATGAGGTGGTAGAGCCGCCCGGCGCGCTCGAGCAGGGCGTGGTCGGTGGAGCCGTGAACGTGGCCGTGGATGCGGCAGAGCGTTCGCAGTGCCTGCAGGTAGAGGAGCTGGTCGTAGAGGACGTAGCCGGACTGGATGTACTCGTCGGCCCAGTCCCCGGTCTGGGGGACGTAGAGGAGCCCCCGGTTGTTGAACTCCCACGCCCCCAGCAGGAAGCGGATGCGCTCCAGGGTGGGCAGCATCGCCTCGATGAAGGCGTCGTCCCCGGTGGCGGCCCAGTACTCGCCGCAGGCGATGACGAACCAGAGGTTGGCGTCCACCCGGCCGGCGGTGCCGCCGAAGGAGACCCGCTCGGTGGTCGGCTCCACGTTGCTCGGGATCTCGCCGTGGGGTCCCTGGTAGCGCGCCAGGGTTGCCAGGGTGGCGCGCAGGCTGGCGATGAGCGCCTCATCGCCGCTGGCCAGCGCCGCGAGGCCGAGGACGGCGCCGTCCCGCGCCCAGACGCGGTGGTAGTTGGCATGCTCCGTGGGGGAGGCGAGAAAGCCGTCGGCGGTGGCGCAGCGGTGCATCAGGGCCAGGGCTTGTGCGTGGCCCTCGGTGACCGCACCTTCCTTCCGGGTATCCTGGGATTCCGCCATGCTCCCACCTCCGCTGACAGGGGGCCTCAATATAGCAAGGGCGGCGCCGGCGGCGCACACTGGGAGGAGGGTCCACCGGGCGTTCGCCGGCCCTTTCCGAACAGGCCGGCTGGTTGGTGCAGGACCCTGCTGTCAGGTCGTCGGCAGCAGGGATGCTGCCGTCGAGCCGACAGGGATGTCTTTACGGCGTACCTGGCAGCAGGGTCCTGCACCAACCAGCCTCCGGCAGGCGAAGCCCTCGACCAACCGGGAGGAACGATGACCGAGCCGCAGTGGCAGACCGAGACCGACGCCGAGGCGGTGGCCGCCACCGCCGCCGCCGATATCGCCGGCCTCCTGGAGGGGAGCGACGGTCCCTTCCACCTCGCCCTGGCGGGGGGGCGGACGCCGGAGCGGCTCTACCGCCGCCTGGCGGGGATGGCCCTGCCGTGGGACCGGCTCCACGTCTGGTTCGGGGACGAGCGCGCGGTGCCGCCGGACGACCCCGAATCCAATGAGCGCATGAGCCGGCAGGCGCTGCTGGACCACATCCCCCTCCCCCGGGACCACATCCACCCCATGCGGCCGGCGATGGCCACCATCCGCCAGGATGCCGCCGCCTACCGGCGCGAACTGGCGCAGTGGGTGCCGCGGGATGCCGCCGGCCGGCCGGTCCTCGACCTGGTGCTGCTGGGGCTGGGGGCGGATGGCCACACCGCCTCCCTCTTCCCCGGGACCTGCGCCCTCCACGAGGGGGAGCGCAGCGTCGTCGCCAACTATGTCCCGCAGCTGCGGGCGTGGCGGCTCACCCTGACCTACCCCGCCCTCAACGCCGCCCGCCGGGTCTGGCTCCTGGCTACCGGGGCGGAGAAGGCGGAAGCGGTGGCCCGGCTGCGCGCCGGGGATACCAGCGCCCCGGCGGCGCGCCTGGCACCGGCGGGGACGTACCGGATCATCACCGACCGCGCCGCGGCGGGGGAGGCATGACCATGCGGGTACTCGCCGGGGATATCGGGGGCACCCACAGCCGCTTCCTGGTGGCGGAGGTCGAGGGGGATCGCGTTGTGACCGTGGCCGAGGGGCGGGTCCCCAGTGGGGATCATCCCGATCTGGCCCCCGCGGTGCGCGCCGCCTTCCCCGACGGTGTCCCGGGCAGCCCGGCGCGTGCCTGCTTTGCCGTGGCCGGTCCCGTCCATGGCGGGAAGGCGCGGCTCACCAACCTCCCCTGGACCCTGGAGGAGGGGGCGCTGGCCGCCGACCTGGGGCTGGAGCGGGTCGTCCTCATCAACGACTTCGTCGGGGTGGGCGAGGGGCTGCCGACCCTGGGGCCGGGGCAGTACGAGACCCTGCAGGCCGGGGAGCCCGAGTCCGGCGGCACCATCGGCTACCTGGGACCGGGGACCGGCCTGGGCCAGGGGGCGCTGGTCCCCTGCGCCGGAGACTACGCCGTCGTCCACAGCGAGGGCGGGCACGCCGGCCTGGCCCCGCGGACGGAGCGGGAGGCGGCCCTGGTGGCCTGGTGGCGGGTCCGCCTGGGCCGGGTATGCCGGGAGGACCTCCTCTCCGGCCCCGGGCTGGGCCGCATCGCCACCTACCTCCGGGAGGGCGAGGGCATCCAGCCGGGTGCGGAGGTGGCCGTCGCCCTGGCCGAGGGCGAGACGGATCCCGCCGCCATTCTCGGTCGGGCCGGCCTGGCGGGGGAGGACCCCCTGGCCGCGGCCACCGTGGCGACCTTCGTCGAGCTGCTGGGCGCCATCGCCGGCGACTGGGGGCTGGAGACGGCAGCCACCGGCGGCCTCTTCCTCGCCGGCGGGATCCCGCCCCGACTGCTCCCGGCGCTGCGCGATCCGTCCTTCCTCGAGGCCTTCAACGACAAGGGCCCCATGGCCGATCTGGCCGCGCGCCTGCCGGTCCACGTGGTCACCGAGTCCCGCATCGGCCTCCTGGGCGCCGCCCGCCGGGCCGCCGGGGAGTGAGGGCTACCAGGGCAGGGCGTTGTCGGCGAGGTCGAAGAAGCCACCGCTGTCGGCCGGGATCAGGCCGTCGAGGGTGTCCAGTAGCAGCGCGGCGGTGTGCCAGGGCTGGTTCGGCGTCGCCCTGGCCGCCCGGTAGCCCGGGTGCAGCCCCGCCTCACTCATCCAGCAGGTCCCGGCGCAGTCCGGCGTCGATGGGCTCGTCGGCGGCGAGCCAGATCCCGAAGTAGGCGCGGGCCAGGTCGGGGTCATCGCCGCGATAGCGGGTCTCGCCGTTGAGGGCCAGCCGCAGGGGCGCCTCGGCCTCCGGCTTCCAGGTGAGGGTGTAGCGGTCGCCGGGCTCCACCGCGGTGAAGGCGTCGTGGAGTTCCTCGACGCTCGGCTCCAGTGCCTCCAGTACCTCGGGTTCGTGCTGCTCCGAGAGGACGGTCCAGGCCGCGCGGGCGAAGTCCTCCTTCTCGATCGCGTAGCGGTAGGCCAGCTCCAGCCGCTTGGGGATGTCCGTCTCGAGGATCGCCGAGGAGGCGGCCCCCGGCGGCAGGTAGAGGGCGGCGGCGTAGACGTCGAAGACCACCCGATAGGTGAGGATCCCGGCCCCCCGCAGTTCGAGCCCGTCGCGCTCGGTGGCGAAGGTGATGTCCTTGACCTCCACCTCCTCCGCCGCGGCGGGACTAGCGGCCAGGAGGGTCACGGCGAGGAGGAGCAGGCCGGCGAGGCCGGTGCGACGGGGGCTCATTCGCCCCCCTCCTTCTGGAAGACGACGGTGACCTGCGCCACCTCGAAGCCCCACTTGGTGATGGTGGCGCGGTTGATGACCACGTCGTCCTCCTGGCGGTACATCCAGTCGTCGAAGGCCACGCGGTAGGTGGAGTCGCCCACCTTCAGGTCCACCCTGTACTCCCAGTGGAAGGCCCGGCCGCGCGCCTCGCCCCGCGCCTCGCCGATGACGTCTCCGGCGGTGCCCACGTACCGGTGCTCCCCCTCCTTGCGGATCCGCCAGACGCGGCGGTCGGTCTCGCCGTCGGCGTACTCGAAGTCCTCCTCCAGGACCAGGGTGTCGTCCTCCAGACGGCCCACCATGTCCACGGTGAACTGGCGGGTGGCGACGCCGGAGCGGTTCTCCACGATGCCCCAGGCGCGCAGTTCCCCCTGGAAGTAGTCGTGGATGTCCAGCTCCGGCTGGGTCCCGCGGAAGTCGTTGATGTCCATGCTGCTACAGCCGGCCAGCAGGAGGGTCAGGGCGAGGATCGCGACCGGCCGGATCGAGGTCCGCCGGATCCGGGCCCCGGGGGCCCGGGGGCGATGGGTCCGTTTCATGGTGGATGCTCCCTTGCAGTTGGTGTTGTCTCACCCGGTCCACGGGGAAGTCCCAGACCAGGGCCACGGCGGCGATCTTGATGAGGACCGGCAGGCCGCCGTAGAGCAGGGCCAGGGCGAGCAGGCCCTCGCCGGCGGGGCCGTCGAAGCCGGCCAGGTCCAGCAGCGGGAAGGCGATCCCCACCGCCAGGGCCAGGGCGAGCTTGGTGGCCATGCCCCAGAGGCCGAAGAAGAGCCCCGCCCGGCCGCCGCCGCCGGCGGCGGTGTCCTCGTCCACCACGTCGGCCTGGATGGAGGCGGGCAGGGCCATGTCCACCCCCAGGCTCAGGCCGGAGAGGACGACGATGACGCCGAAGGCGACCAAGTCCCCGGCACCCAGCAGCGGCACGGTGGTGAAGATGGCCGCCGCCCAGAGCATGGAGGCGGCCCAGGTGCGGTGCTTGCCCCAGCGCCGGGCCAGGGCCAGCCACAGGGGGAGCCCGGCGATCCCGGCGACGAAGTAGAGGCCGAGCAGGGTGCCGGTCCACTCCGGGCGCTGAATGATGTGCTCCACGAAGAGCAGGAAGAGCGTCGCCGGCAGGGCGTTGGCGGTGCCGTTGGCGGCGTAGGCGAGCAGGAGTCGGAAGAAGGGGCGGTTACCGCGCAGCAGCGTCAGCCCCTCCCGCCAGGGGATGGGGTTGCCGGTGGTGGTCGGCTCGGGAACCCGCCACAGGGCCAGGCCGATGGTCACGGGCACGGCCAGCCACAGGAAGGCGGTGAGCACCGCCAGCGCCGGCCCCGGCTCGTCCCGGCCCAGCAGGGGGGGCAGCAGGGCAGCCACCAGCGTCCCCAGGACCACGGCCCCCTCGCGCACGCCGGTGATCCGGGAGCGCTCGTCGTAGTCGTCGGAGAGCTCCGCCCCCCAGGCGGTGTAGGGCAGGGTCACCAGGGTCCAGCCGAGGTAGATGAGCAGGCTCCACAGCAACAGATGGCCGCCCCCCGCCTCCTCCGGCGGCAGGAACAGCGCCGTCGCCGCGATGAGCAGTAGCGGGGCGCCCAGGAGCATGAGACCGCGCCGCCGGCCCAGGGGCGGGTGGAGGCGGTCGCCGAGGCTGCCGACGACGGGGTCGGTGACCATGTCCCAGATCCGGGCGATGAGCAGCAGGGTGCCGGTGAGGGTCAGCCCGAGACCCACCTCCTCGGCGTAGAAGCCGGGGAGGTAGACGTAGAGGGGCAGGCCCAGCACCGCCAGGGGCAGCCCCGGCAGGCCGTAGGCCAGGAGCCGCCCCCGGGCGAGCCGGTCAGCCATCGGGGTGTTCCAGCACGGCCTGGATGAGGTCGATGCGGCCGGCGTGGAAACCGGCGGTGCAGTAGCTCAGGTAGTAGCGCCACCTGCGGATGAAGCGGTCGTCGAAACCCTGCTCCCGGACCTGCGGCAGTACATCAAGGAAGCGGTGGTGCCACGCCTGCAGGGTGCGCGCATAGTCGCCGCCGAAGCGGTCGAGGGCGCGGACCTCCAGCCCGGCGGCCGTCGTCTGGTCGCGGAAGGCGGTGATGCTGGGGAGCATGCCGCCGGGGAAGATGTAGCGCTGGATGAAGTCGGCGCCGCGGCGGTAGTCCTCGAAGGCCGACTCGTCGATGGTGATGACCTGCAGTGCTGCGCGCCCGCCGGGGCGCAGGCAGCGGCGGAGGGTCTCGAAGAAGGTCGGCCACCAGGCCTCGCCCACCGCCTCGAACATCTCGATGGAGACGACGTGGTCCCAGCTCCCCTCCAGGTCGCGGTAGTCGCGCAGCTGGAGGTCCACGCGGTCGCCGAGACCGGCCTCGGCCACCCTCTCCCGGGCCCAGTCGAGCTGCTCCCGGGATAGGGTGATGCCGGTGACCCGGTAGCCGCAGCGCGCCGCCTCCAGGGCGAAGCCGCCCCAGCCGCAGCCGATCTCCAGGATGTGGTCGCCGGGGCGGGCATCGAGCTGGCGCAGCAGCCGCTGGTACTTGCGGCGCTGGGCCGCCGCCAGGTTCTCCTCGCCCGGCTGGAAGAGGGCGGCGGAGTAGGTCATGGTGGGGTCGAGCCAGAGCCGGTAGAAGTCGTTGCCCAGGTCGTAGTGGGCGGCGATGTTGCGCCGGCTCCCCCGCCGGGTGTTGGCGCGGGCCCGATGGCCCAGGGCCTCGCGCCAGCGGGCCAGCCGCCCCCCCTCGCTGGCCCGCCCCAGGGCGGCCTCGTTGCGGGCGGCCAGGGTAAGCAGGGCGGTGAGGTCCTCGCTCTCCCACTCCCCGGCCATGTAGCCCTCGGCGAAGCCCATGGCCCCCCGGCGCAGGATCCGGTTGAGCAGATGGAGGGGGCGGTGGAGGCGGATCTGTGCCTGGGGGCCGGCCGCCTCGCCGGTGGCGGTGAAGCCGCGGCCGCCGGGGCCGTCCACGCGCAGCCGACCGGTCTGCAGGCCGCGCAGGAGCCAGGCCCAGGGGCGCAGGGCGAGTCCGGGGCTCGCGGAGAGGGGGCGCAGCCGTTCGGCGTCCATTCAGGTAACCTCCTTCTCGGGGGGCTTCGGGCGGCGGTGGAAGCGGCCCCCGGACCACCCGATCCGCAGGGCCCACCAGTGGATGAGGGTGATGACCTTGAGGGTCACCAGGGGCAGCCGCAGGGCCGCTGCCGCCAGCCGGCGGTCGGTAAGGGGCTCGGTGGTCCCGGTCTGGGTGGCGGTGAGCCGGTGCTCCCCGCCCTCGGTCTGGCGGATGACCACGGCCACCTCGTCCCCGGGATGGGTGAGGCGGAAGTGGTACTCGCAGTCCATGCCGATGAAGGGGGAGACGTGGAAGACCTTCACCTTCGACTGCCGGACCGGATCGGGGAGCGGGCGCCCCTCATCGTGGAGCAGGTAGCCGTGGCGATCGCCGAAGGTGTTGTGGACCTCGCCGAGGACGGCGCGCAGCGTCCCGTCGCGGTGGTAGGCATACCAGACGGAGAGGGGATTGAACTGGTAGCCCAGGACCCGCGGCATGGCCAGCAGCCGGATCGGGCCGCCCTCCAGGTCGATGCCGTGGTCGGCCAGATGGCCCTCCAGCCAGGGCCGCAGGGGGCTGCCGTCGCCGGGGCCGAAGTCGCGGTCGTAGAGGCTCAGCAGGCGGAGGCGGTTGTGGCCGAACAGGCGCAGCCGGCGGTCGAGCTCGTCGAGGCCGTCGATGTCCACCAGGAGGCTGAAGATCCGGTAGACGAAGCGGTAGCGAACCGCCCCCGAGCGCCGATGCATGACCCGGCTGTGGAGGATCCGGTCCGGGGCGCTCATGGGACCTCCGGCTCGCCCGCGGGCAGGGGCGTCTCGGCCCCGGCCGGGGCCGCGGCAGTCCAGGGCGGCTCCACCCCGAGGCCGCGGGCGACGGCCACGGCGGAGCGCAGCCCGTCCTCGTGGAAGCCGTAGCCCAGCCAGGCGCCGGCGTACCAGGTACGATTGACGCCCTGGAGGCCGGCGATCCCGCTCTGCGCCTCCATGGCCGGCTGGTCGAAGACCGGGTGGTCCCAGTCGCGGCGGGCGATGACCCGCTCGGGGTCCGGCTCCTGCAGCGGGTTGAGGCTCACGAAGAGGTCGCCATCCGCCCCCTCCAGCCCCTGGAGGCAGTTCATCCAGTAGGTGACCGAGACGCGCTCGGTGCCGGCGTCGCTGCCGTCGGCCAGGTAGTTCCAGGCGGACCAGACGGCCCGGCGGCGCGGCATCAGGGCCGGGTCGGTGTGGAGGACGGCGTGGTTGGGCTGGTAGCGGAAGCGGCCGAGCAGGGCCGATTCACTGGCCGAGGCATCGCCCAGGAGGTGGTGCATCTCGTCGGCGTGGCCGGCCAGGACCACCTGGTCGTGGCGGTTGCGGTAGCCGTCGGCCGTGGTCAGGGTGACGCCATCGGCGTCGCGCTCCACCCGGACCACGGGGTCCCCGGCGCGTATCGCCCACGGTCCCTGGCGCCTCTGCAGGTCGGCCAGGATGCGGTCGACGTAGACGCGGCCGCCGCCGACCACGGTCCGCCACCGGGGCCGATCGTCGAGCTGCAGGAGCCCGTGGTTGTCGAAGAAGCGCAGGAAGCTCACCAGGGGGAAGTCGAGCATGGTGCGCACCGGGCAGGACCAGATGGCGGCGGCCATGGGCAGGAGGTAGTGGTTCCGGAAGGCGGTGCCGTAGCCGTTCTCGGTGAGGAATTCCCCCAGACTGCGGCCGCGGCCATCGGCGACGGCGAGGAGGGCGCGCCCCTGATGGTTGAAGCGCAGGATGTCCCGCAGCATGCCCCAGAAGCGGGGCCGAAAGAGGTTGCGCCGCTGGGCGAAGAGGGTGGCCAGGCTACTGCCGGCGTACTCCAGCTGCCCGCCGTCCACCGAGGCGGAGAAGGACATCTCCGACGGCCGGGTCTCGATGCCCAGGGTGGCGAAGAGCCCGGTAAGATGGGGGTAGTTGCGCTCGTTGTAGACGATGAAGCCGGTATCCACCGGCACCGGCCCGGAGGCGCCGGGGGCGTCCACGGTATGGGTGTGGCCGCCGGCGACTGCATTGCGCTCGTACAGCGTGACGCTGTGGCGGCGCTGCAGCAGCCATGCGGCTCCCAGCCCCGAAATGCCGCCCCCGACGACGGCGATATCCCTGCCTTCCATGCGCCTCTCCCGGCCAACGTACAAGTTTCGTATAATTATTGTATCGGTTTTTCCAAAGCGCAAGGGGAAGGGCACCCATGACGATCGCATTCGGGCTGGTGGTGGTCGGCGACGAGATCCTCGCCGGGCGGCGCAGGGATGGCCATGTGGTGCACATCGGCGCCGCCCTGGCGGCGGCTGGTCACGTCCTGGCCGAGGCGGTCATGGTGGGAGATGAGCCGGAGCCGTTGGAGGCGACCCTGAAGCGGACCCGGTCGGCGGGCCGGCCCACCTTCGTCTGCGGCGGCATCGGCGCCACCCCGGACGACCTCACCCGGTCCGCCGCCGCGGCGGCCTGGGGCCGGCCCCTGGTGGAGCACCCCGAGGCGGTGGCCCTGCTGGAGGCGCGCTTCGGCGATGCGGCCCGACCCCATCGCATCCGCATGGCGCAGTGGCCCGAAGGGGCCGAGCCGGAGCCCAATCCGTACAACGGCATCCCCGGCTTCCGCCTGGAGGATCACTACTTCCTCCCCGGCTTCCCGGAGATGGCCTGGCCCATGGTGGACGCCGTCCTCGCCCGCGACTTCCCGGCCGGGGAGCCGGAGCGGGTGGTGGCCGTGCGGGTCTTTGGGGTGGGAGAGAGCGAGCTGGTCGAGCCCATGGAGGCGGTGCGCGCGAGCCATCCCGGGGTGCGCGCCTACAGCCTGCCGAGTACCGGTGGTGCCGGCATCGAGCTGGGCTGTCGCGGTCAAGGTGGCGAGGCCGCGGCGCTGGAGACCCTGCTGGCGGCGGTGGTGGAGCGCGGTGGTCGCTGGGAGCCCCTGGAGGGAGCGGGACCGGCTAGCGGTTGAAGGCCGGTAGCTGGTG
>JBKGYA010000059.1:0-11011 GCA_046546335.1 Thiohalospira sp. | reverse complement strand
ATTCCCCTGCACCCCGTCGACCATACCACGGATCTCGCCCGTGGATTCCTGGGTCCGGGTCGCCAGGGTCCGAACCTCGTCGGCCACCACGGCGAAACCACGTCCGGCCTCCCCGGCGCGAGCCGCCTCGATGGCCGCGTTTAACGCCAGCAGATTGGTTTGCTCGGCGATCTCGTTGATTACATCGCCAACCCGGCCGATACTCTTACTCTCCTCCGCCAATTGATCAATGGCCCCGGCCGCATGCTCCACCTCGCTCGCCAGCCCGTTATTGATCTCCACCAACCCGGCGACGACCCGTTGGCCCTCATTGTTCGCTTCATCCGCGGTATCCGCTGCCTCCGCCGCCGTATTCGCGTTCTGCGCAACATCCTGGCTGGTGGAGGCCATCTCGTTAACCGCGCTGACGACCTCGTCGATCTCGCCCTGCTGCTCCTTCATGCTCTGGCCGGTGTAATCGGCACACTCGGCTGCGGTCGCGGAGTATCCGCTAACCCGGGTAGCCGCATCATCCACTCGGTGGAGAACGGTCTGCAGTCGCTGATGGCGCGCCTTGAGCGCCGTCTGCAATTGCTCCGGTTCCCCATTGGCCCCTGCGTAGACCCACCGGGCCACCGGATCGTCGATGACCTGACGACTGCTCTCGGCCAAGCGACGCACCGGACGCGCCAACCATGAGCCGGCCGCCGGTCCGATCACGACCGCGGCCAGGAGCATGAACATCAAGGGCACCAGGGTCGCCCCCGCCACCGCGCCAACGGCGAGCATGACCAGGGCCATACCACCCAGGGCGACGCCCAGACGTCCCTGCCACGGGATGCCCGAACCTCCTAGTCGGGAGGATTTGCCGGCGTTCATCCGCTGGTAGAGGCGTTCCGCCCGCCGCACGTGGACAGGGTCCGGCTTGGTCCGAACCGATTCGTATCCGATGATGGCGTCGCCATCGAAAAGAGGGGTGACGTAGGCATCCACCCAGTAGTGATCCCCGTTCTTACAGCGGTTCTTGACGATCCCCATCCACGGTGCACCCGCCTTTAGATGGCTCCACATTGCCTCGAAAACGGCGGGCGGCATATCCGGATGCCGGATCACATTATGGGCCTTCCCGATAAGCTCTTCGCGCTCGAACCCGGAACTCTTGAGGAAATCATCGTTGACGTGAGTAATGCGGCTGGCGGTATCGGTCGCCGAGATGATCACCCAGTCCTCGGGGTAATCGAAATTCCGTTGCGTGACCGGCTGATTATTTTTCATGTTTTCCTCCCTTGGCCATTACAACCGTTTTCGGGGCCGGGCTGAAAAACTATAGCAGACGCAAGGTCTCTATGCCCAAATAAAAAGAAACAACAAAAAGACTAACCTCGACACTAAAATGAGGAAAAATCCGGGGAGCGGGGGTAGCCTAAAAATAACACCAAACCCCCAAAAATAAATGGTTTTTTGGGCTAGCCAGCCACGTCGGTCGACCACGAGCAGGCGATGACCAGTTGGGTCTGGTCACGGGAGGAGAGGGGCTTCGCCGGATGGGCTACCCACGGCAGCGGACAGGCCCCGGGGTGGTGACAGGCCTGGGGGCGGAAACTACCTCGCCGGTTTGCTCCTGCCGGGCTATCGGCCGGACATGAACCGGGGCGGCGTTACCGGAAGCGCCGGATGAGCTGCTCCATGTCGTTGGAGAGCTCGGCCAGCCGCTGGCTCGCCTGCTCGGTCTCGTTGCTGGAGGCCACGGCATCCTCGGCGCGATCGTGGATGCTGGTGATGTTGTGGCTGATCTCCTCCGCCGCCGAGGACTGCTCCTCCGCCGCGGAGGCGATCTGGTTGTTCATGTCCTTGATCCGCTCCACGGCGCCGCTGATCCGGGCCAGGACCTCCCCGGTGTGGCTGGTCTGCTCCACACTGCTCTGGGCGCGGTCGCGGTTGGTCTCCATGACCCCCACCACCTCCTCGATCCCGCTCTGGAGCCGGTTCACCATGCCGCGGATCTCGCCGGTGGAATCCTGGGTCCGGGTAGCCAGGGTGCGCACCTCGTCGGCCACCACGGCGAAACCGCGCCCGGCCTCACCGGCGCGGGCCGCCTCGATGGCGGCGTTGAGGGCGAGGAGGTTGGTCTGCTCGGCGATCTCGTTGATGACATCGCCCACCTTGCCGATGCCCTTGCTGTCCTCGGCGAGCTGGTCGATGGTCCGGGCGGCGTGCTCCACCTCCTCGGCCAGGTTGTCGATGGCCAGCACCATCTCGGTGATGACCAGCTTGCCCTCGTTGTTGGCCTCGTCGGCCTCGTTGGCCGCCTCGGAGGCGGAGGCCGCGCTCCGCGCCACCTCCTGGGTGGTGGAGGTCATCTCGTTGACGGCGCTGACCACCTGCTCCGTCTCCTGGCGCTGCTCACCCATGCTGCGACTGGTGTGGTGGGCGCAGGTGGCCGCCGTATCGGCATCGCCGGCCACCTGGGCGGCGGCGTTATTCACCCGGTCGAGCACGGTGAGCATGCGCTGACGCCGCGCCTTCATGGCAGTGCGCACCTGGGCCGGCTCGTCGTTGGCGCCGGCGTAGACCCGGCGGGCGATGGAGTCGTCGATGACCCGCTGGCTGTACTCCGCCAGCCGGTGCATGGGCCCGCCCAGCCAGTAGCCCAGGCCCAGGCCGGCAATGACGGCATAGGCCGTCCCCACCGCCAGGGCGCCGGGTCCCAGCCCCGCCGCCGCACCGCCGGCCAGCAGGGGCACCGCCATCCCCGCCAGAGAGAGGCCCATGCGCGTGCGCCACGGCACCAGGCTCCCGCCCACCCGCGGTGACTTCCCGGCGTTGATGCGCTGGTAGAGCTGCTCCGCCCGACGGACGTGGAGGGGGTCCGGCTTGGTCCGCACGGACTCGTAGCCGACGATCTTGCCCTCCTCGAAGAGCGGGGTGACGTAGGCGTCCACCCAGTAGTGGTCGCCGTTCTTGCAGCGATTCTTGACGATCCCCATCCAGGCCTGGCCCGCCTGGAGCTCGTCCCACATCATCTGGAAGGCCGCCGGCGGCATGTCCGGGTGGCGGATGACGTTGTGCGCCTTACCGATGAGTTCGTCGCGCTCGAATCCCGAGGTCTTGAGGAAGTCCTCGTTGACGTGAGTAATCCGACCCTTGGTGTCGGTGGCGGAGATGATCACCCAGTCCTCGGGGTAATCGAACTCCTTCTGTGTCACCGGCTGGTTGTTCTTCATGCTCGCTCCCGAAGGCTTATCGACTGCCGTTCGCCAGGGGCACCCCGGGACGGGGGGTGATTCGACGGCGTTTCAGGGATATTACCAAATGGTGGCCTATTTCGGACCATCGTACTGGGTCAAATGGCAAGAAAGAGCCCAGCCGCGTTCAGTAGCCGTCGTTACCGGGGTCGTCGCCCTCCGGCGGGGCCGGTTCGGCGCGCTCCGGCTCGGCCTCGGGCCAGTCGTCGAAGGGGAAGGGGCGGGTATCGCCGGCGAAGGTGAGATAGGCGACCACCCGGCGCAGATACTCCGCCAGGCCGGCACCGAAGACCGCCAGGCGGTCGTTGGCCGAACCGGTGATCAGGCGGAAGAGGAACTGGAGCACCGCCACGGCGGCCAGCAAAAGCTCCGCCACCTGGAAGGCGACGGCAAACAGGACCAGAAAGACCAGCCGCTTCCAGGTCGATGTATTGCGCAGATTCGAACGCAGTTCCGGTTCCATGGTTTCCCCCTTTCGCCGCGGATCCGCGACCCTTGCCCTTTGGGTTCAGCATAGCGCGCTGCCCGGATCAGGGAAACGGCGGCACCCGGTGTCGCAGGGTGTTGAGCCGCCCCTGGAAGGCCGCGGTGCGGGTGGCGGGATTGTGGTATTGCGGCGAGGGCAGGGTCGCCGCCAGCTCCAGGCTCCGCGCGTGGCCCAGCCGGGCCGCCGAGGTCCCCCAGTAGTGGCGGGCGGCCGCCTCCACGCCGTAGACCCCCGGGCCGAACTCGGCGATGTCGAGATAGAGGGTCAGGATGCGATCCTTGTCCAGGTGCCACTCCAGCGCCAGGGCCAGGACCAGCTCGTGCCACTTGCGCAGGAGGTTCTGCTCGCCGTGGAGGAAGAGATTGCGCGCGGTCTGCTGGGTGATGGTGGAGGCCCCGCGCCGGATCCCTCCCGCCTCCCAGTTCTCGCGGGCGGCCTTGCGCACCGCCTGCCAGTCGACACCGTAGTGCTGCCGGAAGCGGGCATCCTCGGCGGCGACCACCACCCGCCGAAGGGTGGCGGACTGTCCCCGGCGCCCCACGGGCACCCAGTGGAGCGCCTCCTCCGGGTGCTCTGTGCGGTGCTGCTGGATATAGGCGGAGACCTGCGCGGGACCGGCGGCCAGGGCGTCGAAGTCGGGCCAGATCCGGCTGAGGTAGAAGATATCCAGGGCGACCAGCAGCAACAGCAGGTGGGGCAGACGCCGGATGGCCCAGCCCGGCAACCACCGCAGCCACCCTCTCCCCGCTTGCTTTCCGGCCACTCGCGCCCCCTTGCCGTGCCGGCCCCCTCGTCGGGGCACAGGATATCAGACCGCCCGGCGGAGACGCGGACAAAAAAACGGGCCGCCCCGAAGGACGGCCCGAAGTGTCGATAGGGAGGTAATCAACACATTGACAGTGCAGGCGCAGTCTCGCGCACCGGCCGGCCGGCGGGAACCGGGGTAATGTAAAAACCTTGTTACGTCTGCCCTCAGCCGCCGAAGGCCGCGGCCCACCACAGCCGCAGGCGCAGCCCGATCCCGGTAGTGTAGCCGCTGGTTGCCGCACTGATGCTCCCGTCCGGGGCGACCACGAAGGTGGTGGGCACCGCCTGGACGCCGTAGGCATCGGCGCTGGTACCGGGGTCGTCCACCAGGACCGGCGCGGTGATGCCCTCCTCCTCCACATGGGCGGCGACCTCCTCCCGCCCGCCGGACCAGGCGGCCACGGTGATGACCCGGTGGTCCTCTGCCAGGGCATCGATGGTGGGCGCCTCGAATTCGCAGATGGGGCACCAGGTGGCCCAGAAATGGACCAGCACCGGCTCGCCCCGGAGCTCGGCAAGCTCGAAGGCCTCGCCGGCCAGGGTCTCGCCGCTGATCGGAGGTGCCGGGCCGTCAGGGGCATCCCGGGTCCGCCACATGCTGATCGCGGTCATCATGAGGCCGAAGATCACCAGGTAGATGATCAGGATGCGCACCCGGCGCAGGATCGGTCGACGACTCTCGGTCATTGGGCCATTCTAACTGCAGGGGGTCATGGAGGCGACGACCCCGCGAGGCCCGAGGAGGTAGCATGGTCCGATTGCCGAGGGTGCCCCTGCGCGGCTGGTTGCTGGCGCTGTTGCTGGCCGCGGCCGGCTGGGATGCGGCCGAGGCGGCGGTACACCGGCTCTCCGTGGACGGCCCCATCGGTCCGGCCACCGCCGACTATATCGAGCGGGGACTGGAGGAGGCGGCCACGGAGGGGGCGGCTGCGGTGATCCTGGCGCTGGATACCCCCGGCGGCCTCACCTCCAGCACCCGGCGGATCAATGACGCCATCCTCGCCTCGCCGGTCCCCGTCATCGGCCACGTCGCCCCGGCCGGGGCGCGGGCGGCCAGCGCCGGGACCTACCTCCTCTACGCCACCCACATCGCCGCCATGGCACCGGGCACCCACCTGGGGGCCGCCACCCCGGTCCAGCTCGGCGGCGACGCCCCGGAGGTGCCCGGCGACGCGGAGGGCGAAGGCGAACCGGGGGAGGGGGAGGCGGAGGAGCCGGCCCCCGAGCCGGAGAGCGCCACCGAGCGCAAGGCGGTCAACGACGCCGTGGCCTACCTCCGGGGCCTGGCGGAACTGCGCGGGCGCAACGCCGACTGGGCGGAGGCCGCGGTGCGGGAGGCGGCCACCCTCACCGCGGACGAGGCCGAGGAGCGGGGTGTCATCGACCTCACCGCCGACAATACCGCGGCGCTGCTGGCGGCGGTGGACGGCCGGACCGTCTCCCTGCCCGGCGGCGAGCGCACCCTGGCCACCGAGGGGGCCTCGGTGAGCGACCGCGCCCCGGACTGGCGCACCCGGCTGCTGGAGACCATCACCCACCCCAACGTCGCCTACATCCTGCTCATCATCGGGATCTACGGGCTCATCTTCGAGTTCGCCAACCCCGGCGGCCTGGTCCCCGGCATCGCCGGGGCCATCTGCCTGCTACTGGCCCTCTACGCCCTCCAGGCGCTGCCGGTGAACTACGCCGGCGTCGCCCTCATCCTGCTGGGGGTGGCGCTGATGGTCGCCGAGGCCTTCGCGCCCTCCTTCGGCGCCCTGGGGCTGGGGGGAGTGATCGCCTTCGTGGCCGGCTCCCTGCTGCTCATCGACACCCACGCCCCCGGCTTCGGGATCTCCATCCCCCTGATCGCCACCATGGCGATCCTCAGCGCCGGGATCCTCCTGGTCATCGCGCGCCTGGCCGTGCGCTCCCACCGCAATCCGGTGGTCAGCGGCGCCGAGGAGATCGCCGGGGCGGAGGGCGTGGCCACCGCCGCCTTCAGCGACCACGGCTGGGTCCACCTCCACGGCGAGGCGTGGCAGGCCGAGAGTCCCCGTCCCGTGGCCGCCGGCCAGCGCGTCCGGGTCACCGGCCGCGACGGCCTCACCCTGCACGTCGAACCCCTGGATCAACCGGAGCGTTAGCCATGTTCACCTACCCCATCCTCATCACCGTCGGCGTGGTCATCCTCTTCCTCGCCAGCGCCATCCGCATCCTGCGCGAATACGAGCGGGGTGTGGTCTTCCTCCTGGGCCGCTTCTGGAAGACCAAGGGGCCGGGGATCATCATCATCATCCCCTTCATCCAGCAGATGGTCCGCATGGACCTGCGCACCATCGTCATGGACGTCCCAAGCCAGGACGTCATCTCCCAGGACAACGTCTCGGTGCAGGTCAACGCCGTGATCTACTTCCGGGTCATCGACCCGGAGAAGGCCGTGATCCAGGTGGAGGACTTCCAGGAGGCCACCAGCCAGCTCGCCCAGACCACCCTGCGCTCGGTCCTCGGCCGCCACGACCTGGACGACATGCTGGCCCAGCGGGACAAGCTCAACGACGACATCCAGACCATCCTCGACGAGCACTCCGACGCCTGGGGTATCAAGATCAGCAACGTCGAGATCAAGCACGTGGACCTGGACGACTCCATGATCCGCGCCATCGCCAAGCAGGCCGAGGCGGAGCGGCTGCGGCGGGCCAAGGTCATCTACGCCGAGGGCGAGCTCCAGGCCTCCCACAAGCTGCAGGAGGCCGCGACCATCCTGGCCAAGCAGCCGGAGTCCCTGCAGCTTCGCTATCTGCAGACCATCACCGACACCGCCAACGACAAGAGCTCCACCTACCTCTTCCCCCTGCCCATGCAGCTCTTCGAGCAGTTCATGGGCAGCGCCGCCAGCGGGCCCGGCACGAAGGGCACAACCGACGCTTGACGCCCCGGGCGGGCGTGACCAGACTTCAGACCCGTATCCCGCACTTCTGACGGGAGTTCGAACAGCGTCGCCACCTCCTCGCGGGAGGTGGCGACCATTCGCGGCCCGCACGAGGCGCGGCCGCCCCAGCCAATGCCTTGAGGAGGCCGACCGGGTCATGGCCAATTTCCTGAATTCCGTGGACGAACGCACCCAGCTTGCGGGCGCCAACAAGCTCGAGATCCTGCTGTTCAGTCTGGGCACGGACCCGAAGACGGGCCGGGAAGAGGCCTTCGGCATCAACGTCTTCAAGGTCCGCGAGGTCATGCGGGTGCCGGAGATCGTCCACGCCCCCGACATGCCCCCGGGCGTGGAGGGGATGGTCAGCCTGCGCGGCCACACCCTGCCGGTCATCGACCTGGCGAAGTTCTGCGACATCGAGCGGGAGGAGAAGCCGCAGATCCTGGTCATCACCGAGTACAACCGGACCCAGCAGGGCTTCCTGGTCCACTCGGTGGACCAGATCCTTCGCATGGACTGGGACGAGATCAAGGCGCCGCCGGGCATGCTGGCCCACCGCCACGGCGGGCTGGTCACCGCCGTCACCGAACTCCAGGACAACCGCCTGGTGATGATCCTCGACGTGGAGAAGGTGCTGGACGAGACCACCGGCCGCTCCACCGACCCGATGATCTACGAGGACATCGATCAGGTCTCCCACCCGGCTACGGTCTTCTACGCCGACGACTCCTCGGCGGCACGCAAGCAGATCGAGCGCACCCTGGACACCATGGGCGTACGCCACCTGGGGGCGACCAACGGCAAGGAGGCCTGGCAGAAGCTCCAGCAGATCGCCGACGAGGCGGAGGCGGTCGGAGAGAGCCTCGCCGATCGGGTGGACGTCATCCTCACCGACATCGAGATGCCGGAGATGGATGGCTATGTCCTCACCAAGCAGATCAACGGCGACCCCCGCATGCGGGCGGTGCCGGTGATCATGCACTCGTCGCTGTCGTCCTCGACCAACGAGGACCGGGGCAGGGCGGTGGGCGCCACCGACTACGTGCCGAAGTTCCACCCCAAGGAGCTGGCCGACACCCTGACCCCCTACCTCAGCGAGGCGCGCGTGGCCGGGGCCGGTTAGCCCCTCGCCCTACCCCCGGGCGGTGAGATAGAGCCCCACCAGGAAGCTCACCGCCCCGCCGATATAGAGCTGCATCACCCGGTCGCTCTCGGTGCCGGTAAGCGCCTGATTGAGCTCCGAGCCCAGTGAACCGGACATCTGGAATCCCCATACGGCCAGGCCGATCCCCAGCACCAGCAGGGCCAGCCCCACCGCCCGGGTCGGCGTTCCCGATCTCTTCGCCATGTTCGCTCTCCTGCATCCACGGGCGGCGCATCCACGCGCCACCCCCTGCCCGAACATAGGCGGCCCACCCGGGCCGGTCAATCGCGACCGCTACCCCCTAGAAGCCGTTCTCGCGGACCACATCGGTGAGCGGCAGCTGCCCCGGCTTGCTGAAGGGCTCCCCGGCGCGCTTGCCCACGGCCACCATGAAGGCGATGGCGTGGTCCGCCGGCAGCCCGATGAGCTCGGCCACGGCGCTGTAGTCGAAGCCGTCCATGGGGCAGGAGTCGTAGCCGCGCTCCCGCGCCAGCAGCATCAGCGACATCCCCAGCATCCCGCAGGAGCGCTGGCCCTCGTCCTGGGCGACCATGGGCCGGCCCTGGTAGTACTTGCGGATGTTGGGGACGATGATCTCCTGGACCTGCTGCGGGGCATCCACCCAGTAGCGCTCCGGGTCCCGGGCCCAGGCGCTGTTGTCGGCGCAGAGGATGAAGAGCTCCGAGGCGTCGGTGACCTGGGCCTGGTCCCAGGCGACCTCCCGGATCCGGGCGCGCAGGTCGGCATCGGTCACCCGGACGATCCGCCAGTTCTGGATATTGAAGGCGGTGGGCGACTGGATGGCCGCCTCCAGCATCGCCTGCACCTCCGCCTCCGGGATGCGGTAGTCGGGGTCGAAGCTCTTCACGGCGCGCCGGGTGTTCAGGGCCTCGGTCACCGTCAGCGGATTCTCCTCGCCGGGCTGCTCGCTCATGACAACTCCCTGGTTGCTCTGGATGGGTGTTCGAGAGATTTCGAAGGCGGCTCAGCGTACCAGTTCGGCCTGGTCGGGGCGCTGGCGGGTGCGCATCGCCCGCGGCCCCCGCGCCACCGCCTGGCGGACGATCTCGTCCTCGTCATCGGCCAGCTCGGCGCGCTGGGCCTCGGTCAGCTCGGGATGGCGGGCGATGGCGTGGCGGACGTTGGGGTCCCGGTCCGCCACGCAGCGCGCGATCTGCGCCGCCGAGAGGTCCTGGCGCTTGGCCACGCAGAGCCGGATGACATGGTCGTCGTCGGCCAGGAAGGCGTCCACCTCCGCCGGGCGCAGATCCAGCCGGCGGGCGAAATAGCAGCGGACCTGCATCCACTGCTCCTCGAAGACGATGAGGTGGCGGGTGACCTCGTCGGGCTCCACGGCCAGGGCCAGCGCCAGGCGGTCATCCAGCTCCCGCGCCTTGTAGGCACGGATCTCCTCGGCAGTGGGCGTCACGGACGGTTCGGACATGGTGGACGGTTCCGGCAACGAGACGCGCCGGACTATACCACACCAACGGAGTCGGGAATGAGGGGCGGGTGAGAGGCCGCCGATTCAGGGAGTCGGCCCGGCCAGCAGACCGACCACGCTCAGGTCTTCGTCCAGATCCGGCCAGTGGATCCCCTCGCCCTCCCCCATGAGCTGGTGGTTGGCGCGCTCTTGCGGAGAGGCAGCCGCCAGCCGGGGAAACCAGACGAGGGGTACGGTCAGCGTCCGGCCATCCGCCAGCGCCACGATGAGCTCCTCATCCGTGAGACGGACCTCTTCGGCGCGCGGACGGGATTCAACTGCGGAAGTACTCATGCCATGCCTCCATCAAGCCTTCCCGGTGCTCGGCAACCATTCGGTTCAGGACCCTCAATTCCCTGGGCCCGAACCGGGTGGAGCCGGCCAGGGCAACCGGGCTCAACCAGAACTTTGCCAGGGCCTGGTCACGCTGGATATGGACATGGGGCGGCTCGCCGGGTTCGTTGCTGTAGAAGAACAGCCGGTAAGGGCCCCGCCGCATGATGGTCGGCATCCCTGCCGTCCCCGTATGGCCGGTCCTGATTCGGACCCTAGCCGCCGCACGGCATGGCCGCAAGGCCCCCAAAACGAGAAAGGCCCCCGCCGCCTCGGGGGCGACGGGGGCCTTCGATGGAGTGGCGGAGCGGACGGGGCTCGAACCCGCGACCTCCGGCGTGACAGGCCGGCACTCTAACCATCTGAGCTACCGCTCCGCGGTCGGTCTCTCGACCAACGCGGCGCATGATACCAGATCTCTGGCTGAACGCTACCCCCTCCGGGCGCTGTCTGCCAATCCCGGGAGGGGCGGGTAGCTGCGGGCGAACGTGGGGGGAATGCACCCTTCGGGTTCCCTGCGCGGCTCGCCCGAAAGGGGGAAGCGCGCAAACTCGCTTCGCTCAGACAAGCGCGCTTCCTTTTCCCTTTCGGGCTGCGCTGCTCGGTGCATTCCACACGTTCG
>JBKGYA010000058.1:0-11044 GCA_046546335.1 Thiohalospira sp. | reverse complement strand
GCCTGACCGGCAACGCCGCCTTCATCGCCGCCCCGCGCTGGCGGACCGCCGGCGCGGACCTGGCCGGGCGCGCCTTCCTCCACGACTACGACTGGCGCCGGGACCCGGAGGGGCGGGTGCTGGAACTCATCGTGACGGCCCCGCTCATGGTGGCGGTCTGGATCAGCCTCCAGTACTACGGCTCCACCGTGGACCCGAAGGTGCTCGGGGCCGGCAACAAGGTCCTGCACAACGTCGTGGGCGGCCGGGTGGGCGTCCTGGAGGGCAATGGCGGCGACCTGCGCGTCGGCCTGGCGCGCCAGTCGCTGCACGACGGCTCCGAGTGGGTCCACGAGCCCCTGCGGCTCTCCGCCTTCATCGAGGCGCCGGCGGAGGTGCTGGACCGGGTGCTCGCCGGGGCCGACGAGATCCGGGGGCTGGTGGAGCGCGGCTGGCTGCACCTGTTCCGCATCCGGGATGACGGGGGCGTGGAGCGCCGGCGGCCGACCGGGGGCTGGGAGGGCGGCACCGGCCCGGCCGCCGGCACCACCGACTGAAATCAACACGGGAGGCGAGTAGAGGACCATGAGACGACTGCTGGAGAACGTGTTCCCCTTCCTGCACTGGTTCCCCGTGAGCCGGCAGACGCTGCGCGGCGATCTCATCGCCGGCATCACCGTGGCCCTGGTGCTGATCCCCCAGAGCATGGCCTATGCCCAGCTGGCCGGTCTGCCGGTGGTCTACGGCCTCTATGCCTCCCTGGTGCCGGTGGTCATCGCCTCCATGTGGGGCTCCTGCAGCCAGCTCCATACCGGGCCGGTGGCCATGCTCTCCCTGATGTCCGCGGCGGCGCTCATCCCCTTCGCCTCCCCGGGGAGCGACCGCTTCATCGAGCTCTCCATCATGCTGGCGCTCATGGTTGGCGTCCTGCGCCTGGTGCTGGGGCTGCTGCGGCTGGGGGTCATCGTCAACTTCCTCTCCAGCCCGGTGATCGTCGGCTTCACCAACGCCGCAGCCCTCATCATCGGGCTCTCCCAGTTCAGCAAGGTCCTGGGCGTGCCCTTCCCGCGCACCGACTTCTACCTGGGGGACCTCTGGAACGTGGTGGTCCAGGTACCGGAGGCCCACTGGCCGACCATCCTCCTCGCCCTGGGCGCCTGGGCGGTGATGCACTTCGGCCGGAAGATCGCGCCCGCCTTCCCCAGCGTGCTGGCGGCGGTGGTGCTGGCCACCGGCGTGAGCGCGGCCATCGGTTTCGAGCGCAATACCACCGTGGAGCTCGACCGGGTGGCGGACGCCACCTTCACCGACATGGCGCAGGATTACGCCGCGGCGACCGAGTCCGTGGAACGGCTGACCGAGCGCCTCTCCGACCTCAACGATCGGATCCGGGCCCGCGAGGAGGATGCCGGGGAGGGTCGCTCCCCGTCCGGGCTGGCCGATGCCCGGGCGGAGCGCGAACAGGTGGAGGCCGAGCTGGAGCGGGCCAAGGCCGAGCGCAACGAGCTGACCATCGACCTCCACGCCCGCACCCTGAGCCGGGAGGAGGATCGGTTCGTCGCCGCCGAGGAGGGCGATTGGCGCTTCAACCGCCTCGCCGAGGGGAACGCCGTGCAGCTCGCCGCCGGCGGCGCGGTGGTCGGCACCATCCCGGAGGGGCTGCCCAGCTTCCAGGTGCCGGTGGTCGACCAGGCCCTGTTCTGGGAGTTGCTGCCGGCGGCCCTGGTCATGGCGCTCATCGGCTTCATGGAGGCGACCTCCATCTCCAAGGCCATCGCCGCCCGGACCGGCGAGCGCATCGACACCAGCAAGGAGCTGGTGGGCCAGGGCCTGGGCAACATCGTCGGCAGCTTCTTCGGCTCCTACACCGTCAGCGGCTCCTTCTCGCGCTCCGCCGTGGCCGCGCGGACCGGGGCGAAGACGGGACTGTTCGCGATCATCAGCGCCGTCGGGGTGATGGTGGTCCTGCTCTACCTCACGCCCTATCTCTACCACCTGCCCCAGGCGGTGCTGGCCGTCATCGTCATGACCGCGGTCTTCGGCCTCATCCGGGTGCAGCCGCTGGTCCAGGCGTGGAAGGTCGAGCGCTCGGCCGCCGTCATCGGGATCATCACCTTCCTGGCGACCCTCTACCTGGCGCCGGACCTGGCCAACGGGATCCTGCTGGGCGTGGTGCTCACCGTACTCGCCTACCTCATCCAGACCATGCGGCCGCGGGCGGAGATCGTCGCCCGCCGGCCCGACGGCAGCCTGGGCGGCATCGAGGCCCATGGGCTGGAGCCCATGAGCCAGGAGTTCGTCCCGGTGCGCTTCGACGGCTCCCTGAGCTTCATCAACGTCGCCTACTTCGAGGACATCGTCCTCGAGGCGCTGGCCCGCTTCCCCAGTGCCCGCACCATCCTGGTCATCGGCAGCGGGATCAACAGCATCGACTCCTCCGGTGAGGAGAAGGTGCGGGAGGTGGCCCAGCGGCTGAAGAGCCAGGGCGTATCGCTGGCCTTCTCCAGCCTCAAGAGCCAGGTCCGCCGCGTCTTCGAGGAGGGCAATCTGGTGGATGCCATCGGCCCCGACAACATCTACAACGACAAGGAGCAGGCCCTGCGCGTGCTCCAGGAGCGCGAGCGGCAGCGCGCCGGCTCCGCCCCGGCCTGAGCGGCACCGGCGGCGCATCTCCAGGGTGTCCTTTCCGGACCAGGTATGCGGACGCCCTGGTCCGTCCCGGGGCCGGTCAACCGGCCCCGGGACGTGTCGGGGGTCGACGAAGGGGGCTCAGACGGGGCGGTGGCGCAGCCGGCGGGTCTTCTCCACCATCCGCCATATGGAGCGGGTGTTGTTGTAGCGGGAGATCGCCTCCAGCGGAACCCAGCGGACCTCGTGGGACTCCTCGTTGCCGGGGACCGGGAGGTGGTCGTCGGCCTCCACCAGGAAGCGGACGTCCAGGTGCTGATGGGGCGGGGCGTGGGGGTCGTCGGGGATGGTGTGGATGTCCACGTCGAAGACCGAATCGTCCACCAGCCGGATGGCGTCGGGGTGGAGGCCGGTCTCCTCCTGGACCTCCCGCAGGGCCACGCGCACGACGTCGGCGTCGCCGTCGGCGTGGCCGCCGGGCTGGAACCAGCGGTGGTGCTTGCCGTGGTGCAGGAGCAGGGCGTGGTCCCGTGCCGGGTTCACCACCCAGGTGGAGGCGGTGACGTGCTGCGGCATGAGTTCGCGGTGGAAGCAGTCGGTGTGCGCCGCCACGAAGTCCCGGGCGCGGCGGGTGAAGCTCGCCTCGTCGGGGAAGTCGGTACGGTGCGTGGCCAGTCGCTGCAGCAGGTCCCGGCGATGCATGGCGTCACCCCCTGTTGAGGCCCTCGATGGCGCGGATGGCCGCGTGGGCGGCCTCGTCCACGTCGGCCTCGCTGCCGGACATGGTCAGCCGGCCGAAGGCGCCCACGGCGCGGACATCGATGAGCTTCACCCGCGCCGCCTTCTCCGCCTGGTTGGCGGCGTAGATGATGTACCCCGCCGGCTCCGTCTCCAGGATGAACATGCTCTCCTCCGGGAGGATCATGGAGCCCTTGCGGTCCTGGCGATTGATGAGCGTGGTGTGGTCCGGCGTCATGCCGCGGATCACCTCCTGCCAGGCGATCTGGCAGGGGGTCCGGTCGCCCGGCTGCGCCCCCATGTGGCCGAGGACGGAGTTGCCCGCCTCCAGGACGTCGCTCTGGTCCCGGTGGTGGATGACCATGGAGCCGTACTCGCGCTCCACCACCTGCTGGGCCAGGTGGACCCGCGTCGCCTTGAGGGCGACATCGGTGAGGCGGTGGACCGCCATGCCGGGGGAGACCTCCACCCACAGGCAGGAGTCCCCCGGTACGGGCAGAAAGCCCTGGGAGACGGTCGCCATGTACTGCGCCAGCTGCGGCTGCAGGGAGTCCATGTAGACATAGGTCCGCAGCTGGATACGGGATGGAGATCGGGTCGGATCCATGGCGCCAGTCTAGGCCGCCGCGCGCGCCGGCGGAAATCGGGATTGCCCGGGGTTCTCCATAGAGCGGGATCTATGGATCCATCGGCAGGAGGCGGAGCCGGGTCATGTCTCTGTCATACGGGCGTGGGATGCTCCCGGCATGTCCGGTCCCGTTCTGCTGCTCTACAACACCCCCAAGGCGCGGCGCTACTTCCGCACCCTGGCCGCCGGCGTGGAGGTGCCGAGGCTGGAGGCCCACCCCCTGGCCGTCTTCCCCGGTTCCTGCCCGCGGGATCCGGTGGGGCGGCGGGCCATCGCCGACTACAGCCTGCGGCGCAAGGCGGCACGCCCCACCATCCCGCCCTGGCGCCAGCGGCTGTTCCGCCGCCTCTATCCCGCCGTGGCCGCCGCCCACTACGCCCACGCCCGCCGCCTCATCCGGATGACCGGCGCCAGCGGGGTGGGCGTCTGGGGCGGCCAGGCGGTGGACGTGCGCGCCGCGCGGGCGGCGGCGGAGGATGCCGGCCTGCCCTGCCACACCTTCGAGACCGGCCTGCTGCCGCGCACCACCACCTGCGACCCCCGGGGCGTGAATGCCGACAGCTCCGTCCCCCGCGACCCCGACTTCTACCGCGGCCTGGAGGCCGACGTGGCCCTGCCCGAACACCTGGAGCAGCGCCCCGGCCGGGTGGAACACCCGCGGGTCCCGCTGCCGGCGTCCTACATCTTCGTCCCCTTCCAGGTGCGGCTGGACAGCCAGATCCTGATGTATTCCCCCTGGATCCGGGACATGCGCCACCTCTTCCGGGTGATGGTCAAGGCGTGGCAGGCCGCCCTGGCACCGCTGGGCGTGGAGCTGGTCTTCAAGCAGCATCCCTCCTGCCGGGAGGACTACGCGGACCTGCGGGAGAGGGCCGGGTCCCTGCCGGGGGTCCACTTCGCCAACGGCAACACCACCGAGGAGCTCATCCGGGGTGCGGCGGGGGTGGTGACCGTCAACTCCTCCGTGGGGCTGGAGGCGCTGCTGCTGGGCAGGCCGGTCCTGACCCTGGGCGAGGCCCTCTACGCCATCCCCGGCGTGGCCGAGCAGGTCCGCGAGCCGGGCGGGATCACGGCCTGGCTGCGTGCGGTGGTCGATGGCCGGCCGCCGGCGGATGACCTGCGCCGCCCCTTCCTGGGCTGGCTGGCCCGGGAGTACTGCATCCCCGGCTCCCACCACGAGCCGGGGCCGGACCACTTCGCCGCCGTCGCCCGGCGGCTCGCCGCCGGCGACCGGCTGGTGCCGGCCCGGGAGGGGGGTTCCGATGTCGCCGTACGGGCTGGCTGAGGCGCCGAAGCGGATCGCCATCGTCCGGCTCTCCGCCCTGGGCGATGTCACCCACATCCTGCCGCTGGTCCACACCCTGCGCCGGACCTGGCCGGAGGCGGCGATCACCTGGGTCATCGGCCGGCGCGAGGCGGAGCTGGTGGCGGGCCTGGAGGGGGTGGAGCTGGTGACCCTGGACAAGGGTGCCGGCCTGGCCGGCTATCGCGGGCTGGGCCGGGCCCTGCGCGGTCGGCGCTTCGATCTCCTGCTGCAGCTGCAGACCTCCTTCCGCGCCCACCTGGCGAGCCTGGCGGTGCGCGCCCCGGTCCGGCTGGGCTGGGACGGTGTGCGCGCCCGGGATCTCCACGGCCTCTTCGTCAATCGCCGCATCCCCTTCGTGGATCGCCAGCACGTCCTGGACGGCCAGTTCGGCTTCCTGGACGCCCTGGGGGTCCGGGAGCGGGTGCTGGACTGGCGCGTGCCGGTGCCGGCGGCGGAGCGCACGGCCGCGGCGGAGACCCTGCCGGGCCACGCGCCGACGCTCATCATCAGCCCCGGCGCCAGCAACCCGCTGCGCAACTGGCCGGTGGCGCGCTACTGCGAGCTGGCCGATATCGCCGCCGAGCGCCACGGCATGCGCGTCCTGCTCACCGGCGGCCCCTCGGCGCTGGAGCGGGAGCTGGCCGACGCCATCCTCGCCGGCACCCGGGTGGCCGAGCCGCTGGACCGGGTGGGGCAGCTCACCCTCAAGGGGCTGGTGGCCCACATGGAGCGGGCCACGGCGCTGGTGAGCCCCGACTCCGGGCCGGCCCACGTGGCCGCCTGCGCCCGCCTGCCGGTCATCGGCCTCTACGCCGTGAGCAATCCCCGGCGTACCGGGCCCTATCTCAGTCGGGCGCACACGGTGGATGGCTACCCGGAGGCGGCGCGCCGCTATCTCGACGAGGAGGCCGAGAATCTGCACTGGGGGACCCGGGTGGAGGACCGCCGGGCCATGGAGGTGGTGACGGTGGAGGCGGCCGCCGAGCGGCTGGCGACCCTCATGGACGGCGGGGTGCGCGTGGGCGTCAGCCCTTGATGTCCTCGATGCGCCAGGACTCCAGGAAGCGGCGCTGACGCTCGGTGAGCTCGTCGATGGCGATCTCCAGGGTCCCCAGCCGGGTCTCGGCCACGTCCCGGTCCACCTCGTCGGGGACGGCGTGGACGCCGGGGGCCAGCCCCTCGGCGTGGGCGACCAGGTGGCAGGCCGCCACCGCCTGCATGGCGAAGGTGGTGTCCATCACCTCCGCCGGGTGGCCCATGGCGGTGGGCGTGGCCAGATTCACCAGGCGCCCCTCGGCCACCAGGTGGATCCGGCGGCCGTCGCTCAGGCGGTATTCGGCGATCCCCGGCCGCGCCTCGGCCACCGACTCCGCCCGCTGGCCCAGCGCCTCGGCGTCGATCTCCACGTTGAAGTGGCCGGCGTTGGCCAGCAGCGCCCCGTCGCGCATGACGGCGAAGTGCTCGTCCCGGATCACCTCGCGGTTGCCGGTGGCGGTGATGAAGATCTCGCCCCAGGCGGCGGCCTCCGCCATGGGCCCCACCTCGAAGCCGGCCATGTGGGCGCGCAGGGCCTGGCGCGGCTCGATCTCGGTGACCATCACCCGGGCGCCCAGGCTGCGCGCCTTGGTGGCCAGCCCCATGCCGCAGTCGCCGTAGCCGGCGATGACCACCCGCTTGCCGGCCAGCAGCAGGTTGGTGGTCTGCAGGAGGTTGGTGAGCGACGACTCCCCGGTCCCGTGGATGTTGTCGAACTCGTGCTTCATGGGGGTGTTGTTCACCGCGTAGGCGGGGAAGCGGATGGCCCCCTCCCGCGCCATGGCCTGGATCCGCTGGATCCCGGTGGTGGTCTGCTCGCACATGCCGATGAAGCCGTCGAGCAGCTCCGGGTGCTGGTGGACCATGCGGGCGGTGAGCTCGGCGGCGTCGTCGAGGATGAAGCGGGGGCGGTGGGTCAGCGCCCGGTTGTGGAGCTCGTCCAGCTCGGCGTCGCTGATCCCGCGCCGGGCGTAGCCGACGATGCCCGCCTGCTCGTTGAGGGCGGCGACCACGTCATCCTGGCTGGAGCCGGGCTCGGAGCCGGTGAAGACCACCTCCGCCCCGGCGGCGGCCAGCGTCTCCACGAAGACCCCGGTCTTGGCCTCGATGTGGGAACAGACCCCCACGGTGATCCCGGCCAGGGGCTGCTCGCTCGCCCAGCGCCGGCGCAGCGCCGCATGCACCGGCATGTGCTCCCGCGCCCAGGCGAGCTTCTGACGACCCAGCTCGATATCCGCGGACATGGACTGCCTCCTCGTTCTCACCGAAAGCGCACAGTCTGCCGCGGGCGGGGGCAGAACCCAAGCCGGGGGTGGCTCAGTGCTCCCCGAGGATCGCCAGTCCGAGGTCATGGGCCGCCGCGCGCAGGCCCTCGTCGAAGACGGCGAAGCGGAAGGGAGCAGGGGCGATCTGCGCGGCCACCGCCTCGGCAGCGGCGAGGTGGACGCTGTCGTAGCCGCGCAGGGAGAGGGCTTCGGCCAGGTGCCCGGCGCGATGGGTCAGCGGGGTATCCGGCTCGACGGTGTGCAGGCGGTGCCAGTCGCGGTCGACGGCGTCCACCAGCTCCCGATGGTGCTCGGGGTCCACCCGGCCCATCCGCGCCGTCTTGGCCAGGGCCGCGCGGAGTTCCGGATAGGCGATGACGTGGGTGACGACGGCCGCGGCCTCTCCCATCGCCTCTTCGATGAACGCCGAATCGGGTTCATCGATATAGAGCTTGAGCAGGGCCGTTGTATCGCCGTAGAGGATCAATCCCGTTCCAGGAGTTCGGTGGAGAGCGTCTCACCCTCCCGCGCCGCGATGCGCGGCCGGGTGCCGCCAGGCGCTCCCGCGGCGGACGGCCCCTGAAGCCAGGGCTGCGCCCGGAGCCGCTCCAGGGCTGCCGTCTCCTCCCGTGCCGGCGCATGGTCCTCCTCCGTTGGTGCGCTAAGGCGGCCTACTACGTTATTGCGCGAGGTAATGACGATGGTCTCTCCCGCCTGCGCCCGGCGCAGGTACTCGGAGAGGTGGGCCTTGAGTTCGCGGACGGAGACGTTCATGGGATTCCCGTTGTGGTCACTGATATCCGATCGTAGTCACGAACGGGGTAGTCGGCAAGTGCGAAAGCGCCCTGTTCCGAGGGGTGGGGCGCGTGACACCGCAATGAGGCCCGGGGTAGGGTGGCCGAAAAGCCGCCAGGGAGGGTGCCGTGAAGCGGGCACAGCTCGAGCGTTTCTACCACCTCCACCACCGCCTGCGCCGCACCGGCGCCACGCCCCACGTGGACGAGCTGGCGGCGGAGCTGGAGGTCAGCCGCTCCACCGTCTACCGCGACCTGGAGACCCTGCGCGACCGGCTCCACGCGCCCCTGGAGCAGGCCGGCGACGGTCGCGTCCGCTACGACCCCGCCGCCGACGACTACGAACTCCCCGGCCTCTGGTTCAACGAGTCCGAGCTCTACGCCCTGCTGGCCGCCGAGCGGCTGCTGGAGGCGGTGGAGCCCGGCATCCTCGCGCCCCACCTGGAGCCCCTGCATCGGCGCATCGGCGAACTCCTGCGCCGGACCGGCCACGACCCCGACACCGTCCGCGAGCGGGTGGTCCTCCAGCCCCTGGCGCGGCGGGGCGTGGACCGGGCCGTCTTCGCCACCGTCGCCGGCGCCACCCTGGCCGGCCGCCGGCTGGAGCTGGATTACCGCGGCCGTGCCCGGGAGGTGGCCGAGACCCGCCGCGTCCACCCCCAGCGCCTGCTCCACTACCGCGACAACTGGTACCTCATCGCCTTCTGCGAACGGGCGGAGGGGCTGCGCAACTTCGCCATCGACCGGATCCGGCACCCCCGGGAGACCGGGGAGCCGGCCCGGATCCTGGATGCCGAGGCGCTCGGTGAGCACCTGCAGGCCGGCTTCGGCATCTTCGGCGGCCCCGCCCGGGCCGTCGCGACCCTGGAATTCAGCCCCACCGCCGCCCGCTGGGTGGCCGAGGAACAGTGGCACCCCGACCAGGTGGACGAGCGCACGGAGGAGGGCGGCCTCCACCGCCGCCTGCCCTACAGCGACCCCACCGAACTCCTGATGGAGGCCGGCCGCTGGGGCCCCGACTGCACCATCATCGAACCGCCGGAACTGCGCCGGGCCGCCGCCGACCGCCTGCGTCGGGCCGCGGCGCAGTACGACGAGGAATGAATACCCGAGTCCAACGCTGTCGCAGCCAGTGCGACAGGGGTGTGGCAGGGTGGGATGAACGATGGGGGTGGACCCCCGAAAGGAGGAGACCGAGGTGAGTTACGAGAGGCTCTTCGAGCGGGCGATGGGCCAGGGGGCCCGGCCCTACCCGTACCAGCAGCGGCTGGCGGAAGGCCCATGGCCGGAGGTGGTGAATGTCCCCACCGGCCTCGGCAAGACGGCTGCCATTACGCTGGCCTGGGCCTATCGCCGGGGCATCCGTGCCGAGGGCGGGCGTGCCGTCCCCGAGGCCGGGATCCCGCGCCGGCTGGTCTGGTGCCTGCCCATGCGGGTACTGGTGGAGCAGACCGTCGACAACGCTCGTGCCTGGCTGCAGGAACTCGGTGTCCTCGGCGAGCCCGGGGAACCGGGGACGGTGGCCGTCCATACCCTCATGGGCGGAGAGCCGGACCTGAGACAGGCCAGCTGGGCCGGCCATCCGGAGCAGGAGGCGATCCTGGTGGGCACCCAGGACATGCTCCTCTCGCGCGCCCTCATGCGCGGCTACGGCATGAGCCGGTATCAGTGGCCGGTTCACTACGGCCTGCTGCACAACGATGCCCTCTGGGTCTTCGACGAGGTGCAGCTCATGGGGCCCGCTCTGCCGACCACCACGCAGCTGGAGGCCTTCCGGCGGGACCTGGGAGTGGCAGCACCGGCGCGGAGCACCTGGGTCTCCGCGACCCTGCGCGAGGACTGGCTGGATACCGTGGATTTCCGGGGCCATCGCGAGAGGGGGCTGCAGCGGCTGGAACTGGACGGGGCCGACCGAGCCGAGGAGCCGGTCAGGCGGCGAGTCGGTGCGGCCAAGGAGCTGGCCCCCGCTCAGACGCAGCTTGTCGAGGCGAAGAAACCGGCCGTGGCCGAATACATCCGTTCCCTCGCCGAGGAGATCCGCGAGGCCCACTGCGCGGGCCAACAGACCCTGGTCATCGTCAATCGAGTGGAACGCGCCCAGGCGCTCTACGACGCGCTCGAGGGCAACGAGGCCGAGCGGCTGCTGCTCCACGCCCGTTTCCGTCCGGCGGAACGGGCGGCTATCGAGCAGCGTCTTCAGGAACCCGTGGGCGAGGCGGGGCGCATCGTCGTTGCCACGCAGGCGGTGGAGGCGGGGGTGGACCTGGACAGCCGCGTCCTGTTTACCGAGCTGGCCCCCTGGGCCTCCCTGGTCCAGCGCTTTGGCCGTTGCAACCGGGCCGGCCGATTCCAGGAGGCCCGGATCCGCTGGATCGACCTGAACGAAGAGGTCGGCGACCTCGCCCTGCCCTACGAAGCCGATTCCCTGGCTCAGGCCCGGCAGCAACTCCGGGACGCCGCGTCGGCGGCGCCGCAGGATCTGCCGCCGGTCACGGAGTCTCCGACGACCACCCAGGTCCTGCGCCGCCGGGACCTCCTCGATCTCTTCAACACCGATCCGGACCTCTCCGGTTTCGATGTCGACATCTCGCCCTATATCCGGGACACGGGGACGCCTCCGGTACAGGTCTTCTGGCGGGAGGTCGCCGGGAACGAAGAGGCGGCGGAACAG
>JBKGYA010000057.1:0-11578 GCA_046546335.1 Thiohalospira sp. | reverse complement strand
CGGACCGATCAGGATGAGCGACTCCCCTGTTCAGACAACCGATTCAAGTGGGGACGGGTCACGCGAGGTCCGCCGCACGCGAGAGCAGCGCCTCGGCGAGCACCCGCTTCGTCCCACGGCGGATTCGGTCGGAGGTGGCCTGCTGGGAGATGCCGAGTTCGTCCGCGATCTCCGCAAGCGTCGCGTCGCTCGGCGTGTCGAAGTAGCCCCGGCGCAGGCCGAGCAGGAGCGCCTCGCGCTGCTCCTGGGAGAGGCCGAACCGGTGGCCGCCCGGGGCCGCCGCCACGTGGAGGGGCTGACCGTGCGCAGGGCCGGCGGGGAGGAGACCGTTGCCGCCGACGGGATCCTCATGGCGGCCGGCTGGGCACCGGCGGCGGCCCTGCTCTATCAGGCCGGGGCCCGGATGGCCTGGGCCGAATCACCGGGACAGCTGGTGCCGGTGGAGGTGCCGGCGGGGGTCTACGCCGCCGGCCGGGTCAACGGGGTCTTCGATCCCGCCGACCGCGAGGCCGACGGCGAGGCCGCGGCCACCGAGGCGCTGGCCGGCCTGGGTCATGCCGTGACCCCTCGGGAACGCCCGCCGCGCTCCGCCGCGGTGGAATCGGAGCCGTGGCCCTTCCGCCCCCACCCGCGGGGCCGGGACTTCGTCGACTTCGACGAGGACGTCCAGGTCAAGGACCTGCGCGGCGCCGTGGCCGAGGGCTTCGACAACATCGAACTGATGAAGCGCTACACCACGGTCGGCATGGGCCCGAGTCAGGGCAAGCACAGTGCCATGCTCTCGGTCCGGCTGCTGGCGGCAGAGACCGGCCGGTCCATCGATGCCACCGGCACGACCACCGCCCGTCCCCCCTTCCATCCCGTGCCCCTGGGGATGCTCGCCGGCGAGCGGCGGCGGCCCCAGCGCCGCACCCCCATGCAGGACCGCCACACCGAGGCCGGCGCCCGCTTCATGCCCACCGGCGCCTGGCAGCGGCCGGCCTGGTACGGCGCCGACGGCGAGGCCGCCGTGACCGCGGAATACCGCGCCGTCCGCGAGGCCGCCGGCCTCATGGATGTCTCCACCCTGGGCAAGCTGGAGATCCTGGGCCCGGATGCGGTCGCCCTGCTGGAGCGCTTCTGCATCAACGGCTTCGCCCGGCAGAAGGTCGGGCGCATCCGCTATGCCGTGATGACCGACGACGCCGGCGTCGTCCGGGACGACGGCGTCGCCGTGCGCCTGGGCCCGGAGCACTTCTACCTGACCACCACCACCGGCGGGGCGGAGGCCAGCTACCGCGAGCTGCTGCGCCCCGCCATCGAGCACCGCCTGGACGCCACCGTGATCAATCGCACCGGCCAGGTGGCCGCCCTGAGCCTGGCCGGCCCCCGGGCCGCGGCCATTCTGGAGGCCGCCGGCGGGGCCGAGGCGGCGGGCCTCCCGGCCGGTGGGGCCGGCTCCTTCGTCGTGGCCGGCGTCGGTGCCCGGGTCCTGCGCACCGCCTTCACCGGCGGCTCCGGCTTCGAGATCCACGCCCCCGCCGACCGGGCGCGCCACCTCTGGGACACCCTCCTGGAGCTCGGGCGCCCCCACGGGCTGCGCCCCTTCGGCGTGGAGGCCCAGCGACTGCTCCGCCTGGAGGGGGGCCACCTCATCCTCGGCCAGGATACCGATGCCACGGCCACCCCCTTCGAGGCCGGCCTGGACCGGCTCATCCGCTGGGACAAGGGCGACTTCATCGGCCGCCGGAGCCTCGCGCTCCTGGCGCAGCGAGAGCCCCAGGACCGCCTGGTGGGCTTCACCCTGGAGGACGGCGGGGAGACCACCGGCCTGGAATCCGGCTGTCTCGTGCTCACGGGGCATGCCATCGCCGGCCGGATCACCAGCATCGGGAGCAGCCCCGCCGCCGGTCCCATCGGCCTGGCGGCGGTGCGCCCGGGCCTCGCCACCCCCGACACCCCCCTGACCCTCAAGGCGGTGGACGGCCGGCGGCTGACCGCCCGCGTCCGCCCCACCCCCTTCATCACACCGGAGGAGCCGGCATGACCGCACCGCGCAGCGCCCCCACCCGGTTAGCCAGTCCCGCCAGCCGCCACTTCGGCATGCCGACCCCGGCCGCCCGGGGCGAACTGCCGGAGACCTGGCTGGCCGACCTCTCCTGCCTGCCGCGCCTGCTGCTGCGCGGGCCCGGCGGGGCGGAATGGCTCCACGCCCGCGGGCTGGCCGCCCCGGCGGTCCCCGGGACGGTCACTGAGCGCGCCGGCGGCGGCTTCACCGCCTGCGCCGGCGAGGACGAGTGGCTGGTCGTGGGGGGCCGCGACGAGACCGCATTCCAACACCCCGGCGGCGACGAACCGCCGGTCTTCACCCGCAGCGACTTCGACCTGGTCCTGGGGGGCCGCGCCGCGGCCGCCATCCTGGCCGAGTTCTGCGAGATCCCCGCCCCGACGGACCCGCTCCGCTTCACCTTTACCCGGATGGCGGGGGTGAACGTCTGGCTCAGGGCGATGAGAGGCCCGGACGGACCGGCGTGGCGCGTCGGCGGCGATCCGGGTTACGGCGAGTACCTGTCCACGACCCTGCGTGCCCGGGTCGAGGTCGCCCACGGCGGCACGGCCGGGCTCGATGACCTGTTCCCGAATCCCGGAGAGGTACCATGACCCCCGAAGAAGCCAAGCAGTTCCTGGCGGACAACGATGTCCGCTACATCCTGGCCCAGTTCGTGGATATCCACGGCGTGGCCAAGACCAAGTCGGTCCCGGCGGAGCACCTGGACAACGTCCTCACCGACGGTGCCGGCTTCGCCGGGTTCGCCGTATGGGGGCTGCGCATGGGCCCCCACGAGGACGACTACATGGCCCGCGGCGACCTGGAGACCCTCTCCCTGGTGCCGTGGCAGCCGGGCTATGCCCGGATCGTCTGCGACGGCTACGTGGGCGGTGAGCCCCATCCCCTGGATACCCGCAACATCCTCTGGGGCCAGATCCGGCGGCTGGAGGAGCGGGGCTGGCGCCTGTACACCGGGCTGGAGCCGGAGTTCAGCCTCCTGCAGCGGACGGAGGAGGGCGAACTCGCCCCGGCCGATTCCAGCGACCGCCTGGAGAAGCCCTGCTACGACTACAAGGGGCTCTCGCGCAGCCGCGCCTACCTGGAGCGGCTGGTGGAGTCCCTGCAGCCGGTGGGCTTCGACATCTACCAGATCGATCACGAGGACGCCAACGGCCAGTTCGAGGTCAACTACACCTACAGCGATGCCATGGCCTCGGCGGACCGCTACGTCCTCTTCCGCATGGCCGCCGCCGAGATCGCCCACGACATGGGGCTGGTCTGCTCCTTCATGCCCAAGCCCTTCTCCAACCGCGCCGGCAACGGCATGCACATGCACGCCTCCCTGGCGGATGCCGACGGCCACAACCTCTTCGAGGACGATTCCGACCCCCGCGGGCTGGGGCTCTCCCAGCTGGGCTACCACTTCCTCGGCGGGCTGCTGGAGCACGCCCCCGCCCTCACGGCGCTCCTCGCACCGGCCGTGAACTCCTACAAGCGGCTGGTGGTGGGCGATTCGCTCTCCGGCGCCACCTGGGCCCCGGCCTTCATCTCCTACGGCGACAACAACCGCACCTCCATGGTCCGCGTCCCCGGCGGGCGGCTGGAGATGCGCCTGGGCGACGGCGCCTGCAACCCCTACACCGCCGCCGCCGGTGTCATCGCCGCCGGTCTGGACGGCATCGACCGGGCGCTCGACCCCGGCGAACCGCAGAACTTCAACTTCTACGAACACGAGCCCGCCGCGCTGGCGGAGCAGGGCATCCCCACCCTGCCCCAGAGCCTCCACGAGGCGGTCACCGCCCTGGAGGGCGATTCGCTCTTCGCCGAGGCCCTGGGCCGGGAGTTCATCGACGAGTTCACCCGCATCAAGCGCATGGAATGGGTGGAATATTCGCGCCACGTCTCCGACTGGGAAGTGCGGCGCTACCTCGAATTCTACTGAGGAGGAACCAACGATGTGCGGTATCACCGGCATCCTCATCAAGGACCCCGCCCGGCGCCCCGAACTGGGCGCCTGGGCGACACCCATGCTCACCTCCCTGGCCGAACGGGGGCCCGATTCCGCCGGTCTGGCGGTCTTCGCCGCCGAGGCGGGGCCGACCCGGTTCAGCCTCCTGGCGGAGGACCCCGACTTCGACTGGCACGCCCTGGCCACGGCCCTGGGGGAGACCCTGGCCGGCCCCCACTCGGTGGATCCAAACGGCCGCCACGCCCGCCTCCAGCTGGAGGTGGAGCCCGCGACCCTGACCGAATGGCTGGGCGAACACTTCCCCGGCGTCCACCTCCTGGCCGCCGGCGGGCGCATGGACCTCTACAAGGACGCCGGCCACCCCGAGGCCGTGGCCCGGCGCTACGGCTTCCCCGGTCTGTCCGGCGGCCACGCCGTGGGCCACACCCGGATGGCCACCGAGTCGGCGGTGACCCCGGCCCACGCCCACCCCTTCAGCGCCGGGCGCGACTTCTGCCTGGTCCACAACGGCTCCCTCTCCAACCCCCACAGCCTGCGCCGCCGGCTCGAACGCAAGGGGGTCGGCTTCGACAGCGACAACGACACCGAGGCGGCCTGCCGCTACCTGCAGTGGCGCCTTGCCGAGGGGGACGAACTGGAGACCGCCCTGGAGAGCGGCTTCTCCGAACTGGACGGCTTCTACACCCTGCTGCTGGGAACGGAGGAGGGGCTGGCCCTGGTGCGCGACCCCTTCGCCTGCAAGCCCGCCGTCGTGGCCGAGACCGATGCCTACGTCGCCATCGGCTCGGAGTTCCGGGCCCTCGCCCACCTGCCGGATATCGAACACGCCGAGATCTACGAGCCCAGGCCGGAGGCCATCTACACATGGAGACACTGACCCCGGAGACCCGCTTCGACCTCGCCACCACCCCGGTGCGCGAGCTCAACGCCTTCCTCCACGGCGATCTCGACGGCGTGGAGCGGGTGGAGGTCCACCACCCCGCCGGCCAGCACAACCTGGCCGTGGGCGTGAAGGCACCGGTCGCCGTGACCATCCACGGCCACGCCGGCTACTTCGTCGGCGGCATGAACCAGGAGGCCACCATCACCGTGCACGGTAACGCCGGCTGGTCGGTGGGGGAGAACATCATGTCCGGCACGGTCCGGGTCGAGGGCCACGCCTCCGAGTGCGTGGGCGCCTCCGGCCACGGCGGCCTGGTGGTGGTCACCGGCGACACCTCCTCCCGCTGCGGGATCTCCCTGAAGGGGGCGGACATCGTCGTCGGCGGCAGCGTCGGCCACCTCTCCGGCTTCATGGCCCAGGCGGGCCGGATGGTGATCTGCGGCGACGCCGACCACGGCCTCGGCGACTCCCTCTACGAGGCGGTGATCTATGTCGGCGGCGAGATCCACGGCCTGGGTGCCGACGCCCGCGAGGAGCCCATGACCGCCGGCGACCGCGAGGCGGTGGCGACGCTGCTGGCGCGCGCCGGGATCGACGACGACCCGGCCCGCTTCAAGCGGATCGCCTCCGCCCGGACCCTCTACCACTGGAATGCCGACCAGGCACAGGAGTACTGACATGGCGCGCCCCATCCAGACCGAACCCAACCACAGCTACGGCGAGGCGACCCTCAACTACATCCATCGGGCCGCCGAGCAGGGTCGCTACGACATCCGCGGGCTGGGGGCCAAGCGCGCCCTGCCCACCTTCGACGACCTCACCTTCCTCACGGCCTCGGCCTCGCGCTACCCCCTGGAGGGCTACCGCGAGCGCTGCGATACCCGCACCGTCCTGGGGGACCGGCACGCCGCGCGCCCCCTGGAGCTGGCGATCCCCATCACCATCGCCGGGATGAGCTTCGGCGCCCTCTCGGCGCGCGCCAAGGACGCCCTGGGCCGGGCCGCCAGCGAGATGGGGACCTCCACCACCAGCGGCGACGGCGGCATGACCCCCGAGGAGCGCGAGGCCTCCGAGACCCTGGTCTACCAGTGCCTGCCCTCGCGCTACGGCTTCAACCCCGACGATGTCCGCCGCGCCGATGCCATCGAGGTGGTCATCGGCCAGGGCGCCAAGCCGGGGGGCGGCGGCATGCTCCTGGGTCAGAAGATGGGCGAGCGGGTCGCCCGCATGCGTACCCTCCCCGAGGGCATCGACCAGCGCTCCGCCTGCCGCCACCCGGACTGGACCGGCTCCGACGACCTCGCCATCAAGATCGCCGAACTGCGCGAGATCACCGACTGGCAGGTCCCCGTCTACGTCAAGGTGGGCGCCACCCGGGTCGCCAACGACGTCAAGCTCGCCGTGGCCGCCGGCGCCGACGTGGTGGTCGTGGACGGCATGCAGGGGGGCACCGCCGCCACCCAGCAGGTCTTCATCGAGCACGCCGGGATCCCGACCCTGGCGGCGGTACGCCAGGCCGCCGACGCCCTGGCCGAACTCGACCGCAGCGGCGAGGTCCAGCTCATCGTCTCCGGCGGGGTGCGCACCGGCGCCGACGTGGCCAAGGCGCTGGCCCTGGGCGCGGACGCCGTGGCCATCGGCCAGGGGGCGCTGATGGCCCTGGGCTGCAACCGGGCCGGCTGGTGGCAGGGCGAGACCTTCCACGACGCCAGCGACGACTACGCCGCCCTGGGCACCGCCCCCGGCTACTGCCACCACTGCCACACCGGCCGCTGTCCGGTGGGGGTGACCACCCAGGATCCGGAGCTGGAGAAGCGGCTGGACCCCGGCGCCGCCGGGCGGTGGGTACGCAACTACCTCCAGACCCTGAACATGGAGCTGACCACCCTGGCCCGGGCCTGCGGCAAGTCCAGCGTCCACCACCTGGAGCGGGAGGACCTTGCGGCACTGACCATCGAGGCGGCCGCCATGGCCGGTGTACCCCTGGCCGGGACCGACTGGGTCCCGGGTCGCTAGACCCCGGGTCGCTGGCGCCCGTTGCCGGCGGGACCCGGCTTTGCCAGACTGCCTCGAGTAGATGCCTTTCGCCAGGAGGGGGCATGACCGCAGGGACGGACGATCGCGAGGATGGCGGGGACGCCATCCGTTACCGGGATATCGTCGAACACCACCCCTTCCTGGTGGTCTGCTATCGCCCGGATACCACCATCCTCTACGCCAACGCCACGGCCGCCGACTTCTTCGGCGGTCCCCTGGTGGGCCGGCGCTGGCTGGAGTTGCTCCCCCAGGAGGCGCGCACGGCCAACCGGCGGCAACTGGCCGATTACGCCCCCGACCGGCCCTCGGCCACCATCGAGAGCCCCGCCCCGCGCGCCGATGGGGCACTGCGCTGGCTCCAGTGGAACACCCGCGCCTTCTTCGACGCCGACGGCCGCCTGGCCCACCTCCAGAGCGTCGGCGCCGATGTCACCGAGGCGCGGGAGGCCCGCCTGGCCCTGGAGCGCAGCGAGGCGGAGCTGGCCGAGGCCCAGCAGATCGCCCACCTGGGGAGCTGGGTCTCGGACTTCACCACCGACGAGATCCGCTGGTCCGACGAGGTCTACCGCATCTTCGGCCTGGAGCGGGATGAGTGGGGCGCCACCCACGAGGCCTTCCTCCAGGCGGTCCACCCCGACGATCGCGAGCGCGTGCAGCGGGCGGTGGAGGCCGCCCTGGACCCCGACGGGCCGCGCTACGACATCGAGCACCGCATCACTCGCCCCGACGGCGAGGTACGCCACGTCTACCAGCGCGGCAACGTCGACTTCGACGAGGCCGGCACGCCCCTGCGCATGGCCGGCGTGGTCCTGGACATCACCGAGCGCCGGGAGGCGGAGCAGGCCCTGGACTACCTGGGCCGGCACGACGCCCTCACCGAGCTGGCCAACCGCACCGGCTTCCTGCAGCGGCTGGAGGCCGCCCTGGCCGAGGGGGACGAGGTCGCGGTGGTCCAGCTCGGTCTGGACCGCTTCCGCACCCTCAACGAGGGGATCGGCCACGCCGGCGGCGATGCCCTGCTGCAGCAGGCGGCCCGCCGGCTGGAGAATTCCCTGGCCGCAGGGGAGGAGGCCGCCCGGGTAGGGGGCGACGAGTTCGCCGTCCTCGTCCCCGTGCGCGACGAGTCCGAGCTCACGCTGACCGCGGAGCGGCTGCTCCGCCCCTTCCGGACGCTCTTCGAGCACCGCGGGGCGGAGTACTACCTGCCCGCCTCCGCCGGCGTGGCCGTGGCCCCCGGCGATGCCACCGACGCCGCGGCGCTGCTGCAGTGCGCCGCCGCTGCCATGAACCGATGCAAGGGAGAGGGCGGCAACGGCCTGCGCTTCCACGATCGGGAACTCAACGACCATGCCCGGGCCCGCATCACCCTGGAGGCAAAGCTGCGCCGCGCCGTGGAGCAGGGCGAGGGCTTCTTCCTCCACTTCCAGCCCATGGTCGAGGCGACCACCCGGCGGATCACCGGGGCGGAGGCCCTGCTGCGCTGGTGCGACGACGCCGGCGAGGTGCACTCGCCGGGCTCCTTCATCCCCATCCTGGAGCAGACCGGCCTCATCACCGATCTCGGCCGCTGGATCCTGGCCAATGCCTGCCACCAGTGTCGCGCCTGGCGCAAGGCCGGCCTGCCGCCCATCCGCATGGCGGTCAATCTCGCCGCCCCGCAGTTCCGCGACCCCGCCATCGCCGAGACCGTGGAGGAGGTCCTCGGCGAGGCCGGCCTGGCCGCCGGCGACCTCGAGCTGGAGGTCACCGAGCGCATGCTCATGACCGACGTCCCCGGGGTCATGCAGACCCTGGGGCAGTTCCGCGAGATCGGCGCGCGGCTCTCCCTGGACGACTTCGGCACCGGCTACTCCTCGCTGGCCTACCTCCGCCACTTCCCCTTCGACAGCCTCAAGATCGATCGCGCCTTCGTCGGCGACCTGGACAACGGCGGCGGTCCCCTGGTCCGCGCCATCCTGGGGCTGGGGGAGAGTCTCGGCGTGGAGACGGTGGCCGAGGGGGTGGAGGAGCCCCACGAGTGCGAGTTCCTGGAGCGCCACGGCTGCCACGCCCTCCAGGGCTTCCTCTTCGCCCGGCCCCAGCCGCCGGCGACCTTCGCCGATCTGCTGGCGCGCCCGGCGCTGCGGGCCGACGGCTGAGCCGGCTGTAGTACCATGGGGGCATGAGTACCGCCGAACCCGCCGCCCCGCGGCCCACCGCCGACCTCGACCGCCGGATCGGGGCCATCCTCCGGGACCAGCGCCGGGAGCTGGGCCTGACCCTGGCCGATGTGGCCGAACGGGCCAGCGTCAGCCGCGGCATGCTCTCCAAGATAGAGAACGGCCAGGTCTCCTCCAGCCTGGACACCCTCCAGCGCCTGACCACCACCCTGGGCCTCACCCTGGCCCAGCTCTTCGCCCGCTTCGACGGACCCGCGGGCAGCGCCCAGCTGGTCCGCGCCGGCGAGGGCCTGGAGGTGGTCCGCCGCGGCACCCGCCGGGGCCACACCTACCACCTGCTGGCCCACGACCCCGGCCCGCGCAAGCGCATGGAGCCCTTCCTCATCACCATGGACGACGCCAGCGAGGTCTTCCCCACCTTCACCCACCCGGGGCTGGAGTTCATCCACCTGCTCGAGGGGCGGCTGGAGTACCGCCACGCCGGTGAGACCTGGGAGCTGGGGCCCGGCGACAGCCTGACCTTCCCCGGCGACGTCCCCCACGGCCCGGAACGGCTCATCGAGGTCCCCATCCGCTTCCTCGCCGTCATCGCCTACGGCGGCGAGGCGGAATAGGGACTCGCCGGCGCGACGGCCGCCCACGGAAAACGGGGCCGGCCCCGAAGGACCGGCCCCGCCGGTGGGATGGCCCCTCCCTGGGCCGCTCGATTGGCTCCTACTTCTTGGAGCCGGTGAACTCCGGATAGGCCTCCATGCCGCAGTCGATGTAGTCCAGGCCCTCGTACTCGGCCTCTTCATCCACCCGGATGCCCATGACCGCCTTGAGGATGCCCCAGACCAGGAGGCTGACCAGGAAGACCCAGGCGAAGATGGCCACCAGGCCGGCGAGCTGACCGCCCAGGGTGGCATCGCCGTTGGACAGCAGGACGGCGAGGACCCCCCAGATGCCGGCGGTGCCGTGGACCGAGATGGCGCCCACCGGGTCGTCGATCTTCAGCTTGTCCAGGCCGACGATGGAGAAGACCACGATGACCCCGCCGATGGCGCCGATGATGACGGACAGGCCGGCACCGGGGGCCAGCGGCTCCGCGGTGATGGAGACCAGCCCGGCCAGCGCACCGTTGAGGGCCATGGAGAGATCGGCCTTGCCGAACATCGCCTTGGAGGCGATGAGCGCGGCGATGACGCCACCGGCCGCCGCCATGTTGGTGTTCGCGAACACCGCGGCGACGTTGTTGGCCGAGTCCACATCGGCGAGCTTGAGCTCCGAGCCGCCGTTGAAGCCGAACCACCCCATCCAGAGGATGAAGGTACCCAGCGCGGCCAGGGGCATGTTGGCCCCGGGGAGGGCGTTGATCTCGCCGTTCTTGCCGTACTTGCCCTTGCGCGCGCCGAGTACGAGCACCCCGGCCAGGGCGGCGACGGCACCGGTCATGTGGACGATGCCGGAGCCGGCGTAGTCGGAGTAGCCGAGCTCGTCCAGGAAGCCGCCGCCCCAGCTCCAGTAACCCTGCACCGGGTAGATGACGGCGGTCATCACCACGGCGAAGGCGAGAAAGGCCCACAGCTTCATCCGCTCGGCCACGGCCCCGGAGACGATGGACATCGCCGCCCCGGCAAAGACGAGCTGGAAGAAGAAGTCGGAGACCCCGGAGTAGTAGGGGGCGTCATCGCCACCGTCGAGCACGGCGTCCACGGAGTTGTCCGGCCCCAGCAGGAAGGCCAGCCCCGGGATCACCGAGCTGCCGGATCCCTCGTACATGATGTTGTAACCCACCAGGAGATACATCACCGAGGCGACGGCGAAGAGCGCGACGTTCTTGGTGAGGATCTCCACGGTGTTCTTGGAACGGACCAGCCCCGCCTCGAGCATGGCGAAACCGGCCGCCATCCACATGACCAGCACGCCGGCCATGAGGAAGTAGAACGTATCCAGGGCGTAGGCGACCTGGGTGACCTGATCGATGGCTTCCATCGTTGTGTCCTCCCTCGTTCCGGCCTACAGGGCACCCGAACCGGACTCGCCGGTACGGATGCGGATGGCCTGTTCCAGAGCGGCGACGAAGATCTTGCCGTCGCCGATCTTGCCGGTATTCGCCGCCTTCGAGACGGCCTCGATGACCTGGTCGGCGAGGCCGTCGTCCACGGCGACCTCCACCTTCACCTTGGGCAGGAAGTCGACCACGTACTCCGCGCCCCGATAGAGCTCGGTGTGGCCCTTCTGCCGTCCGAATCCCTTGACCTCGGTGACGGTGACGCCGGCCACGCCGATATCCGACAGGGCCTCGCGCACGTCATCGAGCTTGAAGGGCTTGATGATGGCCGTAATGAGTTTCATGGGAGCTCTCCCTTGTTGATGCGCCGCGGGACTTAGAAGGACCAGGTGGCGCCGTACCAGAGGGCGTCGTCGATATCCTCGCCGGAGCCGTCCTCCCCGCCGATCATGTAATTCACCGACATCTCGGCGTCACCCAGCGGGTGGGTGAGAGAGATGGTGGTATC
>JBKGYA010000056.1:0-11579 GCA_046546335.1 Thiohalospira sp. | reverse complement strand
GCCAGGCGGCCGCTGCCAGCCCGTGGGCCGGCCGCGCCGGCCGGTACCACCAGAGCAGGAGGCCGGCCACCAGGAGCATCGCCAGCGCCCGCTGGGTGGGGATGGCGAAGCCGGCCAGGGCGGCGTAGGCGGTCGCCGCCAGGCCGCCCATGAGCACCGCCGCCCGGGGAGCGGACAGGACCGCGGCCAGGCCCGGCACGCGGGGCCACAGCCGCCGGGTCACCCCCCAGGCGAGTCCGGCCACCAGGCCGACGTGGAGCCCGGAGATGGCCACCAGGTGGTTGGTGCCGGTAGCCAGCAGGGTCGACCACTGCTCGTCGGTGATATCGCGCCGGTCCCCCAGCGCCAGGGCCCGCAGGAGCCCGGGGGCCTCCGCCCCCGGTGGCAGGGTGGAGGCCAGCCGCTCGCCGAGGGTGGCGCGCAGTCGGTCCACCGGCGCGGCCCCCGATGGATGGTGGGCGACCGGCGCGGAGCGGACCCAGCCGGTGGCGGTGATCCCTTCGCGGTAGAGCCAGCCGGCGTAATCGAAGCCGCCAGGATTGGCGAAGCGGCGCGGCTGCTTCAGGCGGGCGGTGAGGCCGAGCCGCTGCCCCGGATGCAGGGCCGGCGTTTCACCGTACCAGTCGAGCCGGACGCGGCCGGCCACCGCTACGGGCCGACCGTCCACCAGCGCCCGCTGGACGCGGAAGAGGAACCGGGTCCGGCGGCCGTCGGGCTCCGCCAGACCGACCACCTCGCCCACCAGCCGCACCTCCTCGCCAGCGAGTTCGGCGGGCAGCGGCGCCGGGGTCGCTGCCTGCCACAGGGACCAGCCGAAGCCGAACAGCCCCGCCAGCAGCGGCAGCGCCACGGCCCGCGGCAGCAACGGCACCAACAGACCCGACAGGAGCCAGGGGCCCCACCAAGACGGCAGTGCCGGCAGGAGGTGGACGGCCCCCACCCCGGCTATGAAGGCCAGCGTCCCTGCGATCATGGCCTCGCCCTGATATCATCCGTGACCCGTGAACGAGCCTATCATCGGCGGTCTCCGGATGCCCAAGCACTTCTTCCGACGCCTGCTCCCCTCCCACGCCCACATACGCGACCACCGCCATCTGCGCTGGCTGGGGGAGTGGCTCCACGATCCCAACCTCTTCCACCTCAACCGCCGCTCCGCCGCCGGGGGCGTCGCGGCGGGGGTCTTCGTCGCCTTCATCCCCACGCTGGGGCAGATGGCCATCGCCGCCCTCATCGCCATCTTCTTCCGGGTGAATCTGCCCCTGGCGGTGCTCTTCGTCTGGGTCTCCAACCCGCTCACCATCCCGCCCATGATCTACGCCGCCCTGCAGACCGGCAGCGCGGTCCTGGGCCGGCCGATGCTCTACGCCCCCTTTGAACCGACCCTGGAGTGGGTCCTGGCGGAACTGGAAAGGATCTGGGCCCCGCTCCTGCTGGGCGGGGCCATCCTGGGGCTGGCGGGGGCGGCGGCGAGCTATCTGGTCGTGCGTGGACTCTGGCGGCTGGCGGTTCTGCAACAACTGCGCCGGCGCCGCCAGCGCACGCGCAGGCAGCGGCCCGGCTAGGCGATCTGCTCGGGTTCCGAGAGGACGCCGTCCACCAGCTGCAACGTCCGCCCCATGTGGGACGCCAGGTCGGGGTCGTGAGTCACCACCACGAAGGCGGTCCCCAGGTCGCGATTGAGCGACTCCATGAGGTCGTGGATCCGGGCGGCCGTGCGCCGGTCGAGATTGCCGGTGGGCTCGTCGGCAAGGACGCAGCGGGGATCGGTGACCAGGGCGCGGGCGATGGCCGCCCGCTGGCGCTCACCGCCGGAGAGCTCCGCCGGCCGGTGCTCCAGGCGCTCCCCCAGCCCCGTCCGCTCCAGCATGGCCGTGGCGGCCTCGCGCGCCCGCCGGGGCGGCTCACCGCGGATGAGCAGCGGCATGGCGACATTCTCCAGGGCGGAGAACTCCGGCAGAAGGTGGTGGAACTGGTAGACGAAACCGAGCACCCGGTTGCGCAGGCGACCGCGGGCGACCTCGTCCATGGCGGAGAGACGCTCGCCCGCCACCTCCACCTCCCCCGCGGTGGGCCGATCCAGGCCGCCGAGGAGGTGGAGCAGGGTGCTCTTTCCAGAGCCCGAGGAGCCGACGATGGCGACCCGCTCCCCGGGGGCGATCGCAAGGTCGACGCCATCGAGAATGGTCAACGGCGTGCGCGCCTCGGTATAGCTGTGGCAGAGTCCGCGGGCACGCAGTACGGGCTCGAAAGAACTCTCGTTCTCACTCATGGCGCAGGGCCTCCGCCGGTCGCGTGCGTGCCGCCCGCCAGGCGGGGTAGAGGGTCGCCAGGGCGCTCAGGCCGAAGGACACTCCAGCGATGGTCCCCACCTCCGACCAGCGCAGCTCGGAGGGCAGCTCGCTGATGTAGTAGACACTGGCCGGCAGGAATTCCATGCCGAAGAACTCCTCCAGGGCCGGAACGATGGTGTCGATATTGGTCGCCACCAGGATGCCGGCGCCGGTTCCCAGCAGGGTCCCCACCGCCCCGATGACCGTCCCCTGGATGACGAAGATCGCCATGATGGTCCGCGGCGATGCGCCCAGGGTCCGCAGGATGGCGATGTCACCCTGCTTGTCGGTGACCATCATCACCAGGGTGGAGACGATGTTGAAGGCGGCCACGGCGACGATGAGGGAGAGGATGATGAACATCGCCGCCTTCTCGATCTTCAGCGCCCGGAAGAAGTTGGCATGGCGCTGCGTCCAGTCCGTTACCCAGTAGCCCTGTCCCAGTTCGGACTCCAGCTCCGCCGCCCGCTCGGGGGCGTTGAAGAGTTCATCCATGATCAGGCGCACGCCGGTCACCCGGTCCCCCATGCGATAGAGCTTCCGGGCATCCTCCAGGTGGATGTAGGCAAGCGCCGAGTCGTACTCGTGCATCCCCACCTCGAAGACGCCGACTACCTTGAAGCGCTTGAGGCGCGGCACGAAACCGGTCGGTCCCATGTTGGCCTTGGGGGTCACCAGGACCACCGGATCACCTACCGTGACCCCGAGCTGGCGTGCCAGCCCGCTGCCCAGGACGATCCCGTATTCGCCGGCGGCCAGGTCCTCGAGCCGGCCCGATTCCATGCTCTCCCCCGCCAGGGAGATCGCGGACTCCTCCTCGGGGAGGATCCCGTTGACCATGCCTCCCTGGACGTAGCTGCGATGGGTGAACATCGCCTCGCCCCGGACGTAGGGCGCGGCGCCCTCGACCCCGTCCATGGCGCGTCCCCGTTCGGCCACCGCCTCCCAGTCGGCGAGGCCCTCCTTACTCTCCTGGACCTCCATATGGGCGGTCATGCCGAGGATCCGCTCCCGGACCTCGTTCTGGAAACCGTTCATCACCGACAGCACCACGATGAGTGCCATGACGCCGAGGACGATCCCGGCCATGGAGGTCAGCGAGATGAAGGAGATGAAGCCGTTACGGCGCTTGGCGCGGGTATAGCGCAGACCGACGAATAGGGGCAGGGGCCGGAACATGCTCAGGCGGCCTCCCCGGCGGCGCCGGTCTCCACCGGGATCGGCGTATCCAGGGTGATGCCCTCGAGGGTGATGGAGGCGCGCAGGGCCAGGGCCTCGACACCGCCGGCCACGGCCCGGCGCAGCGCCTCCCCGTAGGCGGGGTCGATATCGTCCGCCGGCCGCATGGCCTCGGCATCCTCCCGCTGGATGCAGTAGAGGATGACCCCGCGGGCGCCGTCGGCCACCGCCCGCGCCAGTTCGTCCAGATGGCGGCTACCCCGCTTGCTCACGGCATCGGGGAAGCGGGCGACGCCCGCCTCCGCCAGCGTGACGTTCTTCACCTCCACGAAGCAGGGGTGCTCACCCCCCTCCAGGGCGAAATCGATGCGGCTCTCCCCCAAAGGGACCTCGGCGCGGACCACCGGATAGCCGGCCAGTTCGGCCACGCGCCCGGTCTCGATGGCCTCGCGGACCAGGGCGTTGCTGCGGCTGGTATTCACCCCGATACGAGTGCCGTCGGGGGTCTCGGTGATCTCCCAGGTATGCCGGTAGCGGCGGCGGGGATTGCCGGCATCGCGGAACCAGATCCGGCTACCGGGCTCGGCACAGCCCCGCATGGAGCCGGTATTGGGGGTGTGGATGGTGAATTCCTCGCCGTCCGGTCGGCGGACATCCGCCAGGAAGCGCTTGTAGCGCCGGAGCAGGATGCCTTCCTCCAGGGGGGTCTCAAATTCCACGCCTTCTCCCGATACCGCTACTCAGCCCGACAGGACCGCACAGGCTACTGTACACGCCGCTGGACTTCCACCACGCCCCGGAGCTGACCCAGCCGATTGAGCACCCGGCTGAGCTGGTCCGTGTCGTGGACGGAGAGCCCCAGTTCCATGCGGGCGGTCCCGTCGCGGGCCTCGCTCCGGGTCTGGACGGAGTCGACATTGACCCGTTCATCGGCCAGCACGGTGGAGACGTCGCGCAGCAGCGCCGGCCGGTCGTAGGCGTGCAGGACCACCGCCACCGGATAGCCGGCCGCCGCCCGCTCACCGGCCCAGGCCACCTCCATGAGCCGGTGGCGCTTGCCCTCGTCGAGGTTGAGGATGGAGGGGCAGTCGCTGCGGTGGATGGTCACCCCGCGACCCTGGGTCACGTAGCCGACGATGTCGTCCCCGGGAGCGGGGTTGCAACAGCCGGCCATGCGCGTGACCAGGTTCCCCACCCCCTCGACCTCGATATCGTCGGCGCTCCCGGCCTGGCGCGGCGGCACCCGGCGCCGGGGGCGGACCGGTTCGGCGGGCTCCGCCGGGGTCATGGGCTGGAGCCGATGGACCGCCCGGGCCACCTGGAGGCTGGTGAGGTCGCCCCGCCCCAAAGCGGCCAGCAGCTCCTCCACCGAGGTCTGCCCGAGCTCCCCGGCCAGGGATTCCAGTCGCAGATCCGGGACACCCAGACGGCGGAGCTCCCGATCCACCAGACCACGCCCGTCGGCGACGTGGCGCTCCCGGTCCTGGTGCTTGAACCAGTGGCGGATGTGGGAGCGCGCCCGGGAGGTATGGACATAGCCCAGCTGCGGATTGAGCCAGTCCCGGCTCGGCGTCCCGCCGCGGGCGGTGAGGATGCTCACCTGCTCGCCGCTGGCCAGCGGGTAGTTCAGCGGGACCATGCGGCCGTTGACGCGCGCTCCGCGGCAACGGTGGCCCACCTCGCTGTGGATGTGGTAGGCGAAGTCCACGGGCGTCGCCCCCTGGGGCAGATCGACGATCTCCCCGGCCGGGGTCAGCACGTAGATCCGCTCCTGGAAGGCCTCGGACTTGAAACGGTCGACGAAGTCGGAGGCCGAGGCCTCCTCGTCCTTCCACTCCAGGAGCTGGCGCAGCCAGGCGATCTTCTGTTCATAGGCCAGCTCGCGCTGGCCGCCCCCCTCCTTGTAGCGCCAGTGGGCGGCGATGCCCAGCTCCGCCTGGCGGTGCATGTCGTGGGTCCGGATCTGCACCTCCAGGGTGCGCCCGCTGGGCCCGACCACCGCGGTGTGGATGGACTGGTAGTTGTTCTCCTTGGGCGTGGCGATGTAGTCGTCAAATTCCCGCGGGATGTGGCGCCAGAGCGTGTGGACCACGCCCAGGGCGTGGTAGCAGTCGGCGACGCTGTCCACCAGGATGCGCACCGCCCGCAGGTCGTAGAGCTGGTCGATGCCCACGCCCTTGCGCTGCATCTTCCGCCAGATGCTGTAGATGTGCTTGGGGCGACCGGCCACCTCACCGGCGATGCCGGCCTCCGCCAGGGCCCGCTCCAGCTCTTCCGTCGCGGTCCGGATAAAGGCCTCGCGCTCCACCCGGCGCTCGTCCAGGGCAGTGGCGATGTCGTGGTAGGCCGCCGGCTCCAGATAGCGGAAGGCGCGGTCCTCCAGCTCCCACTTGACCTGCCAGATCCCCAGCCGATTGGCCAGCGGGGCGAAGACCTCCAGGGTCTCCCGGGCGATCCGGCGCTGCTTCTCCGGCGGCAGGTGTTCCAGGGTGCGGATGTTGTGCAGGCGGTCGGCGAGCTTGATGAGCACGACGCGCACATCCTCGGCCATGGCCAGCAGGAGCTTGCGCAGGCTCTCCGCCTGTGCGGCCTCGCGCTCGGTGGTCCCCCCGGGCAGCGTCTCGATGAGGCGCATCTTGGTGACCCCGTCCACCAGCCGGGCCACCCCCTCGCCGAACTCCGCGGCCAGGTCGGCCCGCTCGATGCCGCTGTCTTCGAGGACATCGTGGAGCAGCGCCGCCACCAGGGTCTCGGTATCCATCTGCAGCGCGGCGAGGATCCGGGCCACGGCGACCACGTGGTGGATATATGGCTCCCCGGAGGCCCGCCACTGGCCGGCGTGGGCCTCCTCGGCCCGCGCCAGGGCGGTGGCCAGCCGTTCCCGGTCATCCACACTGCGCCCGGATGCCAGCTCGTCCAGCCAGGCCGCCTCCTCGCTCGCGGCGGGTTCTTCCCGGGTCACCGTGGATACCATGGCTCCTCTTCTCCCCCTCTCCGGGCTCTCACCTTTCGACCCCGCTCGGCCACCGCGGTTCCTGATAAGACCAGTCAACCATACCCGTCCCTCCCGTGCATCAACCGCCCGACCCCGGGTGTCCGAATGGAGAATGGTTGTACTGCACCGCCTCGCCGTTATAGTAGGGTGCCCCTTCGCAACGCGAGGAGTTCATGCCGTCCCGGATGCTCCCCGAATGGACCGAACAGGATGCCGTCCTGCTCGCCTGGCCCCACGAGGCCAGCCCGTGGGCGCCATGGTTCGGCGCCATCGAGGCCACCTACCGCAACCTCGCCACCGCCATCGCGCCCTTCGAACCCCTGCTCGTCCTCTGTCGCGACGGCGATCACGCCCCCGCCACCCGGGCCCAGCTGAGCCTGGCCGGCATCTCGCCGAGCCGGTACCGCATCGCCGAGGTCCCCTTCGACGATACCTGGGTCCGCGACTACGGCCCGCTGGCGCGCAGCGACGACGGCGAGCTCCAGCTCCTGGACTTCCGCTTCAACGGCTGGGGCGGTCGCCACACGGCGGAGCGCGACGATGCCGTCAATGCCGGCCTGGCCGCCACCGGCTGGTTCGCGGCCCCCTTCCACCGCGACGATCACATCCTGGAGGGGGGCGCGGTGGAGACCGACGGCGCCGGCACCCTCCTGCTCACCCGGCGCAGCCAGTTCGCCCCCGGTCGCAATGACGACCTCGACGAGCCCACCGCCGAGGCCTGGCTCACCGAGACACTGGGAGTCGAACGGGTCCTGTGGCTGGAACACGGCGGCCTCAAGGGCGATGATACCGACGGCCACGTGGACACCCTGGTCCGCTTCGCCGACCCGGGCACCCTGATCCACCAGGACTGCGACGACCCCGACGATCCCCACTACGAGGCGCTCTCGGCCCTGGCCGGGGAGCTGGCCGAGCTGCGCACCGCCGAGGGCGAGCCCTACGAGCTCCACGCCCTACCCTGGCCGCGGCCGCAGTACGACGACCAGGGCAACCGACTGCCGGCGACCTACGCCAACTTCCTGCTGGTCAACGGCGGCGTCATCGCACCGACCTACCACGACGCCGCGGACAGCGAGGCCCTGGCGGTCCTCCAGCGCTGCTTCCCCGAGCGCGAGGTGGTCGGCGTGGACGCCCGGACCCTGCTCCTCCAGGCCGGCTCGGTCCACTGCGCCACCCTGCAGCTCCCGCGGGGCTCGCTGAACATGGACTGAGGCCGGCCCTCGAGCATCCGCCTGCTTTCCTCGAACAGGCCCGGCGGTCGGTGCAAGGCGCTGATGCCAGGTCGTCGGCAGCAGGGATGCTGCCGTCGAGCCGACAGGGACGTCTTCACGGCGTACCTGGCATCAGCGCCTTGTGCCGACCGCCCCGGAGCAGCCGGCTGGCCGGCACGCTTGGAGCCCCCGGCCGGGCGCGCTACCATCCGGCCATGACAGACCAGCATTGGCAGCTCGGGCTGGTCCAGGGGACCGGCCACGACGACCCCGAGGCGGCCCTGGCCGCCGTCGAGGCCGGCACGCGCGAGGCGGCCGCCGCCGGCGCCGACCTGGTGCTGCTGCCGGAGCTCCACAACGGCCCCTACTTCTGCCAGACCGAGGACCCGGCGGTCTTTGACCGGGCCGAGCCGGTGCCCGGCCCTACCACGCGCCGGCTGGGCGACCTGGCGGCGGAGACGGGGACGGTGCTGGTCGGTTCGGTCTTCGAGCACCGCGCCCCGGGGCTGGCCCACAATACCGCCGTGGTACTCGACCGCGACGGGACCCTCGCCGGGACCTACCGCAAGATGCACATCCCCGACGATCCCGGCTACTACGAGAAGTTCTACTTCACCCCGGGCGATACCGGTTTCCGGGCGGTGGAGACCGCCGTGGGGCGGCTGGGGGTGCTGGTCTGCTGGGACCAGTGGTTCCCCGAGGCGGCGCGGCTCATGGCCATGGACGGCGCCGAGATCCTCCTCTACCCCACCGCCATTGGCGCCGACCCCGACGACGACGGGGCCGAGCAGGCGCGCCAGCTCGAGGCCTGGCAGACCGTCCAGCGCGGCCATGCCGTGGCCAACGGCCTGCCCCTGGCCGCCTGCAACCGCGTGGGCCACGAGGCCGACCCCGCCGGCGGCGCCGGCATCGACTTCTGGGGCCACAGCTTCGTCTGCGGCCCCCAGGGCGAGTGGCTGGCAGCGCTGGACGGGGAATCGCCCGCCGTCCGGGTGGTCCCGGTGGATCGCCGCCGCAGCGAGGCCGTCCGCCGGCTGTGGCCCTTCTTCCGCGACCGCCGGGTGGACGCCTACGGCGATCTGGTGAAACGCTGGCGCAACAACGATGTCTGATCCGGTCCGGATTCCTTTTCCGGCATACGAGTCATTTTCAGGAAGATGAGAGGAAAACAACCATGAGAATCGGCAAACGAACCGCCCCCGCCCTCACCCTGCTCGCCGGCCTGCTCCTTTCCGGCGGAACCCAGGCCCATGACAATTCCGCCCGCGCCATCGAGACGGAGGACGAGGAGAGCAGTGAGCTCGAGGTCGGCATCACCGACTCCGTCGGCGAGGTGGAGGTCACCCACGACGACGAGAAGGTGACCATCCGCCGGGAGCAGGATACCGAGAACACCGTGGACGACCGCTACGCCCTGACCTCCCGGGAATGCCCGCCCTTCTGCATCCAGCCGGCCAGCCTCCATCCCGATGTAGAGACCATCGGCGAACTGGAGGTCCTCGACTACCTCCGGCGCCGCTCCGAGGGGGACGACTCCATCCTCGTCGTCGACTCCCGCACTCAGGACTGGGTGGAACGGGGCACCATTCCCGGCTCGGAAAACATCCCCTGGACCGACCTCTCCCAGAGCCAGGGCGCCGATCCCTTCACCATCCACGACATCATGACCGGACAGTTCGGAGCCGAGGAGCAAGAGGGGCTGTGGGACTTCAGCGACGCGAAGACCCTGGTGCTCTTCTGTAACGGACCCTGGTGCGGCCAGTCCCCGGCCAACATCCGGACGCTGCTGCGCTACGGCTACCCCGCCGACCGCATCAAGTGGTACCGCGGGGGCATGCAGAACTGGGAGAACCTGGGGCTGACCACCGTCCAGGACGACTGACCCCCCTCCCCGCCGCCGGGCGGCGGCGGGGTCCTGTTCCTCCCTCAACCAGCAGCGCTTCCCGACCGGGCGCCGTTCTCGCCCCGGAGTTCCCGCAGATAGCGATAGAGGGTCCGCTCGCTGACCCCGAGCCGGTCGGCAGCCTGCCCCCGATGGCCATCGCATGCCTGCAGGGCAGCCCGCACGGCCTCGGTATCCACTCGACCCCGACGGCGCTGCAGCAACCGGTCCGGATCGACAGTGTCCCCGGTCGTCGGCGGAACTCCATTCCTTGCCCCCTCTCCGGCGAAGAGGTACTCCGGCCGCATGGGGCCTTCGCCGGCCAGGATCACCGCCCGCTCCAGGATGTTCCGGAGTTCGCGGACATTGCCGGGATAGTCGTGCATGAGCAGTGTCTCGAGCATCTCCGTGCCCAGCGGGAGGAAGCGGTCCCCGCCCTCGATCCGGGCGAGAAAGTGCTCGGCCAGGGCCGGGATATCGTCCTTGCGCTCGGCGAGATCGGGGACCTCCACCGGGAAGGCGGAGAGCCGGTAGTAGAGGTCGGCGCGGAAGGTTCCCGCCTCCACCATCGCCCCCAGGTCCCGGTTGGTGGCGGCGACCACCCGCACGTCCACCCGCTGGTAATCGTTGCCACCGAGCCGCCGGATGGTCCCGGTCTCCAGCGCGCGCAGGAGCTTGGTCTGCAGGGCCAGCGGCAGCTCGCCGATCTCGTCGACGAAGAGCGTGCCACCGTGGGCCGCCTCGAAGAGCCCCTTCTTGCGGCCGGCCGCCCCGGTGAAGGCCCCCTTCTCGTGGCCGAAGAGCTCGCTCTCGATGAGCGACTCCCCCAGCGTCCCGCAGTCCACCACCACGAAGGGCGCCTGCGCCCGGTCGGAGTGCTGGTGGAGGTAGTGGGCAACGCACTCCTTGCCCACGCCGCTGCCGCCCTGCAACAGGACCGTGGTCCGGGTGGGCGCCACCCGCTGCAGGAGCCCGACCAGCCGCATCAGCGGCCGCGACCGCCCCACGAGGGGCATGGTCCGCTCCTCCATCTCCGGCAGGGGCTGGACCACCTCGCCCATGTAGCGGATGTTCCCCGCCTCGTCGTGGATGGGGCTCGCCTGGAGGCGGACCCGCTCCTCGCGACCCTCGGCGTCGTAGTGCACGTGGATGACCTGGACCGCCTGACCCTCGCCGAAGACCGACTCCAGGGGGCAGTGCTCGCCGTGGCGACTACAGGGTTCGTCGGACTGGTGGGAGACCTCGTGGCAGCGCCGACCCACCACCGCCTCCGGCGACCAGCCGAAGGCCTCGCTGTAACGGCGGTTGGCCGAGACGATCCGGTAGTCGGCATCGATGATGACCAGGGGATCCGGCAGGATCTCGATCACCTGGTCGCAGCGCGGTTTTTGTTCCTGATCCATGGTTCCTCCTCCATTCTCCATCTCCGCGGCCCGGGCCGGATCCATCGTCCGCCCCTTGTGGTGGGGCCCTTACGGGCTTTTTCTGGCTGGCCGCACCGCCTACTATGGCAGAAACCGTCAGATCGAGGGAGGGGCGGCGTGGGCGTCGTGCTCCACCGCAGTGTCAACGCGGATCGCACCCTGGAGGTCGTGGCCGAGCGCGGTGGCCGCAGCCTGCGCTTCGCCGGCGAGGCGGCGATCCAGAGCCACATGGACCCGCGGGATCCGGAGCGCCTCGCCCTGGCCTACACCCGCGCCCTGCTGCTGCCCCTGGCGTGGCATCCCGCGCCGGCCCGGGTGCTGCTCATCGGCCTGGGCGGCGGCAGTCTGGTGCGCTACCTCCTGGCCCGCCTGCCCCGGACCACCATCACGGCGGTGGACAGCGACCCGGAGATGCCGGTCATCGCCCGCCGCTGGTTCGGCCTGCCCGAAGACCCGCGCCTGGCGGTCCACGTGGGCGATGGCGCCGACTGGCTCAACCCCGGTGCCGACTGGGACCTGATCCTGGTGGACGCCTTCGATGCCGCCGGCCCGGCCCCG
>JBKGYA010000055.1:0-11748 GCA_046546335.1 Thiohalospira sp. | reverse complement strand
CCGGGGAATCACGGCATCCTCCGGTTCCCCATGGCCCGTATCCCCGAGACCCTGCTGGGCGATCTCGACCCGTCGACCTTCCTGCGCGACTACTGGCAGCAGCGCCCCCTGCTCATCCGCGGCGCGCTGCCCGGCTTCCGCTCGCCGGTGACCCCGGAGGAGCTGGCCGGCCTGGCGCTGCAGGAGGAGGTGGAGTCGCGCCTGGTGCGCGAGCTGGATGGACCGCCCTGGTGGAGCCTGGAGCACGGCCCCTTCCCCGAGGACCGCTTCGCCGACCTCCCGCCCACCCGCTGGACGCTGCTGGTCCAGGGGGCGAATCGCCACGTCCCCGAGCTGGCCGATCTGCTGGAGCACTTCCGCTTCATCCCCGACTGGCGGGTGGACGACCTCATGGTCAGCTACGCCCCGGAGGGCGGCAGTGTCGGCCCCCACACCGACCAGTACGACGTCTTCCTCCTCCAGGGACAGGGGCGGCGGCGCTGGTCCATCGGCAACGCCCCCTGTGGTGACGAGGACCTCCTCCCCGATATCCCGCTACGGATCCTGCGCGACTTCGAGCCCGACCACACCTGGGTGCTGGAGCCGGGGGACATGCTCTACCTTCCCCCGGGGATCCCCCACCACGGCGAGGCGCTGGGGCCCTGCCAGACGCTCTCCGTCGGCTTCCGGGCCCCGGCCCACACGGATCTGGTCACGGCCTTCCTGGAGGAGACGGCCGAGCGGGTGGCAGCGGAGGGGCGGTTCTCCGACCCGGGCCGGGCCGAGCCGGAGAACCCCGGCGCCCTGGACGCCCCCAGCCGGGCCCGGGCGCGCGAGGTCCTGCGCCGGGCCCTGGACGATGACGCCGCGCTGGACGCCTTCTTCGGCCGCTTCGTGACCGCCCCCGACCACGAGCAGGACCTGCGACCGGACCCGCCCCTGACGGAATCCGCCGTCCGCGCCCGGGTGGCGACACCGGAGCCCCTCTGGCGTAGCGAGTTCAGCCGCTTCGCCTTCTACGAGGAGAGCGATGGCGCCCGGCTCTTCGTCGACGGCCACGAGCACTGGCTGGGCGGGACCCTGGCACCGGCCGCCGCCTTCCTCTGTCGACACCGGCGCTACCCCGCCGCCGAACTGGCCGAATGGCTGGACGTGGCCGGCTTCCCCGCCCTGCTCACCGAGCTGGTGAACGCCGGCGCCCTCTACTTCCCCGAGGAGGCGTAGGCGGGACGCCGGCTTCCGGTCCGAAAAGGCCTGGCGGGTGGTGCAGGTCCCTGCTGCCAGGTCGTCGGCAGCAGGGATGCTGCCGTCGAGCCGACAGGGACGTCTTCACGGCGTACCTGGCAGCAGGGACCTGCACCGCCCGCCCCCGAGCGTTTCGACGGTTCTGGCGAGGCCGACCAAAAAGCGCGACAATTCCGGCCCGGCAAGTCCCCGTCCCAAGGAGCCCCGATGAGCGACGACCTCACCCGCGACGCCCTGCGCTACCACGCCGAACCGGTCCCGGGGAAGCTGGCCACGGCGCTGACCAAGCCCTGCTCCACCCAGGCCGAGCTCTCCCTGGCCTACACGCCGGGGGTGGCGGCACCGGTACGGGCCATCGCCGAGGAGCCGCTGGACGCCTTCCGCTACACCGGGCGCGGCAACCTGGTGGGGGTGATCAGCAACGGGACCGCGGTGCTGGGGCTGGGGAATACCGGGCCGCTGGCGAGCAAGCCGGTCATGGAGGGCAAGGCGGTCCTGTTCAAGCAGTTCGCCAACATCGACGTCTTCGACATCGAGGTGGAGGCCGAGGATCCGGACGACTTCGTGGAGGCGGTGGCGCGCCTGGGCCCCACCTTCGGCGGTATCAACCTCGAGGACATCGCCGCCCCCGCCTGCTTCGACATCGAGCGGCGCCTGGCCGAGCGCATGGACATCCCGGTCTTCCACGACGACCAGCACGGTACCGCCGTCATCGTCGCCGCCGGCCTGCTCAACGCCCTGGAGCTCCAGGGCAAGGCGCTGGCCGACGCCCGCATCGTCTGCCTGGGCGCCGGCGCCGCCGGGATCGCCTCCATGAACCTGCTGCTCAATCTCGGGGCACGGGCAGAGAATCTGCGGCTGGTGGACCGCAAGGGGGTCATCCACGCCGGGCGCGACGACCTCAACCGGTGGAAGGCGGCCCTCGCCGTGGAGACCGCGGATCGAACCCTCGAGGACGCGGTGGCCGGGGCCGACGTCTTCATCGGCGTCTCCGGCCCCGACCTGCTGAGCCCGGAGATGGTGGCGAGCATGGCGGCGGGACCGGTGGTCTTCGCCCTCTCCAACCCGGATCCCGAGATCCGGCCGGAGGTGGCGCGGGCGGTCCGGGAGGACCTGATCCTGGCCACCGGGCGCACCGACTATCCCAACCAGGTAAACAACGTCCTGGGCTTCCCCTTCATCTTCCGGGGGGCGCTGGACGTGCGGGCCTCGGCCATCAACGTGGCCATGACCACGGCAGCGGTGCGCGCCCTGGCCGAGCTGGCGCGGGAGCCGGTGCCGGCGGAGGTACTGACCGCCTACGGTCGCGACGACCTCGCCTTCGGCCCCGACTACATCATCCCCACGCCCTTCGACCCCCGCCTGGGGGAGCGCGTCCCGGCCGCCGTGGCCCGGGCCGCCGTGGACAGCGGCGTGGCCCGGGTGGACCTCCCGCCCCGCTACCAGACCTGATCCACCACCGCCTCGGCGATCCGCTCCCCGACCTTCCCTCGGGGCAGGACCTGATCCGCCCCGGCCTCCTTCGCGGCCCTGAGGGACTCGCCCTCCACGTGGGGGCCAAAGGCGGTGATCCGGGCCTCGGGAAAGCGTTCCCGCCAGTCGGCCACGCCCTCCGGCCCGGCGCCGGTCAGGTCGACGACGATGCGATGGGGACGGGCGTCCGGCTCCGCGCCACTGCTCACCGTGGCTCCGGCCGTACGCCAGCGGGACTCCAGGCGAACCCGGGTCATGAGATCGGGGGTATCGAGATGGATGTGCAACGGCAGTCTCCGGAAAGGGGTTTCCGGCAGGCTACCGCGCACGGGGCGGGACATCACCCCCTCCTCGACGGGGTGATGCGGGGGCCGGCTACTTCTTGAGCCGGTTGATCCCGAGCATGCGCAGGACGTACTTCTCGTAGACGGGCTCGGAGTGGCCCGTCTTCATCTTGCGCATGAAGTACTTCTCGAAGGCAATCTTGGCGTAGTGGACCCACTTGCCCTTCTTGGACCAGGTGACGTTCCTTGGCGGGATCTGCGGCAGGGCCACGAAGGCGGCGCCGGTATCCCCGAGATCCGCCAGGCAGACGGCCGACCACGTCGCCTGGGTATTGCAGCCGTCCCTGTTCTCGACCTCCGCGGCGATGTTCTGGACGATGGCGGTGACCATGGACTCGATCATGTATCCGGTCTTGGGGGCACCAGTGGCGACGGTGGTCTGCTCCACCGGCGGGATCGCCACACAGACCCCGGCCGAAAAGATATTGGAATAGGACGGATTACGCTGGCACTCGTCCACCTTCACGAAGCCGCGCGGATTGCACAGCCCCTCCACCTCGGCCACCGCCGGCACGCCGCGGAAGGCCGGGAGCATCATGGAGTAGTTGAAGGGGAGCTCGTGCTCCTTGAGGACCTCGCCACGCTCGTCGAACTGGGTGACGAACATCTTGCCGTCCTCCACGCGCTCGGTCCGGGCGTTGGTGATCCAGTTGATGTGGCGCTCGCGCAGCTCGTGCTCCAGCAGCCCCTTGGAGTCGCCCACGCCGCCCAGGCCCATGTGGCCCACATAGGGCTCGGAGGTGACGAAGGTGATCGGGACCTGATCGCGCATCTTCCGCTTGCGCAGGTCCCGGTCGAGGATCATGGCGTACTCGTAGGCGGGACCGAAGCAGGAGGCGCCCTGGACGGCACCGACCACCACCGGGCCCGGATTCTTGAGGAACTCCTCGTAGTTCTGAAAGGCGGTCTCGGCGTGGTCGATGGTGCAGACCGACTGGGTATAGCCCTCGTGGGGGCCGGTGCCGGGGACCTCGTCGAAGGCGAGCAGCGGTCCGGTAGTGATGACCAGGTAGTCGTAGTCCACCTTGTCGCCACCGGCGAGGGTCAGCTGGTTGGCCTCCGGGTCGATCTTGTCCACCCGGTCGGCGATGAAGTTGATCCCCTTCTTCTCCACGTACTGGCGCAGCGGAAAGGTGGTGTCGTCGCGATCGCGCCAGCCAACGGCAACCCAGGGGTTGGACGGGACGAACTGGAAGCTCTCCGAGGCATTGATGAGCGTAACCTGGTGGTCGCGCCCCAGGGCCTCGCGCATCTCGTAGGCCGCCGGCGTACCACCGGTGCCCGCTCCCAGAATGACGATATGAGCCATGCGTGGTTCTCCTGCGGTTGTGGGGGAGGTTCTTGGGCCCGTCACCGGATGCCTCCCCTCGGTTGGTTGTTCGGCGGGCGGGAAGATCCCGCCCGAAGGGGTCAGAGAGGCCGTGTCAGGGTAAAGGCCCCGCGGATGTCCCCCTTCTCGAAGCCGCGGGCCTCGTCTTCAGGATAATTCTCATCGATGGTTTTCTGAACCGATTTCGGGATATTTTCGCCGTGGCAGGTGAGGCAGGCCTCCTGGGTGGGAATCGCCTTCATGTAGCGGAATTCACGATCGCCATCCTCGGTGCGGTGGACCTCGAAGTGGTCCAGCTTCTTGGGATCGGCACCCTTGTCGGCCAGCTTCTCGAAGCGTTCCAGGACCTGACGCTCCCACTCGTCGGGGGCATTGTCGGCGTTGCGGACCTTGAGGCTGGTCCGACCCACCTCGCCGCCGTAGGAGTCGGAGGCCTTGGCGGCGATGCGCGGGGCGGCCTCGTTGCAGACACCAATCCCTTCGGTCGGGCCGCCCTCCTGCATGGCGGCCTTGAGTTCGCCCTGCAGGGTGGTGGCGAACTCCTTGATGGTGGCGCGGCTCTCGCCCACGTTTTCCTCGACCTGCTGGCCGAGTTCGGAGGCCGACGCGCTGCCCATCAGGGCAAGGGAGGTCACGGTCAGGATGGTACGTTTCATGGCGCTTTCCTCAGCTTGAGTGTTCACGGTTGAATTATCCGAGCGGGGACGCATGTCCCCTCACGGGGTGCTGGCTGCATTCACGGTTGAAGGCAGTTATATCAGGCCGCAGACCACTGCCTGCAAGGCGCCGGTGCGACTCCCGGCCCACCTCGGCGGCGCTGGCGCGCTCCTCCCCAATGGTAGTCACCCGGCGCCCGTCGGGACAGGCGCCGGGGAAGACCAGGGTCTCGTCGGGGAAGTCGAAGAGGCGATCCTCGATGGCCGACCGCAGGGAGGCGGCATCCCCGCCCGGCCCCAGGGGGCCCGCGCCGCCGGGCCAGAGGGTGTCCCCGGTGAACAGCCGGTCGCCCCAGAGCACGGCGCCGGCCCCGGGGCAGATGCCGGGCAGGTGGAGGAAGGTCAGGGTCTCTTCCCCGAGATAGAAGCCATCGCCCTCCTCGGCGTGGAGATCGGCGCAGGCGATCCCGGTGGCCGCGTGGGCGACGACCCGGGCCCCGGTCTCCTGACGGACCCATGCTGCGGCCGAGCGATGAGCGATGTGCAGACGGGTCTCGAACGCCCACTGGATCTCCAGCCGCAGTCGTTCGACCTCTTCGATGCAGGGTCCGACGGTACCCTCCTGGGCATCGATCACCGCGGCCGCCCGGGTCACGGGGTCGGCCAGGAGATAGCTACACCGCTCCCCCTCGATGTCCAGCCACTGTCGAAAGATCATGGCGCCTCCTCTCGATGCGTCGTACGCAAGCAAGCGGGGTGCCACATGCCGGCCGCCGCCGTGGGGCCCTTTCGGGAACGGCGACGGCGTTCGGCTGTCACAGAAGGCAGCCACTCCCTTGCGACCCCTGACATTCCCGACATAGCATGGCGCCATGACGACTTCCGCCCCCCTGCCCGACCCGCGCCCGCCGCGCCACCTCCGCCCCGAGATCACGGGGATGCTGGATACCTTCCGGGAGCCCGCCATCCTGCTGGGACTGGACTACCGCATCATCGCGGCCAATCAGGCCTACCGCCGCACCTACGGTGATGGCCAGCCCCTCCAGGAGCGCCACTGCTACGAGGTCTCCCACCACTACCGGGTCCCCTGCGATCAGGCCGGGGAGAACTGCCCGCTGAAGGCCAGCCTGCACGAGGGCACGGCCCAGCGGGTCCTCCACCTCCACCATACCCCGCGCGGCGACGAACACGTGGACGTGGAGCTCTTCCCCATCCGCGGCGATGACGGCGAGATCCACTACTTCGTGGAGGTCATGCACCAGGCGCGTTCGGCCAGCGCCCGGGTGGACGGCGAGCAGGGGATGATCGGGCGCTCGGCCCCCTTCAACCGGATGCTGGCGCTCATCCAGCGGGTGGCGCCGCGCCGGACCACGGTGCTGCTCCTCGGCGAATCGGGGACCGGCAAGGAGCTCGCCGCGCGCGCAGTCCACGACGCCAGCGAGCGGGCCGGCGGCCCCTTCGTGCCGGTGGACTGCTCCGGGCTCACCGAGACCCTGTTCGAGTCGGAACTCTTCGGCCACGAGAAGGGGGCCTTCACCGGCGCCCAGTATCGCAAGACCGGACTGGTGGAGTCCGCCCGCGGCGGGACCCTCTTCCTGGACGAGGTGGGCGATATCCCGCTGGACCTGCAGGTAAAGCTCCTGCGCCTGCTGGAGACCAACACCTTCCGCCGGGTGGGCGGTGTGGAGCCCCAGAAGGCCGATTTCCGGCTGGTCTGTGCCACCCACCGGGACCTGCGCTCCATGATCCGGGAGGGGACCTTCCGGGAGGACCTCTACTACCGGATCAGCGCCTTCCCGGTACACCTGCCCAGCCTGCGCGAGCGCCACGACGACATCCCGCTGCTGGCCGACCATCTGCTGCGCCGGCTCGACCCCGAGGTGGAGTTCGAACTCTCCGACGAGGCGGCGGCCTGCCTGGCGGCCTACGAGTTCCCGGGCAATATCCGCGAGCTGCGCAACATCCTCGAACGGGCCAGTGTCCTCTCCGACGACGGTGTCATCCGGCCGGCACACCTGCCACCGGAGTGCGCCTGCAGCGGCGGCGGCGAGCTGCCGCCCGGGCAGGACGACGCCATCCTCCCCCTGGAAGAGGCCGAGGCGCGCTACCTCCGATGGGCGGTGGCGCGCTTTCCCGGCGAGCGGCGGGAGCTGGCTCAGCGCCTGGGGATCAGCGAGCGCAGCCTCTACCGCAAGCTCCAGCAGCTGGAGCAGCGCTGAGGGAGCCCCTCCCCGCTGCCGGGTGTCCTCGGCGTGGCACTGCGCTATCATCCCGGCCAAGCGAGCGACCATAGCCAGAGAGGCGTCATGAGCGACCCGTTCCCCGGCCCCGCCCAACGCACCACCCGCGCCGTCCGCGTGGGCAATGTCACCATCGGGGGTGGCCACCCCGTGGCCATCCAGTCCATGACCAACACCGACACCGCCGAGCCGGTGGCCACCGCCATCCAGGTCCGCCAGCTCGCCGAGGCGGGCTCGGAGCTGGTCCGGATCACGGTGAACTCCGAGGAGGCCGCCGCGGCGGTGCCGCAGATCCGCGAGGAGATGGAGCGGATGGGGGTCACGGTCCCGCTGGTGGGAGACTTCCACTTCAACGGCCACAAGCTCCTGGAACAGGAGCCGGCCTGCGGCGAGGCGCTGGACAAGTTCCGGATCAATCCCGGCAACGTGGGGCGCGGTGCCCGGCGGGACGACAATTTCGCCCGCTTCATCGAGCACGCCTGCCACTTCGACCGGCCGGTCCGCATCGGCGTCAACTGGGGCAGCCTGGACGCCTCCGTCCTGGAGCGGCTGATGGATGCCAACGCCGCCCGCAGCGAGCCGCTGCCGCCGGAGGCGGTGATGCGCGACGCCGTGGTCACCTCGGCGGTGGAGAGCGCCACCCGGGCCGAGGAGCTGGGGCTGGGCGGCGACCGCATCATCCTCTCCTGCAAGATGAGCGGGGTGCAGGACCTCATCGCCGTCTACCGCGACCTGGCCAGCCGCTGCGACTACCCCCTCCATCTGGGCCTCACCGAGGCCGGCATGGGGACCAAGGGGATCGTCTCCTCCACCGCGGCACTGTCGGTGCTGTTGCAGGAGGGGATCGGCGACACCATCCGGATCTCCCTGACCCCGGAGCCCGGCGAGCCCCGCACCCGGGAGGTGGAGGTGGCCCGACAGATCGTCCAGGCGCTGGGGCTGCGCAACTTCGCCCCCGCCGTGGTCGCCTGCCCCGGCTGTGGTCGCACCACCTCCACCTACTTCCAGGAGCTCGCCCGGGATATCGAGGCCTACATGGGCGAGCGCATGCCGCAGTGGCGCCAGGAGTATCCCGGCGTCGAGGGGATGACGGTGGCGGTGATGGGGTGCGTGGTCAATGGTCCCGGGGAGAGCCGCCACGCCGATATCGGGATCAGCCTCCCCGGAACCGGGGAGACGCCGGTAGCCCCGGTCTACGAGGACGGGGAGAAGACCGTTACGCTCAAGGGCGACCGTATCGCCGAGGAGTTCCAGCAGCGGCTCGAGACCTATGTCGACCGCCGCTTCGGATCGGGTGCGGGAAATGGCCCATTGTGACGTGTTTATTCATATACTTACAACGCATACCTCAAGCAATATCTAGACTTCTGCCAGGGCCATCACCTCCCGCAGCCAGGCCGGGATATCCCGGGGTACGCGGGAGGTGACCAGGTTGCCATCCACCACCACCTCCTCGTCCACATAGTCGCCGCCGGCCGCCGGGACCGCCTCGCGCACATCGGCGTGGCCGGTGAGCGTCCGGCCCCGGACCCGGTCGGCGGCGACGAGGATCTCGGGGCCGTGGCAGATGGCCGCCACCGGTTTCCCACCATCCATGAAGTGCTGCGTAATGGCCTGGACGGCAGTGTCCTCGCGCAGTACCGCCGGCGCCTTGCCCCCCGGCAGGACCAGCAGGTCGAACGCGGCCGGGTCGATCTCGGCAACGGTTCGATCCACGGCGACCTCGTAGCCCTTCTTCCCGGTGATGGGATCGGTGGTCGGTGCGGCCACCGTGACCTCCCAGCCGGCCTCCAGCAGGCGGTACTGGGGAGCCAGCAGCTCCACATCCTCGAACTGGTCTGCACTGATGATGAGCGCCTTCATGCGATCCTCCTCGGAATGGGGGGTACGGCCGCCAGGAGACCCGGGGCCTGCCGTACGAGATGGGACCAACCGCCGTGCCCTTCAAGGCAGGGTGTCCGCATACTCGGGGAGGCCGGTCAGGTCCCGGATCCCCGAACCACCGTGAAGATGTCCCTGTCAGCTCGACGACAGCATCCGGACTGCCGACGATCGGATATCCGGGACGTTCCTTATTCGTATCAAGTACGCGGACAGTCTGCCCTCCAAGGTCCGGTATTTGCCACCGCCGGCTAGACTGCTATCGTGAAGACTCCCGTCTGGATTCGGACCTTGCCACACCGCCGCCTGCACCCCCTCCTGCTCCTGAGCTGCCTGCTGGCCGGCATCGGGATCGGCCTCCCCGGGGCGGGCCACGCGGCGGTGGAGATCCGGATCGAGGGGCTGGAGGACGCGACGCTGCGAGAGAACGTCGAGGCGCGCCTGCCCCTGCAGCGCTATCGCGACGATGACGCTCTCTCTCCGGCGGATGTCCGCCATCTCCACCAGAAGAGCCCGGCGGCCATTCGCTCCGCCCTGGAGCCCTTCGGGTATGTGGACCCCGCCATCGACAGCGAGCTGCAGGCCCAGGACGGGGGGGATTGGCGCGCCACCTATCGCGTCGATCCCGGCGAACCCGTTCGCGTGGAGGAGGTCTCCATCTCCCTCGAGGGGCCGGCGGCCGACCTGCCGGAGCTCACGACCTGGCGGGAGGAGTACCCCCTGTCATCGGGGGACCGCCTGGACCACGCCGCCCACGATGCCGCCCGCAACCGCCTGGAGACCCTGGCCCGGGAGCTGGGCCTCTTCGACGGCGCCTTCCGCGAGCGGCGCATCGTGGTGGACCGGGAGGCCGGCACGGCCGACATCGAGCTCACCTACACCACCGGGCCGCGGTATCGCTTCGGCGACCTCCTCTTCACCGACAGCGCCCTCAGCCCCGACCTGGTCCGGCGCTTCTCCCCCGTGGAGCCGGGTGATCCCTACCACGGTGACCAGGTCATCGAACTCCAGCGGGCCCTGCTGGACAGCCAGTACTTCGCCCGGGCCGAGGTCATCCCCGAGCCGCGGGCCGACGAGCCGGTGGTGGACCTCACCGTCCGTCTCACGGATAACCTCCCGACCCGCTACACCGCCGGCGGTGGCTACGGCACCGACACCGGTCCCCGGGTCCGCGGCGGGATCGAGCGGCGCTACCTCAATGCCGCCGGCCACCGCGCCGGGGTGGAGGCGCGGGTCTCCGCCATCAGCCGGGAGGGCGCGGCCTGGTACCGGATCCCCCTGGAGGATCCCCGCCGCGAGGAGCTGGCGGCCCGCGCGAGCCTGGACGAGACCCGTACCGATACCTCCGAGCGGAGCCGCGAGCAGCTCCGGCTGGCCCTTACGCGAGTCCCCGGGCTCTGGTCGCGGACCCTCTCCCTGGGCCTGGAGCGGGAGCGCTACCGCGTCGCCGACGAGCGCGACCACAGCCTCCTGCTGCTGCCCGGGATCCAGTGGCAACGGACCCGGGTCCGGCACCTGGGTGGCGTGGCCCACGGCTGGCACGCCGACTTTGCGCTGCGCGGGGCCAGCGAGGCCGTGGTCTCCGATATCGATCTGATCCGGGGCGATCTGGAGGCCCGCTGGGTCCTTCCGATCACCGAACGCCATCGCCTGCGCCTGCGCAGCCGCCTGGGGGCGACCGCGCTGGCGGAAGTGGAGGAACTGCCCGCCTCCCTGCGCTTCTTCGCCGGCGGTGATCGCACCCTCCGCGGCTTCGGCTACCAGCACCTGGGCCCCACCGATGCGGAAGGCGAGGTTACCGGCGGCAGCGCCCTGGCCGTGGCGACGGCGGAGTACGAGCACGCCCTGGGCGAGGACTTCGCCCTCGCCCTCTTCCACGACGCCGGTAACGCCTACAATCCCGATGCGGCCGAGTTCCGGCGCAGCGCCGGTCTGGGTTTTCGCTGGCGACTGCCCATCGGCACGCTGGCCGTGGACCTGGCGCGGGCGGTGGATACCGCCGCCGGCTGGCGTTTCCACCTCTATCTGAGACCGGACCCATGACCCGTCTCGCCTCCGCCCTGCACCTTCTGGGGCGCACCCTCGCCGTCGCCCTGGTGCTCGCTCTCGTCGGCGCCGGGGTCGGCGGGGTCGTGCTGCTCCACCACCCGGCCGCGCCGGCCTGGGTGGCCGGGATCGCCGAGGAGGCCACCGACGGCCGGCTGACCATTGCGCGGGCGGAGGGGCGACTGGCCGGCCCGCTGCGGCTGGAGGGGGTGCGCTGGCAGGGCGCGGGCATGGACGCCGAGGGTGCCGGCATCGACCTGGACTGGCGCCCCCTGGACCTGCTCGTCGGTCGACTCCGGATCCAGCGGCTCCACCTGGAGGGCCTCGCCGTGACCGCGACCGAGGGGTCACCGGAGACGGACCCCGCGGCCGCCGCCCTGCCGAACCTCCCCGCCCTGCCCCTGACCCTCGACCTCTCCGGGGTGCGGGGCTCCGCCGACGCCCTCCCCGGGCTCCAGGGCCCGCTCCACCTCCGCCTTGGGACCCGGGCGGGCGGGACACGGCTCCGGGACCTCACCCTCACCGCCCGCCACGCCGGGGCCCGCCTGGACCTG
>JBKGYA010000054.1:0-11773 GCA_046546335.1 Thiohalospira sp. | reverse complement strand
GATAACCGTAACAAGTTGCAGGAGCTATTGGATAACAGGAACAGTCTTGATGAAGATGGTTGTTGACTTGCAAAAATGGGGAAAAGCGACATGGATTTCTATCGTAAAAAAAGAATTGCAGTGATCCTCGGAGGGGTTTGGGGGGGCGTTAGTGCGGCGGCCATTATTGCGCAATATTTTCTTCTGTTTTTTAGGGATATGCCAAATCTAGAATTAGCCTTGGAGAAGGCTTCTTCAGGAAATATTTCTGAGACCGTGAATTCTTTGATAACTGATATTGTTGTTACATTGTCTGTATGGGTGTTCCTCTATTTTGTGTTCCTTGGTATAACGATTTATCTAGTCGGAAAGTGTCAGTTTGGCGATAAATAGGTGTCGGGTCCCGGACGATTGTATTGCTGTCAGGTCCCCGACGATTGCATAGACCCCCGGCGCCAGGCACTGTTCACCAGTAGCCCCTCCTCTGTCCCCCTTGACCGGCTAATGGCACCATGAAGACCCCATACCTCGGTTATAAAGGCAGGACCCAGCAATGGAGACCGGACACGGCGAGTTCCCCCTGGCGCGCGGCCGTCGGCTGCGGCGCGATGACTTCTCCCGGCGGCTGGTGCGCGAGAACCGGCTGACCAGCGATGACCTCATCTACCCCGTCTTCGTCATCGAGGGCGAGGGCAAGCGGGAGCCGGTGCCCTCCATGCCGGGGGTGGAGCGGCTGACCCTGGACGAGCTGCGGCGCGAGGCCGCCACCGCCTTCGAGCTGGGGATCCCGGCCATGGCGCTCTTCCCGGTGACGCCGCCGGAGCGCAAGAGCGCCGATGCCGCCGAGGCGTACAACCCCGAGGGGCTGGCCCAGCGGGCGGTGGCCGCCATCAAGGCGGAGGTGCCGTCCATGGGCGTTATCACCGACGTGGCCCTGGACCCCTTCACCAGCCACGGTCAGGACGGGCTGGTGGACGAGAACGGCTACGTGGTCAACGACGAGACGGTGGAGGTGCTGATCCGCCAGGCCCTCTCCCACGCCGAGGCCGGGGCCGACGTGGTCGCCCCCTCGGACATGATGGACGGCCGCGTGGGCGCCATCCGCGAGGAGCTGGAGGATGCCGGCCACGTGAACACCCGGATCCTCGCCTACGCCGCCAAGTACGCCTCCGCCTTCTACGGCCCCTTCCGCGATGCGGTGGGCTCTGCGGCCAACCTGGGCGGGGGCGACAAGCGCACCTACCAGATGGACCCGGCCAACGGCGACGAGGCCCTGCGCGAGGTCGCCATGGACCTCCAGGAGGGGGCGGACATGGTGATGATCAAGCCGGGGCTGCCCTACCTGGACGTGGTCCGGCGGGTGAAGGAGCAGTTCGGGGCGCCCACCTTCGTCTACCAGGTCAGCGGCGAGTACGCCATGTTCAAGGCGGCCGGCGCCAACGGCTGGCTGGACGAGCGGGCGGTGGTGCTGGAGGCGCTCACCGGCTGCAAGCGCGCCGGTGCGGACGGGATCCTCACCTACCACGCCATGGATGTGGCGCGGTGGCTCTCGGAGGAGGGCTGAGGTTCAGCTGGCCTGGGACTGGAGGTAGTTCTCCTTGCCCATCTTGGCGATGAGGTCCAGCTGCGTCTCCAGCCAGTCGATGTGCTCCTCCTCGCTCTCCAGGATGGAGGTGAGGATGTCGCGGCTGACGTAGTCCTCCACGGACTCGCAGTGGGCGATGGCGGCGCGCAGGTCGGTGACCGCCTTCTCCTCCAGTCGGAGGTCGCAGCGCAGCATCTCCTCGGTCTCCTCGCCGATCATGAGCTTGCCCAGGTCCTGCAGGTTGGGCACGCCCTCGAGGAAGAGGATGCGCTCGATGAGCTGGTCGGCGTGCTTCATCTCGTCGATGGACTCGCCGTACGCCTTCTCGTTGAGCTCATCGAGCCCCCAGTTGCGGTACATCCGCGCGTGGAGGAAGTACTGGTTGATGGCGGTGAGTTCGTTGGTGAGGATGCGGTTGAGGTGCTCGAGGACCTTGCTGTCGCCCTTCATGCGGGATTCTCCTGACTGCTCGTGCGCCGGGATGGCGCGGTACGGGAGTCAGGCTAGACGGCCAGGGGCATGGTTGCAACCGCGTGCTTCTCGGCCACCGCCTCGCGGACGATGCCCTTGGCGCACTGGCCGCAGCGGCCGCACTGCTTGGCCACCCCGAGGTTCTCCCGAACCTCCTTCCAGTTGTCTGCGCCGCGCTCCACCTCGGCGTGGATCTGCTTGTCGGTGATTCCCTGGCAGAGACAGACGTACATCGGGGTGTCCTCACGAATGACAACGATTTGCATTTAGTATTGCCGCCCCCCGGCCCGGTGTCAAGCATCCCGAGGACGTCGATTTCGGACCCGATTGGCCCCGCCGCCCGCCGGTGGCAGACTGAGCCCATCGCGCCCGCCCCGCGGGCCCCGAGGCAACGCCGGAAGACGCCATGAGCAAAGACCCCTTCGATTTCTCGCCCGAGCCGGATCGCTACGCCGTGATGGGGGATCCCGTCGACCACAGCCTCTCCCCCCGGATCCACACCCTCTTCGCCGAGCAGACCGGCCAGCAGCTGACCTACGAGGCGATCCGGGTGGATCAGGGCGGCCTGGCCCAGGCGCTGGGGAACTTCGGCGCCGCCGGCGGGCGCGGGGCGAACATCACCGTGCCCCTGAAGGAGCGCGCCTACGCCCTGGCCGACGAGCTCAGCGACCGGGCCCGGCTGGCGGGGGCGGTGAACACCCTCACCCTGGCCGACGGTCGACTCATCGCCGACAACACCGACGGCGCCGGCCTGGTGGCCGACCTCACGGAGAACCTGGGCTGGCCCCTGGCGGGGTCGTCGGTCCTGCTGGTGGGGGCCGGCGGGGCGGCGCGCGGGGTCATCGCCCCGCTGCTGGAGGCGGGGCCGGCGCGGCTGCTGGTGGTCAACCGCACGCCGGACCGCGCCCGGGAGCTGGCGGACCATTTCCGTCACCTGGGCCCGGTGGAGGGCGGCGGCCTGCCGGCGGCGCAGGGCCCCTTCGACATCATCATCAACGCCACGGCCGCCAGCCTGGCCGCCGAGGTGCCGGATCTCCCCGCCGAGGCCGTGGGCGAGCAGACCCGGGTCTACGACATGATGTACGGCGCCGAGCCCACCGCCTTCCTGGGCTGGGCCGCGGGCCGGGGGGCGGCGGAGCTGGCCGACGGCCTGGGCATGCTGGTGGGCCAGGCGGCGGAGTCCTTCCGGATCTGGCGCGGGGTGCGCCCGGACGCCGCCGCCGTGCTGGAGACCCTGCGCCGGGAGCTGCTCAGCGCAGGGTGACCAGCTCCTCGGCGCTGGTGGGGTGCAGCGCCACGGTGTCGTCGAAGTCGCGCTTGGTGGCCCCCATGCGGATGGCCACGGCGAAGCCCTGGAGCATCTCGTCCACGCCCTTGCCGAGCATATGGCAGCCGACGATGCGCTCGTCGTTGCCCACGCAGACCAGCTTCATGGCGGTCTTCTCGTCGCGGTCGGTAAAGCCCTGATAGAGGCTGGTGAAGCGGGTCTGATAGATCCGCACGGCGTCGCCGTGGATCTCCCGCGCCTGCCCCTCGGTCAGCCCCACCGTGCCCGCCGGCGGGTGGCTGAAGACCACGCTGGGGATGTTCTCGTAGTCCAGGTGGCGGTCGGGCTGGCCGCCGAAGAGGCGGTCCCCCAGGCGGCGGCCGGCGGCGATGGCCACCGGGGTCAGCGGCGGCCGGCCGGTGACGTCGCCCACGGCGTAGATCCCGGGGACGCCGGTCTCCTGGTACTCGTCGGTGCGGATGAAGCCGGCGGGATCGGGCTGGAGGCCCGCCTTCTCCGGCTCCAGCTCGGCGGTGCGCGGCCGGCGGCCGGTGGCCCAGATCACCTGGTCCAGGCCGTGGAAGCAGACGCCGTCGGCGCAGTCCAGGCGCAGGCGGCCCTCGTCATCCTTCGCCAGCCCGTGCACCGGCGCCTGGGGCACCACGGTGATCCCGGCGTCGGCCATGGCCTCCATGAGCCCCTCGCGGATGAGGGAGTCGAAGGTGGGCAGGAGCCGATCCCGGCGCAGGACCAGGCGGACGTGGCAGCCCAGGGCGTTGAGGACGCCGGCCAGCTCCACCCCGATGTAGCCGCCGCCCACCACGGCGACGTTGTGGGGCAGGCTCTCCAGCTCGAAGAAGCCGTCGGAGCTGATCCCGAGTTCGGCGCCGGGGACGTCGGGGACCATGGGCTCGCCGCCGGGGCAGACGGCGATGTGGTCGGCGGTGTAGTGGGTGCCGCCGACATCCAGGGTCTTCGCGTCCACGAAGCGGGCGTGGCCCTGGAGGTGGTCGATGTGGTTGTCGGCCATCCAGTTGCCGTAGAAGCCGGTGATCCCCTCGATGAGCTTTTCGCGGGCGGCCTTGAGGGTGGCCCAGTCGAAGCGCCAGCCGTCCAGGCTGAAGCCGAAGCCGGCGGCGTCGTGGAGGGTCTCGGCGACGCCGGCGGCGTACCACATGACCTTCTTGGGGACGCAGCCGACGTTGACGCAGGTCCCCCCCAGGGCGCCCTCCTCGACGATGGCGACCCGGGCGCCGTGGGCGGCGGCCCGCTCGGCGACGGAGAGCCCGCCGCTGCCGGCGCCGATGGCGATGAGGTCGTAGTGGTCGGCCATGTACCCTTCCCCTTGCGCGAGTGGAGCCGGCATTCTAGCAATCGGGAGTGGTACGTGCAGGCCACTGGAGAGGCATCGGGGACGCCGTGGTCGGCGTCCCCGATGCGCAAGCGGTTCCGGACGGGATCGAGTCGAGTAACCGGGAGGGGCCATGTTCCGCCGCTGGTGGCGCCGCCGACGTCGGCGCGAGGCCGATGCCAATCTGACCATCGAGGGGGAGTGCAACCAGTGCGGGGCCTGCTGCGCGCAGGTGCTGCTGGTCAGCGGGGACCGCCCCGTGAAGAGCCACCGCGCCTTCCGGCGCCTGGTCCGCCGGCACCCCGACTACGCCATGTTCCGGCCGGTGGATCGCAACGGCCGCGGGGAGCTGCGCTTTACCTGCGACAACCTGGCCGCCGACGGCCGCTGCACCATCCACGACCGGCGGCCGCCGCTCTGCCGCGACTACCCGTCGGTGGCCATGGCGCGCGCCGGCGGGGAGCTGCCGGCGGAGTGCAGCTACCGGGTGGTGCCGCTACGCGACTTCCGCAGCCTGCTGGAGGCGGCGCGCTCTAGTGATCGCCGATCCCGTCCAGGGTCTGGGTGATGGCGGCGAAGATCTCGTCCACCTCGCCCACGCCGTTGACGGTGTGGAGAAGCCCCTGGCCGCGGTAGTAGTCCACCAGCGGGGCGGTCTCCTGCTCGTAGACCTCCAGGCGGTTGCGGACGGTCTCCTCGTTGTCGTCGCCGCGCTGGGTGAGCTCGCCGCCGCAGTAGTCGCAGACACCGTCTTCCTTCGGCGGATGGGTGTAGACGTTGAAGACCGCGCCGCAGCTGGCGCAGGTGCGGCGGCCGAGGATCCGCTTCATGAGCAGGTCCATGTCGACGTCGATCTGCACGGCGGCGTCCAGGGGCTGACCCATCTGCTCCAGCATGGGGTCCAGCGCCTCGGCCTGGGCCGGATTGCGCGGGAAGCCGTCGAGGATGAAGCCGTTGGCGGCATCGTCCTCGCGCAGGCGCTCCTGGATCATGCCGAGGACGATGTCGTCGGAGACCAGCTCCCCGGCATCCATGGCGGCCTTCGCCTTCTGGCCCAGGGGCGTCCCGGCGGAGACCGCGGCGCGCAGCAGGTCGCCGGTGGAGACCTGGGGGATGCCGTAGTGGTCCATCAGCATCTTGGCCTGGGTCCCCTTGCCGGAACCGGGTGCACCGAGGAGGACGATACGCATGGCTTCTCTCACTCTGTCGCGGATGTCGGGCCGCCGGGCGCGGCGGGGTCGGAGAAGGTAAAACCCTCTCGGTGCCGCGTCAATCGCCTGCCCCCGGCTCCAGGTGTCCGCGGGCTCGCCCCGACCGCCTCCGGGATGCGGATGCCCTGAGCCCAGTGCAGGGCTTGGGAAAGTCCGTGGATGACCGGCGACCGTTTGTTGACCCCGGCACCGGGGTTCCATACTCGGGAGGTACCCGGCCCCTCGCGGCCCGATGAAGCCACGCCACGCAACAGGAGGCGCCCATGCCCTTCGCACCCAGCGACATGACCCTGACCAGCCCCGCCTTCGGCAATGGCGACGTCATCCCCACCCGCCACAGCGGCGAGGGCGAGGACCGCTCCCCGGCGCTGAAGTGGTCCGGCGCGCCGGCGGGCACCGCCGGCTTCGCCGTCGTCTGCCACGACCCCGACGCCCCGCTGGTCTCGCCCGGCGGGACCTACGGCTTCGTCCACTGGGCGCTCTACAACCTGCCCGCCGAGGTCACCTCCCTGGAGGAGGCGACCGCCATCGGCACCGCCGGCATCAACGATGTCGGCAACATCGGCTACAACGGCCCCATGCCGCCGGCCGGCCACGGGGTGCACCGCTACTACTTCTGGGTCATCGCCCTGGATGCGGTCACCGATCTCCCCGAGGGGCTGACCCTGTGGCAGCTGCTGGAGCGCATCGAGCCGAACATCCTCGGCATGAACCGGCTGGTGGGGACCTACCAGCGGTAGGTTAGCGGTCCGGCTCAGCGATCCGGGTCAGCGGTAGAGGGTCACCGACTGGCGCCGCCCCTCCACGCCGCGGTTGGCGCAGAACTCCACGGTGTGGCCGTCGGCGTACTTCACGGTGACGTTGAAGCCGGCGCCGGGTTCGTGGTTGAGCACGGCGTGGCGGGTGGTCTTCGCCGGGATCTGGAGGAGCTGGATATCCTCCTGGGTGTCGGCGTTGCCGTGGTCGATGGTCAGTGACTCGACGGTGTGATCGGTGGCGTTCTCGAAATCCACCGAGAGCACGCCCTCCGGCGGGCCGGAGAAGGACCAAGCGCCCAGCAGGAGGCCGGCGAGCAGGGCCAGCCCGACCATGAGGCCGTCGCGGCGGGGGTAGACGATCATGGCAGCTCCTCTCCGAGAGACTGTGCCGGTCCTTGCAACTTCCGGGCCTAGCGCACCGAGAAGCGCGCCTCCAGCGCGGGGATATCCACCCCGGTATTGCGCAGGGTGAGCCGATCGTTGAGGGCGGCGCCGGCGGGCAGCGGCAGGACCGCCTCGTAGGCCAGATCGGGGAGGAAGACGCGGCCCTTGCGTTCGCCGGTCTCCACCACGGTGCCCTCGCCCTCCCACTGACCCTGCTGCTTGAGCCAGACCAGCTTCCAGTGCTGGTTGGAGAGGCGCTCGCTGCGGCGCAGCCCCCCCATGACGGCGTCCACCGCCGCCACCCGCTCCAGCAGGGCCTCCTGGTTCAGGGTCTCCTCCCCGGCGAGGTGGGCGCGCAGCTGCTGGTGGGCCACCAGGTCGAGGTAGCGGCGCATGGGGCTGGTGACCTGGGTGTAGGCGGCCAGGCCGACCCCGGCGTGGTGGTCCGGCGCCGAGCGCAGCCGGGCCGGGCGCATCTGGCGGCGGAAGGCGAACTGGCTGGCCAGGTCCTCCCCCTCGGGCCGTTCCTCCGGCGGCGGCTGGGTGGAGTAGGGGAAGGCGATCCCCTCGCTGCCGGCGAAGCGCGCCGCCGCCTCGCCGGTGGCCAGCATCGCCTCGGTGACGATCTGCCGGCTGACGTGGTCGGGCAGGGGGCGCAGCTCCACCCGGCCGTCGCGCACCTTCACGCTCACCTCGGGGATGCGGATGATGGCCGCCCCCTCGGCGATCCGGCGGGCGCGGAAGGCGTCGGTGAGCCGCCGGATGGAGGCCAGCGGCTCCTCGTCCAGGTGGTTCTCCGCCTCGGCGTAGGTCAGCCGCGTCACCCGCACCCGGCTGGGGGTGACCACCACATCCTCCAGGGTGCCGTCGGCGGCGAGCTTCACGCCGAAGGAGAGCGCCGGGGACTCCTCGGCGAGCCCCAGGCCCAGGTGGTCGATGGCCGCCTCCGGGAGCATGGGCCGGACCCCCTCCGGGAGGTAGAGGGTGGCGCCGCGCTCCCGGGCGGCGAGGTCCAGCTCGCTGGCCGGCGGCGCCATGGCGGCGGCGTCGGCGATGTGGACCCAGAGCCGCTCGCCGTCGAAGCTGATGGCGTCGTCGGGGTCGCGGTTGCCCTCGTCGTCGATGGCCAGCGCCGTGAGGTGAGTCAGATCCCGGCGCTCGCCCTCCCGGGGCGGCGCCACCCCCACCGCCGGCTCCCCCTCGGGGGCGGAGAGGCGGCTGGGGTGGGGGTTGTGTTCCGGCTGCCAGTAGCCGATGCGCAACAGCAGTCGATGGGCCGCCTCCGGCTCCTCGGCCAGGTCCAGCTCCCGCAGCAGGGGGCTGTGGGCGGCGGTGCCCAGGGCCACGCGCTCGATCTCGGCCAGGGCGCCGGCATCCTCGGGGGCGTACTCCCCCTTCTTCAGCCGCTCCAGCAGCGCCTGGCGGGCGGCCGCGGCGTCGGCCTTCTCCTGCCGTTTCCGGCGTTCGGCGGCCACCGTCTCGCCATCGATGGCAGTCACCGCCTCGGGGGTCCCGGTGAAGAGCAGGCCGTCGGCCACCGCCTCCCAGGCCGCCCAGGCGGTGGCCGGGGTGTGTTCCCCGAAGGCCAGCTCCGCCACGTCGGCCAGGGTGGCGGTCTCCCCCTCCAGGACCTCGCGGGCCCCCTCCAGGTCCCCCTCCGGCGGGGCGAGCTTTGCGAGGTCGCCGGCGGGGCCGGGGTGGAGGAGCTGGATGTCCTTGGGGCGGACGCGCTTGGTCTCGCCGTCGGGCAGGCGCAGGAGGATCTTCTCGCCGGGCTCGGCCACGGCGGCGGGGCGTCCCTTGTAGAGGACCAGGGCTTCGGCGGGGATATCGGACATGGGCCCAGTGTACCAGATGGCGCGGCGTCGGCCGTGGCGGCGTGCCGACTGGCTCGACCCTGACCGGTCCGGGGCTTGTCTTTCCCGGACTGGGGTGCCATCTATGGCGGTAGCGCGCCGCAAAGGGGTGCCTTTTTCGGCATTCCTGCGCCGGAGGTAAGGGATTTGGCCGGGTCCGGAACCGCCACGAGTGGCGGTTCGGCCCCGGCGGTCGACTTCCGGCACGGTCCCTGCAAGGATCGGCGACGCAACCCCATCGTCACGGCTCGCCCTCGGGTGGGCGAATCGCAGGAGGTCCCAATGGAGCTCGATCCGCTTCTGCTGTCGCGAATCCAGTTCGCCTTCGTGGTCTCATTCCACGCCATCTTTCCGGTCTTCACCATCGGCCTGGCGGCCTACATCGCCTACCTGGAGGGCCGCCTCTACCGCACCGGTGACAAGATCTACGAGCAGATCTCGCTGTTCTGGACCAAGATCTTCGCCGTGGTCTTCGGCATGGGGGTGGTCTCCGGGCTGGTGATGTCCTTCCAGTTCGGGACCAACTGGAGCAACTTCTCCTACGCCACGGCCAACTTCCTCGGCCCGGTGCTCTCCTACGAGGTGATCACCGCCTTCTTCCTGGAGGCGGCCTTCCTCGGGGTGCTGCTCTTCGGCCGCGGCAAGGTGCCCCAGGGGGCGCACCTCTTCTCGGCGCTCATGGTCTCCCTGGGGACCTTCCTCTCCTCCTTCTGGATCCTGGTGGCCAACTCCTGGATGCAGACGCCGGCGGGTTTCGAGCTGCAGGACGGGGTCTTCCGCATCACCGACTGGGCGGCGGCGATCTTCAATCCGTCGTTCGTGCCGCGGTTCTTCCACATGGGGCTGGCCTCCCTGCTTACCGCCGGCTTCGTGGTCGCCGGGGTCAGCGCCTGGTACCTGGTCCGCGGCCGCGCCCGGGAGATGAACCGCAAGGCGCTCTCCATGGCCCTGTGGATGCTGCTCTTCGCCGCCCCGGCGCAGCTGTTCATGGGGGACTACCACGGCCTCAACACCTTCGAGCACCAGCCCACCAAGGTGGCGGCGATGGAGGGCCACTGGGAGACCAAGGAGGGCGCGCCGCTGCTCCTCTTTGCCATCCCGGACAGCGAGGACGAGACCAACCACTTCGAGGTGGGGATCCCCCACGTGGCGAGCCTCATCCTCACCCACGAGTGGAACGGCACCGTCCACGGTGTCACCGAGGCGCCGAAGGCCGAGCGCCCGCCGGTGGGGATCACCTTCTGGGCCTTCCGCATCATGGTCGGCCTGGGGACGCTGATGATCCTCTTCGCCCTCTGGGGGCTGTGGACCCGGATGCGCGGGAGGCTCGACCGCGACCGGACCTTCCTGCGCGGCCTCTCCTGGTTCATCCCGGCGCCCTTCATCGCCGTGGTGGCGGGCTGGTTCACCACCGAGACCGGGCGTGCCCCGTGGCTGGTCTACGGCGAGATGACCCAGGCCCAGGCGGTGACGCCGTCGCTCACCGGCGGCATGGCCCTGGCCACGCTCATCGGCTACATCGCGGTCTACGCCGTGGTCTTCACCGCCGGGCTCTACTACGTCACCCGCATCGTGCGCGCCGGCCCCGACGCCGAGGAGCACGTGGAGGAGCCCCATCACGCCAAGCGGCCGCTGTCCGCCAGCGATACGCCCTTCGACAGCGACGCCGTGACCGGCGCGCAGAACTGAGGAGGTAACCACCCATGCTCGATCTGACCGTACTCTGGGCGGTGATCATCGCCATCGGGCTCTTCATGTACGTCCTGCTGGACGGCTTCGACCTGGGGGTGGGGATCCTCTTCCCCTTCGCCCCCGGCGAGACGAGCCGCGACTACATGATGAACTCCGTCGCCCCGGTCTGGGACGGCAACGAGACCTGGCTGGTGCTGGGGGGAACGGGCCTGCTGGGCGCCTTCCCGCTGGTCTACTCGGTCTACCTGCCGGCGCTCTATATCGGGGTCTTCCTGATGCTCGCCGGGCTCATCTTCCGCGGCGTCGCCTTCGAGTTCCGCTTCAAGGCGGGGCGCTCCAGGGGGCTGTGGAACCGCGCCTTCTTCCTGGGCTCGGCGGTGGCCGCCTTCGCCCAGGGCGCGGTGGTGGGCGCCTACATCCAGGGCTTCGAGACCGAGGGGCTGACCTACGCCGGCAGCGCCCTGGACTGGCTCACCCCCTTCACCGTGCTCACCGGGGTCGGCCTGGTGCTGGGGTACGCCCTGCTGGGCACCACCTGGCTCATCCTCAAGACCGAGGGGGAGACCCAGGCCTGGGCCTACCGCCTGGCGCCGCGGCTGCTGGCCGGGGTGGTGACGGTCTTCGTCGCCGTGAGCCTGGTGACGCCGCTCATCGATCCGCGCGCCTTCGAGCGCTGGTTCGAGATCTCCTGGCTGTGGCTGCTGCCGCTGGGGGCCGCGCTCTCCATCCTCAAGCTCTGGCAGGCGCTGCGTAAGGGCTACGAGGGCCAGCCCTTCCTGGCCACCATGGGTATCTTCATCTTCACCTACGCCGGCCTGCTCATGAGCAAGTGGCCCTACGTGGTGCCGCCGGACCACACCATCTGGGACGCGGCCTCCTCGCCCAACGCCCAGCTCTTCCTCATCCTCGGGGTGCTCTTCGTCATCCCGGTGATCATCGCCTACTCCGCGTGGACCTACTGGGTCTTCCGCGGCAAGGTGAGCCTGGAAGAGGGCTACCACTAGGAGCCGCCCATGGCCGAGCCGGCAACCGCCCCCACGCCCCGCCAGTGGCTGGACCGCCGGGAGGCCCCCGGCCGCCGCTGGCTGAGGCTGGCGGCGGCGGTCGGTCTCCTGGGCGGGGTGGCCACCCTGATCCAGGCCGGTCTGCTGGCCCGGGTCATCACCGGGGCGGTGGTGGCGGGCGAGGGGGTGGCCGAGCTCGCCCCCTGGCTGCTGGC
>JBKGYA010000053.1:0-11824 GCA_046546335.1 Thiohalospira sp. | reverse complement strand
GCCAGGGCGACGAGGTCGCGGTCATCCGCTCCCGGCTCGTCCAGGTCCGCCGCGCGGCGAATGGTGAAGTACTCCGGCTCGAAGCCGGCCTCGGTGAGCTGCCGCCAGCCGGCCTCGGCGGCGGCGCCCGGCTCGGCCCCCTCGAGGACGCGATCCCGGGCGGCGGTCAGGGCCTGATAGAGCGCCGGCGCCGCCGCCCGCTGTTCGGGGGTGAGGTAGCCGTTGCGCGAGGAGAGCGCCAGGCCGTCGGACTCGCGCACGGTGGGCACGCCGAAGACCTCCACCGGGAGGCAGAGGTCGGCCACCAGCCGCCGGATCACCAGCAGCTGCTGGTAGTCCTTCTCGCCGAACCAGGCGGCGTCGGGGCGGACGATGTTGAAGAGCTTGGTGACCACCGTCGCCACGCCGGTAAAGTGGCCGGGGCGCCCCGCCCCGCAGAGGATGTCCGAGAGGCCGGGGACCTCCACCCGGGTGGTGGGCCGCACCCCCTGGTCCGGATAGAGGGTGGCCACCTCCGGGGCGAAGAGCAGGTCCGCGCCGGCCTCCGCCAGCCGCGCGGCGTCCGCCTCGAAGGTGCGCGGGTAGCGCTCGAAATCCTCCCCCGGGGCGAACTGCAGGGGGTTCACGAACAGGCTCACCACCACCCGATCGGCGGCCTGGCGCGCCGCCTCCACCAGCCGCATGTGGCCGTCGTGGAGGTTGCCCATGGTGGGCACCAGGCCGATGTAGTCGCCCCGCGCGCGCCAGCCGCTGACGGCGGTGCGGACCTTCCGGATCTCGCGCTCGGTGTGCACGCTGCCTCCCTCAGGCCAGGGTCTGCTCGGGGCCGGGGAACGCCCCCCCCTTCACCGCCCGCACGTACTCCGCCAGGGCGGCGGGGATGCTCCCGGTATCGGCCAGGAAGTCGCGGCTGAAGGCCGGCGGTTCGCCCGGCGTCAGCCCCAGGAGATCGTAGCTGACCAGCACCTGGCCGTCGCAGTCCGGGCCCGCGCCGATACCGATGACCGGGATGGTCAGCGCCCGGCGCACCATCCCCGCCACCGCGGCGGGGACCGCCTCCAGGACCAGCAGGTCGGCGCCGGCGCCCTCCAGCGCCCGCGCCTCGGCCAGCAGCGCCTGCCCGGCCTCCTCGCCCCGGCCCTGGATGCGATAGCCACCGAGGCGGAGCACCGTCTGCGGCAGCAGCCCCAGATGGCCACAGACCGGGATCCCCTGCCGGGTGAGCGCCGCCACCACATCAACCACGGGGCCGCCCCCCTCCAGCTTGACGCCGTGGGCCCCGCCCTCCTGCATCAGCCGGCCGGCGGCGGCCACGGCGGTGGCCGGGTCGCCGAAGGTGAGGAAGGGGAGATCGGCGATGACCGGCCGCTGGCCGCTGCCGCGGCGCACCGCGGCGGTGTGGTGGACCATGGCGTCCAGGGTCACCGGGACGGTGGTCTCGAAGCCCTGGACCACCATGCCCAGGGAGTCGCCCACCAGCAGCAGGTCCACCCCCGCCTCGTCCATGCGGGTGGCGAAGCTGGCGTCGTAGGCGGTGAGCGCGGCCACCGGTTCGCCGCGCTCCTTGAGCCGCCGCAGTCGCGCCAGGGAGGGCATGGCCATGGGCTTCTCTCCTGCTCGTCGAATCAGTTCGGGATGATACCGCGTGCGCCGCGGCTACAGATCCAGCGGCGCCGGGTTGAAGTAGTGGCGGCCGGCCCGGACCCGGCGGACCTCCTCCAGCAGCAGGCCGTAGTCGGCCTCGCTGTTCACGAAGTCCAGGGATTCCGCGTTGACGATGAGCAGCGGCGTCGCGTCCCAGGCGTGGAAGAAGCGGGTATAGGCCTCCGCCAGCCGCTCCAGGTAGTCCCGCGCCATGGGGCGCTCGTAGTCGCGACCGCGCTGCTCCACCCGCCGGATCAGGGTCTGTGCCGGGGCCTGGAGGTAGACCACCAGGTCCGGCCGCGGCGCCTCCGCCGCCAGCCGCTCGGCCAGGCGGTCGTAGAGCTCCAGCTCGCTGGGATCCAGGGTCAGCTCGGCGAAGAGCCGATCCTTGTCCAGGAGGTAGTCGGCCACCCGCACCGGGGCGAAGAGGTCCCCCTGGGCCAGCGCCTCCATCTGCCGCACCCGCTGGAGGAGGAAGGAGAGCTGGGTGGGCAGGGCCGCCCCGCGGGGGTCGGTATAGAAGCGCTGCAGGAAGGGGTTGTCCGACGGGTCCTCCAGCAGCAGGTCGCTGCCGAAGCTCGCCGCCAGGCGCCGGGCCAGGCTGGTCTTGCCCACGCCGATGGGCCCCTCCACGGCGATGAAGCGCGGGGTCTCCTCGGCGGCCTTCTCCTCAGCCATGGATCGCCTCCTCCGCTACCGGTTGCAGACCCGCCCCCGCCGGCACCCGGGCCAGCTGCTCGCGCAGCGGGCGGCCGCCGGGGAGGATCAGGTCGGGGTCGATCTCGGCCAGGGGGTGGAGGACGAAGTCCCGGTCCCACACCCCGGGATGGGGCAGGCGCAGGGCGGGGTCGTCGCTCGCCTGATCGGCGTAGAGGAGGAGGTCCAGATCGAGGGTGCGGGGCCCCCAGCGCTCGGCCCGGACGCGCCCGGCGGCGGCCTCCTGCTCGTGGAGGGCGGCCAGCAGCTCCGCCGGCCCCAGCGCCGTCTCCACCCGGGCGACGGCGTTGGCGAACTCGGGCTGGTCCTGCGGGCCCATGGGCGGGCTGCGCCAGACCCGGGAGGCGGCGGTACACCGGGTGGCGGGGAGGTCACCCAGCCCCGCCAGCGCCCGGGCCACGCGCTGGAAGGGCCGGTCCAGATTGGCCCCCAGGCCGATCCAGGCGGTGACCGTGGTCATTCCCCGCCGCCGCCCCCTTCCTGCTGCTGGGGCTTCTTGCGGCGCCGCCCGCCGCGCCGGCGCCCCTTCTTGCCGCTCTTGCCGCCACCGCCCTGGCCCTGCTGCTGGGCGACCATGCGCTCGCGCTCGCCCTCGTCGGCATCCTGGAAGCGGGTCCACCAGTCGGAGAGCTCCGGTTCGATCTCGCCGGCGGTGGCGCGCAGGACCAGGAAGTCGTAGGCGGCGCGGAAGCGCGGATGCTCCATGAGCTTCCAGGGCCGCTTGCCGGCGCGCTGGTGGAAGCGCTCCTGGAGCGACCAGATCTCCCGGGCCGCGGTGGAGAAGCGGCGCGGGATGGCGACGTGCTTCACCTGGCCGCTGACCACCTGCTCCGCCGCCACCTGCAGGGCGCGGCCGGGGTTGTCCCCCGCCTTGCGGGCGGCGGCGACGTGCTGGCGCACCGGCTCCCACAGCAGGGCGGCGATGAGGAAGGCCGGCGTCACCGGCCGGCCCTCGTTGACGCGGCGGTCGGTATTCTCCAGGGCGCGGATGAGGAAGAGCAGCGGGAAGCCCTCCTCCTCGCGCTGCAGCGCCTCCTCGGTGATGGGGAAGAGGATGCGGAAGACGTCGTAGTAGCGCAGCAGCTCGTAGCTCTGGACCGCCGCCCCGCTGAGGAAGAGCTTGTTCACCTCCTCGAACAGCCGGGCCGGGGGCACGCCGTTGAGGAGGTCGCCCAGCTCGCGCATGGGCGCCTCGGTCTCGCGCTCGATGCGGAAGCCGTGCTTGGCGGCGAAGCGCACCGCCCGCAGCACCCGCACCGGGTCCTCGCGGAAGCGCTCCGCCGGGTCGCCGATCATCCGCAGCAGGCCGGCCTGGACATCCTCCCAGCCGCCGCAGTAGTCGACGATGGAGTGGTCGGCGATGTTGTAGTAGAGGGCGTTGACGCTGAAGTCCCGCCGCCAGGCATCCTCTTCCAGGGTGCCGTAGACGTTGTCGCGCAGGACCATGCCGTCCTCGCTGCGCTCCACCTCTCCGTCGCCCTCCCCGTTGCCATTCCCGTTCCCCGCTGCGGCGCGGAAGGTGGCCACCTCGATGATCTCGGGGCCGAAGTGGACGTGGACGATCCTGAAGCGGCGGCCGATGAGGCGGCTGTTGCGAAAGAGGCCGTTGACCTCGTCCGGCGTGGCGTCGGTGGCCACGTCGAAGTCCTTGGGTTCGCGGCCCAGGAGCAGGTCCCGGACCCCGCCCCCGACCATGTAGGCGGCGTAGCCGTGATTGTGGAGCCGTGTCAGGACCTTGAGGACGTTGGCGGACATCGCCGAGCGGGAGACGGGGTGCTCCTCGCGAGGGATGATCCGGGGACCGGGGTCGGAACGGCCGGCGAGTTTCTGGAATCTGCTCTTGAGCCAGCGAATCATGGCGGTATAATACCACACCTGTTGGCCGCGGCAGGAAGCACGCAGCGGCCGGGAAGAACGCTCCCATCGTCTAGTGGTCCAGGACGCCGCCCTCTCACGGCGGAAACAGGGGTTCGAGTCCCCTTGGGAGCGCCACCTCTCGACGCCCCCGGCGACCATTCGGTCCCGGGGGCGTTTCTCGTTGGGCGGCCCGAACCGGGAACAACGGGTCCGCGCCGGGTACAATCCTTCCCGAGGTGGAAACCTTTCACCGATCCGGCCTAACATGAGAGGAATAGCACCCAGGGAGCGGGGCAAGAAGCGTCTCGGGGCATACGCCAGGGTCGGCGGGCCCCGCCACCAGGGGAAAAAGACCATGCGCATCCGCATCCTTGCCGCCGCCACCGCGGCCGCCGTCACCGCCGGGGGCGCCCAGGCCGCCTCCTTCGGCGTCTACGACGCCCGCTCCGTGAGCATGGGCAACATCGGCACTTCCGCCGGCAACCCGTCCAACGCCAGCTTCTACAACCCGGCCCTGCTGGGCGCACCGCACGAGGATACCGATTTCAATCTCGAGATCCCGATGGTCTCCGCCCGGGCCGCGGCGGAGGACGAGGATGTCATCGACAATATCGATGAGGTGGGTGACGACGCCGACAGCCTCGACGGCTCGATCAACGAGTTCAACGACGACCCCAACGGCTCGAACGCACGCCTGGCGGCGGAGGACCTGGGAGAGCTGAGTTCCTCCCTGCAAGAGATCGATGACAGCCCGGTGGAGGTCGAGGGCTTCGCCGGGGTCCTGGGTGCCGGGACGACCGGTCAATGGGGGATGTCGGTCTACGGCGGCGCCCGGGCCTTCGGCGGATTCCGGGTCGACTACAGCGACGGGGATCGGGAGTATTTCAACGACTATAGCTCCGCCCTGGGAGATATCGGGGAATTTTATCAAGCTGTGGAAGACGGCGATGAGTCGCCAAGCGATCTAAAAGACCGACTGGACAAGCTCGATGAGAACGACCTGGTCGAAGTCGAAATCGATGACAGGGACCCTGAAAATTCGGAAATCACCGTCGACGAACGCGAAGAAATGACCTCCCAGGGCAAGAGCCGCGGCATGATGGTCGGCGAGTACGGGATCTCCCTGGCCCGCCAGTTCAACCTCGGCGGCCACGACGTCTCCTTCGGCGTCACCCCCAAGGTCCTGCAGGTCCAGACCTTCGACTACACCGCCAGCGCAGAGGATGACGACTTCTCGGTGGACGAGAACACCACCGAGGAGACCGGCGTGAACCTCGACCTCGGTGCCTCCAAGATGTGGGACAACGGCGTGCGCACCGGCCTCATGGTCAAGAACGTCGCCGCCCAGACCTACACCACCGCCGAGGGCAACGACCTGGAGCTCAACCCCCAGTACCGCGCCGGCATCTCCCATCACACCGGGATCTCCACCGTCGGCGTCGACCTCGACCTCACCGAGAACGACCCGGTGGCCGAGGACTTCGACCGGCCCACCCAGTACCTGGCCGTGGGCGGCGAGTTCGACGCCTGGAACTGGCTGCAGCTGCGCGCCGGCTACCGGACCGACCTGGCCGACTCCTACGAGGATACCGTCCACGCCGGTGTCGGCCTCTTCCACATCGTGGACGTGGGGGCGGCCTACAGCGATAGCGAGGTCCAGGCCTCGGTCCGGCTCGGGCTGCGCTTCTAGACCGCTCGCTCCGGCTCCGGCCTCCCCGCGCGGGAGGCCCCGAACGCCCGTACCGGCCACCGGTGCGGGCGTTTCTCGTCGGGGCGCGGTTTACGGCGGAAAGGCCTCCCGGATCCGCTTGCCGGAGGCGGCGGCATCGGCGCGGCGGGTGGTCTCCGGCAGGCGATAGCGCGGCGCCAGGGCCAGGGTCCAGGCCACGGCGGTCTCCAGGCCCACGCGGTGGCCGGGGGAGACGTAGACGGGCCGCACCCCGGTCCGCGTGCGCACCACGGCGCCGATGACCTCGTCCCCGTCCGTGAGTGCCGCCCGCCCCCCGCGCTCCTCCGGCACCGGCCCGTGCTCGCCGATGAGCCGGCTCTTGGCCACGCCGATGGTCGGGATACCCAGCCGCAGCCCGAGGTGGGAGGCGACCCCCAGCCGCCGGGGGTGGGCGATGCCCTGGCCATCACAGACGATGAGGTCCGGCGGCGCGGAGAGCCGGCCCAGGGCGGCGGCGATCACCGGCACCTCGCGGAAGGAGAGCAGCCCCGGGATGTAGGGCAGGCGCACCGGCTCCCGGGCGATGGCGGTCTCCAGGGTCTCGAGCCCCGGCCAGGCGAGGACCACGGCGGCGGCCCGCGCCGTCTGCCCGCCCTCCTCGAAGCCGACATCCACCCCGGCCACCCGGGTCACCGGCCCCAGCCGGTCCGCGGTCTCCACCCGGCCGGCCAGGCAGCGCTGCAGCCGCCGGGCGGCCGCGATGCGGCGGTTCTGGGAGTCAGCCATCGCCGGAGTCGTCCCCGGTGTCGGGATCGGGGTCAGGTCCGGGGATCGCGGGGGGTGGCCCGGGTCGCCCCAGGGTCCGGCCCAGGTGGTAGTGGGCGGCCTCGCGCAGCCAGGCGCGGGAGAGGCGGCGCTGGCGGAAGCAGAGCCGCTCCACCAGCGGGCCGTTGCGGTAGAGGACCTCCTCCGGCGCCGGGTCGAAGGGCCGGCCCACGCTCACCCGCAACAGCCGGCCGAGGTTGCGACCCAGGCCGTCGTCGGTAATCAGCAGGTGGGGCAGCAGGCCGCGGCGGGGATCCGGCTCGGGATAGTCGACCACCGCCAGTAGCCGCACCGGCTCCCCCGGGTGGAGGACCGGCGCCTGCCAGCCGTTGAAGGTGGTCTCCAGCAGCCAGACCGTCTCGCCGAGGTGGGCCCGCAGGGCGGCCACCCCGTCGTGGTAGGCGGCATCGGGCCAGATCTCGGAATCCCCGGCCACGACTGCCCGCTCCCGGTCTACTGCGCCGGCGGGGCGCCCGGTGCCGGCATGCGCTCGGGGCCCATGCCCCCCTCGCCGCCGCCCAGGACCATGAAGGCGAAGCCGAAGAGCAGGCCGACGATGGCCAGGGCGGCGAGGATCTGGAAGAAGAGCCGCAGCCGCCGGTGGAGCAGGGTCACCGAGGCGGGGTCGTCGCTCTCGTGGGCCGACTCGGCGGCATTGGCGATGCCGAAGGCGACGATGCCGAGCCACACCGGCACCCAGGCCAGGAGCAGCCCGATCTGGGTCATCCCCAGCAGCAGGCCGTGGAAGATGATGGCCACGCCCGCGGCGCGGACCCAGCCGCGGGCCTGGTAGAGGGGCGCCACCAGCTCGGCGCTGACGGCGGGGGTCTGTTCGGACATGGTCGGACTCCTTGAATGGTCTGCCCCATTCTACCGCCGCGCGTGGCGGCCGGGGCAAATCGAGGTCGCGCGGGGACCGGGGCGGGCGGTACAGGTCCCGGTCAGCCAGGTACGCCGTGAAGACGTCCCTGTCGGCTCGACGGCAGCATCCCTGCTGCCGTCGACCTGGCTGACCGGGACCTGCCCAGCCCACAGTCTCCCCCGACCCCTTCGTTTCGAAACCCCGAAAAGAGGAGGCCCCCGCCTCCCGCAGGGGAGACGGGGGCCCGGGGCCTCACCCGGCGGCGGTCAGGCCACCGAGGCCTTGCGCTCGGCCTTCTTGAAGGTGAACTCGCCGCCTTCGTCGACATCCACCTGGATGACGTCGCCGGGGACGAACTCGCCGCCGAGCAGCGACCGGGAGAGCGGATTCTCCACCAGGTGCTGGATGGCCCGCTTGAGCGGCCGGGCACCGTAGACCGGGTCGAAACCGGCCTCGCCCAGCTTGTCCAGGGCCGCATCGGTGACCTCGACATCCATGTGCCGATCCTGCAGGCGCTCCCGCAGGTAGTTGAACTGGATGTCGGCGATCCTGCGGATCTGCTCCTGCTCCAGCGGGTGGAAGACCACCACCTCGTCCACGCGGTTGATGAACTCCGGCCGGAAGTGCTGGCCGACGATCTCCATGACCGACGACTTCATCTGGTCGTAGTCGGAGTCCGCCCCCATGCCCTGGATCTCCTGGGAGCCCAGGTTGGAGGTCATGACGATGACGGTGTTGCGGAAGTCCACCGTGCGGCCGTGGCCGTCGGTGAGCCGCCCGTCATCCAGCACCTGCAGGAGGATGTTGAAGACGTCGGTGTGCGCCTTCTCCACCTCGTCGAGCAGGATCACCGAGTAGGGCTTGCGGCGCACCGCCTCGGTGAGGTAGCCGCCCTCCTCGTAGCCGACGTAGCCCGGCGGGGCCCCGATGAGGCGCGCCACGGAGTGCTTCTCCATGAACTCCGACATGTCGATGCGCACCATCGCCTCCTCGGTATCGAAGAGGAAGCCGGCCAGTGCCTTGGTGAGCTCCGTCTTGCCCACGCCGGTGGGCCCCAGGAAGAGGAAGGAGCCGTTGGGCCGGTTGGGATCGGAGAGCCCCGCCCGGGAGCGGCGGATGGCGTCGGCGACGGCGTTCACCGCCTCCTCCTGGCCGATGACCCGCTCGCCGATGGCCTCCTCCATGCGCAGGAGCTTGTCCTTCTCCCCCTCGAGCATCTTGGAGACCGGGATCCCGGTCCACTTGGAGATGACCTCGGCGATCTCCTCCTCGCCCACGGAGTTCTTGAGCAGCCGGGTCTCCGACATCTCCACCTGGGTGGCCAGGTCCAGCTGGCGCTCCAGCTCCGGGATGCGGCCGTACTGCAGCTCGGACATGCGCTGGAGGTCGCCGGCGCGGCGGGCGGTCTCCACGTCCACCCGGGCGCGGTCCAGCTCCTCCTTGATGTGCTGGGCGCCCTGGAGGGCCGCCTTCTCGGAGCTCCAGATCTCCTCGAGGTCGTTGTACTGCTTCTCGAGGTCGGCGATCTCCTCCTCGAGCTTCTTCAGCCGCTCCCGGGAGGCCTCGTCGGACTCCTTGTTCAGCGCCTCGCGCTCGATCTTGAGCTGGATGAGGCGTCGCTCCAGGCGGTCCATCTCCTCCGGCTTGGAGTCGATCTCCATGCGCAGGCGGCTGGCCGCCTCGTCCAGCAGGTCGATGGCCTTGTCGGGGAGCATGCGCGAGGTGATGTAGCGCTGGGAGAGCTGCGCCGCGGCGACGATGGCCGGGTCGGTGATCTCCACGCCGTGGTGGACCTCGTACTTCTCCTTCAGGCCGCGCAGGATGGCCACGGTGTCCTCCACCGAGGGCTCGTCCACGATGACCTGCTGGAAGCGGCGCTCCAGGGCGGCATCCTTCTCGATGTTCTCGCGGTACTCGTCCAGCGTGGTGGCGCCGATGCAGTGGAGTTCGCCGCGCGCCAGGGCCGGCTTGAGCATGTTGCCGGCATCCATGGCGCCCTCCGCCTTGCCGGCGCCGACGATGGTGTGGATCTCGTCGATGAAGAGGATGACCTGCCCCTCCTGCTTGGCCAGGTCGTTGAGGATCGCCTTCATGCGCTCCTCGAAGTCCCCGCGGTACTTGGCGCCGGCGAGCAGCGCGCCCATGTCCAGGGAGAGGAGACGCTTGTCCTTGAGCCCCTCCGGGATCTCGCCGTTGACGATGCGCTGGGCCAGCCCCTCGACGATGGCGGTCTTGCCCACGCCGGGATCGCCGATGAGCACGGGGTTGTTCTTGGTCCGCCGCTGGAGGACCTGGACGGCCCGGCGGATCTCGTCGTCGCGACCGATGACGGGGTCGAGCTTGCCCTGCTCCGCCCGCTCGGTGACGTCGATGGTGTACTTGTCCAGCGCCTGGCGGGTGTCCTCGGCGTTGGGGTCGTTCACCGCCTCGCCGCCGCGCATGGCCTCCACGGCCTGCTCCAGGTTCTCCTTGGTGGCGCCGGCATCGCGCAGCAGCTCGCCCAGCTTGCCTTTGTCCTCCTCCGCGGCGGCGAGGACGAAGAGCTCGCTGGAGATATAGCTGTCACCGCGCTTCTGCGCCTGCTTGTCGGTGAGGTTGAGCAGCTTGGAGAGGTCGTTGGAGACGTGGACCTCCCCGCCGGTGCCCTCCACGGAGGGCAGGTGGTCGATGGCCTCGCCCAGGCGCGAGCGCAGGGTGTTCGCCTGCACCCCGGCCTGCTGGAGGAGGTGGCGGATGGTGCCGCCCTCCTGGTCCATGAGCGCGGCCATGAGGTGGACCGGCTCGATGAACTGGTGATCCCGGCCCACGGCCAGGCTCTGGGCCTCGCCCAGGGCCTGCTGGAACTTGGTGGTGAGTTTGTCCATTCGCATGTACTGACTCCTGACTCGATACGTGCCGACAGGCCCCGTGGGCCCCGATTACCCAAACAGGTGGGGGGCTTTCGGGCGGCTTTCAAGGAATCAGCCCGGCGGTTCCCCCCGCCCCAGGATGGCGGCCCGGATCCCCTCCAGGCATGCGCGGCTGTCGGCCGACTCGCAGGTCCGCGGGGCGGCGGCGGTGATCCGGGCGCGACTGCGGCGGAAGACGGCGAGCAGGGTCTGACCGCGGCCGCGCACGCCGGTGACCCGCAGCGGCTGCACCGGCGCCCCGGTGGTCGCCGAGAGCCAGGCCATGCCGCCCTTCAGCGGCCGCTGCGGATCCTCCTCGAGGTCGAAGCCCCCCTGGGGGAAGAGGGCCACCACCTCGCCGCGCTCCAGGGCGCGGCGCGCGGCGCGCAGGGCCAGGTGGGGATGGCGGCTGCGCTCCACGGGGATACAGCCGATGGCGTCGAAGAGCCGGCGCAGACCGGGGCGGCGGTACTCCTCGGCGGCGATGACGAAGCGCAGGGGGCGATGACAGGCGGCGATCATCAGAAGGGGGTCCAGCCCCGAGACGTGGTTGGCCACCACCAGGGCCGGTCCGCGCTCCGGCAGCGGCACCGGGTCCGCCTGCAACCGATGGAAGCGGCGGCAGAGGATCCGGTTGATGCCGTCCAGCCAGTTGAGGAAGGGGCCGCCCCAGTCGGCCTCCCTGGCACGCCGGCCGGCGTGGATGGTGAGTGCCAGCAGGAGCAGGCCGACTCCGACCGCCGCCCAGGCGAGGGCGCTCACTCGCCCCCCTCCCGCCAGACCAGCGTGGCCATGCGGCCGGTGAGGCCGTCCCGGCGATAGGAGTAGAAGCGCTCGGACTCGGTGAAGGTGCAGCGCCCGCCGCCGTGGACCGCGGCGACGCCGGCGACGAAGAGGCGGCGCCGCGCCAGGGCGTAGAGGTCGGCGTGGAGGGAGCCGTGCCGATAGTGGAAGCAGGCGGCGGCGCCGGGATCCGGGTCGACGAAGGCGGCCCGGACCTCGTCCCCCACCTCGAAGGCCCCGGGCCCGATGGCCGGCCCCAGCCAGGCGGTGATCCGGCCCGGCCCCAGCCGCGCCACGGCGGCCTCCAGCACACCGCCGGCCAGCCCCTTCCAGCCGGCGTGGGCGGCGGCTACCACCGTGCCATCGCTGCGGGCCAGGAGTACCGGCAGGCAGTCGGCGGTGAGGACGGCACAGACGGCGCCGGGCGCCGCGGCCACGCTGGCGTCGGCCCGCTGCCCCGACCCGGCGGCGGCATCGGCCACGGTGACGCCATGGACCTGCTCCAGCCAGGCCGGCTCGCCGGGGAGCCCCAGCGCATCGACCAGACTCCGTCGGTTGGCGGCCACGGCCGCCGGGTCA
>JBKGYA010000052.1:0-12254 GCA_046546335.1 Thiohalospira sp. | reverse complement strand
CCCAGGGGGTGGCCGGGAGGTAGATCAGCAGGAGGCCGGCGATGGCGGCGGGGAGCCCCAGCCGGCGCCAGCGGGAACGGCGGAGGAGGGCGGCGACCAGGAGGAGTGCCAGGCCGCTGCCCGGCGGCAGGACCACCGCCTCCAGCAGCCGCTGCACGGCCGCCCCCTAGCGGACCACCTCGCCGGCCGCCTGGCGGTCGGCGTGGTAGGAGGAGCGCACCATGGGGCCGCTGGCCACCTGTTCGAAGCCCATGGCCTTCGCCCTGCGGCCCAGCTCGTCGAACTCGTCCGGGTGGACGTAGCGGTGGACCGGCAGGTGGTTGGGGCCGGGGGAGAGGTACTGGCCCAGGGTGAGCATGGTCACGCCGTGCTCCCGCAGATCGGCCATCACCTGCTCCACCTCCTCGAGCTCCTCGCCCAGCCCCAGCATCAGGCCCGACTTGGTGGGGACCTGCGGGTGGGCGGCGCGGAAGTCGGCGAGCAGGCGCAGGGAGACCTCGTAGTCCGCGCCGGGGCGTGCGGCCTTGTACAGCCGCGGGACCGTCTCGAGGTTGTGGTTGAAGACATCCGGGACGCCGGCGCCCAGGACCTCCAGGGCCCGCTCCTGGCGGCCGCGGAAGTCGGGCACCAGGATCTCGGCGGCGGTGCCGGGGCTGGTCTCCCGCAGGGCGTTGATGCAGTCGACGAAGTGCCGTGCCCCGCCGTCGCGCAGGTCGTCGCGGTCCACCGAGGTGATCACCACCCACTCCAGCCCCATGGCGGCCACGGTCTCGGCGAGGTGGCGCGGCTCATCGGGGTCCGGTGGCTCGGGCCGGCCGTGGGCGACGTCGCAGAAGGGGCAGCGCCGGGTGCAGACCTCGCCGAGGATCATGAAGGTGGCCGTGCCGTGGGCGAAGCACTCCCCCAGGTTGGGGCAGGAGGCCTCCTCGCAGACGGTGACCAGCTCCTGCTCCCGCAGGACCCCCTTGAGCCGCGCCACCTCCGGGCTGGTCGGGGACTTGGCCCGGATCCAGTGCGGCTTGGGCTGGGGTCGCTCGGCCGGGACCACCTTGATGGGGATGCGGCTGGTCTTGCTCGCCCCCTTGCCGGGGTGCGGCGCGCGGGGGGCGGCGGGGTCAGGTGTCTGTTCCGGCATGGTCGGCTCCCTCGGTGGGGCGGATGCGTGAGCCCAGTCGGGCGGCCAGCTCGCCGGCGATCCCGGCACCGGCCGCCTCGGGCGTGGTGTCGACCCCCAGGTCCGCGAGCCGGGTCACCGGCAGGCCGCGGTGGCCACAGGGGTTGATGCGTTCGAAGGGGCTCAGGTCCGCATCCACGTTCAGCGCCAGGCCGTGGTAGGCGCGGCCGTGGCGGACCCGCAGCCCCAGCGAGGCGATCTTGGCGCCGTCGACATAGACCCCCGGCGCATCGCGCCGGGTGGCGGCGGTGATCCCCTGCGCGGCCAGCCAGTCCACGGTGGCCCCCTCCAGGGCATCCACCAGGGCCCGGACCCCGAGCCCGCGGCGGCGCAGGTCCACCAGGGTGTAGAGGACGGCCTGGCCGGGGCCATGGTAGGTGACCTGGCCGCCCCGGTCCACGGCGACGGTCTCGATGTCGCCGGCGTCCAGGAGGTGTTCCCGGGCGGCATTGCGCCCCAAGGTGAAGACCGGCGGGTGCTCCAGCAGCCAGAGCTCGTCCGGGGTCGCCTCGGTGCGCCCCTCGGTGAAGGCGCGCATGGCGGCCCAGGTGGAGGCGTACTCCCGGCGCCCCAGGCGGCGCAGCAGCAGGCCGGTCCCGTTCCCGCTCGCCTCCGTCACAGCGTCATCAGGACCCGTTCGCTGGCGTGCAGCGCCCGGTAGAGGCCGTCCAGCTGGGCCTTGCTGGTGGCGGTGAAGGTCACCGTCAGGGAGAGGTAGCGCCCGTTGCGGCTGGCCCGGCGCTGGATGGCTCCCTCGCCGGGCTCGCCCACGTGCTCGCGCACCAGGGCCAGGACCTCGGCCTCGAAGGCCTCGTCGTGGGCGCCCATGACCTTCAACGGGAAGGTGCAGGGGAACTCGAAGGCGGTCTCTTCGTCGGCCATGGTCTCCCCTCCTAGCCGGCCTCGCCGGCGCGGATGCGGTCCTTGCAGGCCTGGTAGGCGGCGTGGAGCCGTTGCCACAGGGGGCCGGCCTCGCCATTGCCCACCGGCCGGCCGTCGACGCGGGTCACCGGGCGGATCTCCCGGGTGGAGGAGGTCAGCCAGATCTCCTCGGTCGTGGCCAGATCCCGCCGGTCCAGGGCCGCCTCGCCGGCGGGGATCCCCTCCGCCGCGGCGATCTCGAGGACCAGATCGCGGGTGATCCCGGGGAGGAGGTGGGGACCCTGCTGCGGGGTGAGCAGCCGCCCCTCGCGGACCAGGAAGAGGTTGGCGGTGGCCGCCTCGGTGACCACGCCGTCACGGATCAGGATCACCTCGTCGGCGCCCGCCTCCTGCGCCTCCTGGCGCAGCAGGACGTTGGGCAGCAGCGAGGTGGTCTTGATGTCGCAGTGGAGCCAGCGCGGGTCGGGGCGGGTGATGACCGTGCTGCCCCGGGCCAGCTCCTCGGCGGCCGGTGGTATCAGCGGGCTGCTCATGACCAGCGCCGTGGGCGGGGTCTCCGCCGGGAAGGCGTGGTCGCGCCGGGCCACGCCCCGGGTGATCTGGAGGTAGACGGACTGGTCGCCGCCGCCGTTGCGGTGGATCACCTCGCGGATGACCCGCTCCCAGCCCGCGCGGCCGTGGGGGTTGTCCATGGCGGTCAGGCGCAGGCTGCGCTCCAGGCGCTCCAGGTGGGGGGCCAGCCGGAAGGGCTCGCCGGCGTAGACCGGCAGGACCTCGTAGACGCCGTCCCCGAAGATGAAGCCGCGGTCGAGGATCGGCACACAGGCCTCGCTCTCGGGGAGGTAGAGGCCGTTGAGGTAGACGGTGGGCTCGGCCATGTCTAGCGGAAGAGCAGGACGGCGTTGTCCACCAGCCGGTTCCAGAGGCTCCCTTCCTCGACCCCCTCCAGGGCGCGCAGCGGGCGCTCGGTGAGCGGCTCGCCGTCGAACTCGATGTGCAGGGTCCCGTAGGTCTCGCCAGCGGAGGCGGGGGCCATGATGGGTCGATCCAGGCTCATGGAGGCCTCCAGGGCATCGTAGCGGCCGCGCGGGATGGTTACCCACAGGGTCTCGTCGATACCCAGGGGCAGCTGCTCGCTGCGCCCCTTCCAGACCCGGGTTTCGGTCAGTTCCTCGCCCCCGTCGTAGAGCTTGTGGGTGGCGAAGAAGCGGAAGCCGTAGTTGATGAGCTTGTTGCTCTCCCGGGCGCGGGCCTCCTCGCTTTCGGTATCCATGACCACGGAGATCAGGCGCATGTCCTCGCGCTGGGCGGAGGTTACCAGGGAGTAGCCGGCGCTCTCGGTGTGGCCGGTCTTCAGTCCATCCACCTGGGGATTGCGCCAGAGCAGCTTGTTGCGGTTGTACTGGGTGATCCCGTTGTAGGTGTACTTGCGCTGGCTGTACCACTCGTAGTGGTCGGGGAAGTCGTTCACCAGGGCGCGTGCCAGCCGGGCCATGTCCCGGGGAGTGGTGTAGTGGTCCTCCTCGGGCATCCCGCTGGCGTTGGTGAAGCGGGTATCCTCCATGCCCAGGCGCTCGGCGTGGCCGTTCATCATGCTGGCGAAGGCCTCCTCGGACCCCCCCACGTGCTCGGCCAGGGCGACGCTGGCATCGTTGCCGGACTGGATGATCATCCCCTTGAGGAGCTTCTCCAGCTCCACCCGGGAATCCACCTCCACGAACATGCGCGACCCCGGCATGCGCCAGGCGTCCTTGCTCACCCGAACCTCGTCGTCCAGGGCGATATTGCCCGATTCGAGCTCGTTGAAGACCACGTAGGCGGTCATCATCTTGGTCAGGCTCGCCGGCTCCATGCGTTTTTCGGCATTCTTGTCGGCGATGACGTCTCCGCTCTGGAAGTCCTGCAGGAGCCAGGCGCCGGCCTCCACGTCCGGCGGATCCGGGACCATGGAAGGTGGGGCGGCCAGCGCCGGCGCAAGCCACGCCGTGAGCAGCAGGAGGGTGGCCAGGGGCGAAAAGCGGGCAGGGCGTCGATGCATGGTGTGCTCGGTGTCGATGATGGTTGCCGGGTTTCCGGACGATACTTCTACTATTCTACCTGCTGGAGACGGGTGACAGTAGCCGGTCAGGGGGTTGCGACGACCGCCGGCCGGGGCAGCCCGAGATCGGCGATCCGCTGGCCCAGCCGACGGGCCTCGCCCCGATCGTCGAGGGGGCCGATCCGGACGCGGTGGACGCCCGCCTCCTTGCGGACGCCCACCGGGCCGATATCGTCGGCGGCTTCCAGTCGCTGCTGCAGGGAGGCGGCGTTGTCGGCGTCGCGAAAGGCACCCACCTGGAGGTAGACCGCCTCCTCACGTCCCGGTTCCTCCCGGGATTCCGCCTCCTCTTCCGGCCCTTGGCCGGGTTCATCCCGGGAGGAGGCGTCCCGATCCGGTTGCTCGTCCCGGCGATCCGTCTGTCCTTCCGGAGCCAGGGCCCGGACCTCCACCGGCGCGGTGCCGGTGTCGTAGACCCCGAGTCGGCGGGCGGCGGCGTAGGAGAGGTCGATGATCCGGTCCTCGTGGAAGGGACCGCGATCGTTGACCTTGACCACCAGGGAGCGATCGTTGTCCAGATTGGTGACTTCCACGTAGGTGGGCAATGGCAGGCTCTTGTGGGCCGCGGTGAGGGCGTACATGTCATAGGACTCGCCGCTGGAGGTACGCTCGCCGTGGAACTTGGTGCCGTACCAGGAGGCGTGGCCCTGTTCGCGGTAGCCCTCGCTGGATTCCATGACCCGGTAGGTCTCGCCGAAGACCTCGTAGGAGTCGGGATTGCCGTGGCGGCTGCGCGGCTCGTCGCGTGGTTCCGGCTCGGGGACGCTGGAGACGTCGACGTCCCGCTCCGGCGGACCATCGGTGGGCTCGGTGGGCAGGGAGCCGCAGGCGTGGAGCAGCGGGAGGGCGGCCAGGCCCGCGGCCAGCCGGTGGCTGCCGTTCACCCCTCGGCCTCCTCGCGAATGGCCTCCCCGAGCTGATGGACCGCCATGGCGTAGAGGGCGCTGTGGTTGTAGCGGGTGATGGCGTAGAAGTTGTTAAAGCCCAGCCAGTGGTCGTGGCCCTCTTCCTGTTCCAGCCGGACGACGGCGGCCTCGCGGTCGTCGTCCAGGCCGTCCAGTTCCAGCCCCTCCTCGCGCAGCTCGGCCACCTTGAAGGAGGGCTTGAGTCCCTCGTCGGCCAGCTCCTCCAGCGGGGCGTCAACCTCGTCGGGGAGGCGGTGGAGCAGCGGCTCTCCGGCTTCCCACCCGTGGTCGGCGAGGTAGCTTGCTACCGAGCCGATGGCATCGGGCCAGCTGTTCCAGAGGTCGCGCCGGCCGTCGCTGTCGAAGTCCACGGCGAAGGCGCGGAAGGAGCTGGCCATGAACTGGGGTCGGCCCATGGCACCGGCGTAGGAACCGATGAGCTCCGCCGGCTCCAGCTGCTCTTCCCGGGCCATGAGCAGGAACTCCTCCAGCTCGCCGCGGAAGAAGTCGGCCCGGGGCGGGTAGGCGAAGGCGAGGGTCCCCAGGGATTCCAGCAGCGGGTCATCCCCCTCGCGGCGTCCGAAGTAGGTCTCCACCCCGAGGATCCCGACGACCACTGCCGGATCGACGCCGTACTCCTCGCGGGCGCGTTCCAGCGTCTCGCGGTGCTCGTCCCAGAAGTCGGCACCGGTCTCGATACGCTCGTCGGTGAGGAAGATCCGGCGGTAGCGGTACCATGGCTTGCTCTCCGCCGGCTCCTCGATGTCAGCGATGATGTCCTCCCGAACCTCCAGATCCTCGAAGAGGGCGCGCAACCGCCGGGGATTGAAGTCGTGCTCCTCCTCCATGTGTTCGATGAAGCTGTCGAAATCGGGCTGTTCGGCAATGGGCTGGGCGGCGGCCGGGAGGCCGAGGAAGAGGGTGAAGAGCAGGATTAGAGCGCGCATGGAGATCCTCCGGGGAACGGTCCCATAGTAGCGCAATGCCGTCTCGGTGCAAGACGGATATTGCGTGCCTGACATGGGGTTCATCGCTCTTCCTCTCGTGTTTTGTGAATGGGAATCCGTAACCCCTTGATCGAAGGCTAATGGATGAAGCGCCGGTGGGTCTGGATGGACATGAGCAGGCCGAATCCGGCCATGAGAGTGATCAGGGAGCTACCACCATAGCTCACCAGCGGCAGGGGCAGGCCAACCACCGGGAGCATGCCGGCCACCATCCCGATGTTGATGAAGGCGTAGACGAAGAAGCCCAGGCTGATCCCGCCGGCCAGTAGCCGCCCGAAGACATCCTGCGCCTGCAGGGCGATCATCAGCCCGCGGCCGATGACGAAGGTATAGGCAGCGAGGACGGCAATGCCGCCGGCGAAGCCGAACTCCTCGGCCAGCACGGCGAAGATGAAGTCGGTGGAGCGCTCGGGCAGGAATTCCAGGTGGGACTGACTGCCGTTGAGCCAGCCCTTGCCATAGAGTCCCCCGGAGCCGATGGCGATCTTGGACTGGATGATGTGATAACCGGTCCCCAGCGGCTCCCGCTCCGGATTGAGGAAGGTCAGGACCCGGCTGCGCTGGTAGTCGTGGATGAGGTTCCAGGCCACCGGGGTGGCCGCGGCCGCCAGGGCGGCCCCGGTGGCCAGCCACCGCCAGCTGATCCCGCCCAGGAAGAGCACGATGAAGCCGGAGGAGACGATGAGCAGGCCGGTTCCCAGGTCGGGCTGCTGGATTACCAGCCCGGCGGGAAGGGCCACCAGCGCGAGGGTGAGCATGGTGTGGCGGAAGCCGGGAGGCAGGCCGGTATTGGCCAGATAGGCGGCGACCATGCCGGGTACCGCGAGCTTCATCATCTCCGAGGGCTGGAAGCGCATGAAACCGAAGTCCAGCCAGCGCTGGGCCCCCTTGCTGGTGTCGCCCAGATAGAGGACCAGTACCAGGAGCAGCATCCCCAGGCCGTAGACCCAGGGGAGCAGGCGGCGGAGCTGCTCCGGCGGAAGCTGCGCCAGAAGCAGGGCCCCGACCAGTCCGGCAGTGGCGCGGATCCCGTGGCGCCAGATGAGGCCCATATCCTGGTCGCTGGCGCTGTAGATGACCACGAGCCCGCCGGCCATGATGATCAGCAGGGCCGACAGCAGCGGGATGTCGATGTGCAGCCGGTCGCTGAGGCGTTGCTTGTGGAGGAGGCCGGTACCCGGGAGGTCGGCGATGCTCATGAGTCCTCCTCGGCGCGGGATTCCAGGAAGCGGGTGATGACCCGTTCGGCGACCGGGGCGGCCACGGCTCCGCCGCTACCGCCGTTCTCGACGATCACCGCAACCGCGATCTCGGGGTCATCGGCCGGGGCGAAGGCGACGAAGAGGGCGTGGTCCCGGAGGCGCTTCACGATGTCCTCCTCCACGTACTCCTCCCCCTCCTCCAGGCCGAAGACCTGGGCCGTGCCGGTCTTTCCGGCCATGCGGTAGTCGATCTGCCAGCCCACTGTGCGGGCCGTTCCGCGGAGGTCGTGGACCACGCCCTCCATGCCCTCGGTGACCGCGCGGATGTTCTTCGGATCCAGATCCAGGTCGGCCTGTTCCACCGGTTCGACGGGTTCGCGGCCCTCCGGCCCTTCGGTCGCCCCTACCACCCGCGGCTGCATCCGGTGGCCTCCATTGGCCAGCGTCGCCGTGGCCTCGGCCAGCTGGAGGGGGGTGGCGAGCATGTAGCCCTGGCCGATACCGGTGATGAGGGTCTCGCCGGGGAACCAGCGGACGTTGCGGTTCTCGCGTTTCCAGTCCCGGGAGGGGACCACGCCGTGGCGCTCGCCCTCCAGGTCGATCCCGGTGGGCCGTCCCAGTCCGAATCGTTCCAGGAAGGGCGCCAGTTCGTCGATGCCCAGATGGTAAGAGAGGTCGTAGTAGTAGACGTCGCACGACTCGGCGATGGACTTGTAGAGGTCCGTGGGGCCGTGCCCGTCCCGTTTCCAGTCGCGGTAGGTCCGCTCGTCCTTGAATTCGGGTTCGTAATGGCCTTTGCAGTCCACCTCGTCGTCGGCGTGGACCGTGTCCGTCTCCAGGCCGGCCAGGCCCACCAGTGGCTTGATGGTGGAGCCCGGTGGATAACGGCCACTGAGGGCGCGATTGAACAGCGGCCGGTGCTCGGACACGTCGAGGAGGTTCAGCGCCTCGTTCTCCATCCCCTGGACGAAACCGTTGGGATCGTAGGTCGGGGAGCTGACCATGGCGAGGATGTCGCCGGTCTCCGGCTCCAGCGCGACCAGGGCGCCGTTCTCCTTGCCGAAGGCCTCGTGGGCGGCCCGATGGAGTTCGGCATCGATGGTCAGGTGGAGGTCGCGACCGGGCACCGGATCCTCGCGCTCCACTACGCTGAGCACGCGACCCTGGGCGTTCGTCTCCACCTGCTCGAAGCCGGTGGTCCCCCGCAGTACCTCCTCGTAGGCCGATTCGATCCCGACCTTGCCGATATGGGTCTGCCCCCGGTAGGTATCGGGCTCCGCACCGCGGATATCGGCGGCGGTGATCCGGCCGACGTAGCCCACCACGTGGGAGGTGATATCGCCCAGGGGGTAGTGGCGTGACAGCCTTGCCTCGATATCCACGCCGGGGAAGCGGTGGCGGTCGATGGCAAATCGCGCCACCTCCTCCTGGCTGAGGCGCAGGCGCAGGGGGATGCTCTCGAAGGAACGGCTCCGCTTGACCTCCTCCAGGAAGCGCTTGCGCTCGGCGTCGCTGAAGGGGATGACCTCGCGCAGTGCGGCGAGGGTTGCTTCCAGGTTCTCCGTGCGCTCGGGCACCACCTCCAGGCTGTAGGTGGGTACGTTCTCGGCCAGCAGACGACCGTCCCGGTCGTAGATGAGGCCGCGGGTGGCCGGCAGGGGCTGGAGGTTCAGGCGGTTGGCCTGGGACTCGGTGGCCAGCCGCTCGTGGTCGAGGATCTGGAGGTAGAACAGCCGGCCGCTGAGCAGGAGCAGGAGCAGGGCCGTGATGACGCCGGCCGCGATGATGCGGACGGTGGCGACCCGACTCTCCCGGACCTTGTCACGAAGGGTGTGATGATCGGCCATTTCAGGCGATGCGGTAGCGTCGACGCAGCCGGCGCAGGAAGATGAAGATCAGCGGCCAGAGCACGGCACTGGTGGCAGCCGGTGCCCAGAACCAGAGGGTCTGGGGGGCATTGCCGGCGAAGCCCATGACCCAGCGGGTGACGAGCAGGTGGAGCGCTATCAGGACCAGCAGGCTCACCGCCTGCTGCCACAGGGGGTAGATCCGCAGCCGCGGATGCAGCCGCAGAACCACGTAGGTGACCAGGGCAAAGGTGAGGGCGTGCTGGCCCAGCAGGGTGCCCACGGCCACATCCTGGAAGAGCCCCAGCAGCCAGGCCACACCCACGCCCACCCGGTCCGGTGTGGCCATGGCCCAGTAGGTCAGGACCAGGAGCGTCCACTCCGGACGCAACAGCCGGGCCCAGTCCGGCAGGGGGATCAGGGTCAGGATCAGCGCCACCAGGAAGGTGGTCAGGATGAGTCCGATACCATGCCGGCCGTTGGTCATGGCGATATCACCTCGTCACTACCGGGCAGGATCGGCTTCTCCTCGTTCGCCCCGGACCCCTCGGAGGGCTCTTCGTCTCCGTCCGACCATACCAGCAGCACCTCGCGGACCCGATGGATCCGGGCCAGCGGCTCGGCATCCACCCGGGCATAGGACTCACCGGGGCGCGGTTCGATGTTCGTGACCCGGGCGACCGGATAGCCGGACGGGAACCGCCCGCCCAGCCCCGAGGTGACCAGGAGGTCGCCGGTCTCGATGTCGGCGTTGTTGGGGATGTAGGGCACATCCAGCCGCTCGGCCGAGCCGGTTCCCACGGCGATGGCCCGGCGGCCGGTGCGATTGATCTGGACCGGGATGGCGTGGGCCGGGTCGGTAAGGAGCATCGCCGTACTGGAGACGGGCCCGACATGGGTGAGCTGGCCCATGACGCCGTCGCGATCGAGGACCGGCTGACCGCGATAGAGTTCCTGCGGGCTCCCCTTGTTGAGCACGACCTGGCGACTGAAGGGGTCGAGATCCACCGAGAGGATCTCGGCGATCTCCAGGCGTTCGTCCAGGGCACGGCTGGATTCGAAGAGACGCCGCAGGCGCTCGTTCTCCGCCTCCAGGGCGGCCATGCGCTGCAGCTCCGCCTCCAGGAAGAGGCGTTCCCGCTTGAGCTCCTCCAGCTCGCTGCGGAGGTCGCGCTGGGAGGTCAGGGCGCTGGAGAGTGCGCCTACGACCGAGGCGGGCACGTCGGCGGCGAGCTGCAGCGGATAGATCACGGTCGACACCGCCCCCCGAATGGTCTCCAGGTGGTTCTGCCGGTGATCGACGGCCATCAGGGCGATGGAGAGGAGCGTGACCAGGATCAGTCGGGCGGTTACCGAGGGGCCGCGGACGAACAGGGATTTTATGGACGACCCCCCGAGGGCATCTGCCCCCCACGGCTACCGGCAATGGTGGTGGCCCCCTTCGGGGGGCGGGCCATGCTCGTCATTCCAGGCTGAACAGTTCGCCGTCGTACTCGTCCATCATCTCCAGGGCGCGACCGCCGCCGCGGGCGACGCAGGTCAGTGGCTCGTCGGCCACCAGCACCGGCAGGCCGGTCTCCTCCATGAGCAGCCGGTCCAGATCGTGCAGCAGCGCGCCGCCCCCGGTGAGGACCATGCCGCGCTCGGCGATGTCCGCACCCAGCTCCGGCGGGGTCTGCTCCAGGGCGGTCTTCACCGCCTCGACGATACCGGAGAGGGGCTCCTGAAGCGCCTCGAGGATCTCGTTGGAGTTCAGCGTGATGGAGCGTGGCACGCCCTCGGCCAGGTTGCGGCCGCGGACCTCGAACTCGCGCACCTCGCTGCCGGGATAGGCGGAACCGATCTCCTGCTTGACGCTCTCGGCGGTGGCGTCGCCGATGAGGGAGCCATATTTCCGGCGCACGTAGTTGATGATCGCCTCGTCGAAGCGGTCCCCGCCCACGCGCACCGAGGAGGAATAGACGATGCCGTTGAGGGAGAGCACCGCGATCTCGCTGGTGCCGCCGCCGACGTCCAGGACCATGGAGCCCTGGGCCTCGGTGATGGGCATGCCGGCGCCGATGGCCGCCGCCATGGGTTCCTCGATGAGATAGACCTCGCGTGCCCCGGCCCCGGCGGCCGACTCGCGGATGGCACGGCGTTCCACCTGGGTCGCACCGCAGGGGACGCAGATGAGGACCCGCGGGCTCGGCTTGAAGAAGCGCGCCTCGTGGACCTTGCGGATGAAGTGCTGGAGCATCTTCTCGGTCACGGTGAAGTCGGCGATGACGCCATCCTTCATGGGCCGGATGGCGACGATGTTCCCCGGTGTGCGGCCGAGCATCCGCTTGGCGTCGAGGCCCACTGCCGCGATGGCCTTGGGACCGCCCGGCCCGCGGTCCTGGCGGATGGCCACCACGGAGGGCTCGTCCAGCACGATGCCCTTGCCCCGCACGTAGATGAGGGTGTTGGCGGTGCCCAGGTCAATGGAGATGTCGTTGGAGAAGAGTCCCCGGAAACGTCCTAGCATGGATGCGTGCTCTCTCGCGGCGTGCGCAGTGTCCGGAAGAGGTTCCGGCTCGAATAAGCCGATGACTCTATCAACGGGGGGGGATTGGGGCAAGCACGGGGGTGTGATAGATTTCACGCTCCGTTCAACCCCCTGTTGATCCGCGCATTCCGGAGAGTTTCCGACCATGGCCCTCGACCGTTCCGATGTCGAAAAGGTCGCCCATCTGGCCCGACTGGCCCTGGATGAGGCAGCCGTCCCCGATTACGCCCGCAACCTCTCGGAGATCCTGGAGTTCGTCGAGCGCATGAACGCCGTGGATACCGAGGGCGTGGAGCCGCTGGCCCACCCCCTGGAGGCCACGCAGCGGCTGCGCGCCGACGAGGTCACCGAGACCGTCGACCGGGCGCGCTTCCAGGCGCTCGCCCCCGCGGTGGAGGACGGCCTCTACCTCGTTCCCCGGGTAGTGGAGTAGGACCATGGCCGAACAACCGAAGACCCTGCGCGCCATGCGCGACGCCGTTGCCGCCGGCGACTGCTCCGGGGAGGAGCTGGTCACCGAGGTGCTGGAGCGGATCGGCGCGGATCCCCATAACGCCTTCATCACCGTGGACGCCGGGGGCGCCCGCGCCGCGGCCCGGACCGCCGATT
>JBKGYA010000051.1:0-12370 GCA_046546335.1 Thiohalospira sp. | reverse complement strand
CTTGTTATCCAACGTAGCGATGGTCTCGGCCGCGGATTTTACTAGGCGGCAACTCTCTTCAGTGACCTGCGCAATGAGGTCTTCAAAGGTGTCTTCCTCGGTGAGGCCCGCGGCAATGCCAGAGAAAGTCGTCAGGTCGAGCCTCTCTCCCCGCTCAGGAAGAATCAGATCGGAAGTGATAAAAGAGTGGGGGCTGGTGCTGAATCCCGGTTCCTTTCTCAGTAATTCGTTCTGTAGCTCATGGTTGCGAGGAACATTCTCGACGAATTCCTCAGAACCTGGCTCCTCACGGCGGCGGGGGAATAACTTGTAAGTGACCCATGGCCGATTCTGGTCGGCAAGAATCTCCAATGCCAGCAGTAAGGCATGGCCTTCCCACGTCAGGCCCGTGTCGATACTGATCCCGACGTCAGGCCGATTCCGTGAGTTGGTGAAATGCTCTCGGATAAGTTCGACGCGCGGGATGCCGCGTGCACTACCGTAGTCAGCTGGTCCGCCGTCCCAGACGATGCCGGATCGTTCGTTTCTGGGGCTTTGTAGCCCGGATGTAACCCGCTCTGCAAGCTTTTTCCAGAACTGGTATTGCAGGTCGATTTTCTTCTCTTTCAATCCTTCTTCCAGGGCCTTAGCGGCTTCAAGCGACTCACGGTCTTTGAGTAGTCCTGCTACTTTTTGCTGCTGGTCCATGGTGAGCGTCCTCCCCGAGACTCGCCGAATGATTTCAATATACTGTGTAAGTATTATCTCCAGGCGGGGAATTTCCGATACCGCATCCCTGCACCGTTCAAGCCAGGCGCCCAAGCTCGGGGAGGCATCCGGGTCGTAGGCGCACTCTACAAGGTTAACGCTCCCAGTGGATATTTTGTCGGTTGGTTCCCGCCCTTCAGGAGTCAAAAAAACGAGGTGAGCGCTCTTTTGCGAATAGTCGGCCAGCGCGGCAGCATAGGAGGCCAGCTGACCATTGCCCTCCTGAGCAAAGACTTTGTTCTCGATACCGATAATCCCGTCCGGGCCAGAAAGGAGGATATCGATTCGGCCGCGGTCTTTACTGAAGGCGACCTCAGTGCGAACAGCCCATTCAGAGAGGCGATTAGTATCGATTCCCTGGATTGCTAGCGCTTCTAGGAAGAGATGGAGAAAAAGGGATCCTTGTCCGTGACCACCTTGAGGATCGAGAAAGCTAGAGATAAAACGGGAATGCCGGTTCTCGTCGTCAAAGCGTGATATGGCGGTGAAAAAGTTGAACGTTGCAGCTGTTCGTCGATTCTTCTCGTCGAAGGCTTGTATTTCCTGAGAGGCGTTTTCAAGCAGTATCTTTGCATGATCAACCGGATTTGAGTCTTGTTGATGCATAGAATGTAGGCCCTTCTGGCGTTTTATATATTTCTGCTTGTGCAGGATGGGGTTTGGCTAAAATGCCGCGATTAATAAGGGCTGCTCTCAAGAATCACGGCGCGACTGGTGGACAGCGCCTGGCACCGGGAATCAATGTAATCGTCGAAGATTAGGCAGCCAATGCTGAGTCAATCTCGGTGGCCGAGTCGCTCGCCGAGACCCGAGGCGCGCTGAGTACGCCGGGCCAGGGCTCTCTCCAGGGCGGCGAGGGGGCCGTGGAGCGAGAGGTGGCTACGGGCGCGGGTGATCCCGGTATAGACCAGCTCTCGTGTGAGGACGGGGTTCTCGGCCTGGGCGGGGAGCAGCAGATGGACCTGCTCGAACTCCGAGCCCTGGCTCTTGTGCACCGTCATGGCGTAGACCGTCTCGTGCTCCGGCAGCGCGGTGGGCAGCAGGGCGCGCAGTCCATCCGGGGTCCGGAAGTGCACCCGCGGCGTACCGTCCGAGTCGATGAGACAGACCCCCGTATCGCCGTTGAAGAGTCCGACCCGGTAGTCGTTCTGTCGCACGATGATGGGGCGCCCGTGATACCAGCGCGCCTCGGGGTCGAGCCCGTGAAGCTCGGCCAGTCGCCGGTGGATCCGCTCGTTGAAGGCCACGCTCCCCTCCGGACCCACGCGGGTGGGCGTGAGCAGCCGGACCCGGTCCAGGGCCGCCAGCGCCGCCTCCGGGTCGGTGGCCGCCATCAGTGGCGCGTAGGCGTCGGCGAGGATCTCGGTCAGCACCTCGCGGTCCACGGGGCGGTCCGGGCCTGCGTGGAGCCCTTCGCGGCCCGACTCGACGATGGCGCGGGCGGCCGGGGCATCCCCGGCGTTGACCGCCTCGGCGAGCTGGCCGATGGGGCTGTCCGGGGTGAAGCGGTGGCCGGTCTGCAGGGTGACGACGTGGTCCGCCAGGGGGTGTTCGGCCGCATCAGCCGTCGCCGCCGGCGTCCCCGGGAGCAGGGGGAACAGGGCGCGGTGCTGGTCGGGGCTGAAGTCGTTCGTGCCGGCCGCATCGCAGAGTTCGGCCAGGACCGCGCCGGATTCCACCGAGGCCAGCTGATAGCGATCGCCGAGCAGGATGAGGCGGCCATGGTCGGGCACGGCGTCGGTGAGCTTGGCCATGAGCGGGAGGTCCACCATGGAGGCCTCGTCGACGATGACCACATCGGCCGCCAGCGGCTGGTCACGGTCGTGGCGGGGGCGCGTTCCCTCGCCGCGCAGGCCGAGCAGCCGGTGGAGCGTGGCCGCCTCGCCGGGGAGGTGGGGGCGCAGGGTCTCCCCGTCGGCGAGACCGGCCAGCCCCTGGCGCGTGGATTCCATCATGCGGGCTGCTGCCTTGCCGGTGGGTGCGGCCAGCCGGATGACCGGTGGCTTCTCTCCCCGTTCCTGTGCCTGGCGTACCAGCCGGTCCATGAGCCGGAGAACGGTATAGGTCTTGCCGGTTCCGGGTCCGCCGGAGATCACCGTGAATCGGTGGCGCAACGCAGCGGCAGCAGCGACGGCCTGCCAGTGGGTCTCCCCTTCATCCACCCAGGCGTAGTCGAACAACCCGCCATCGGGCCCCAGGGGGGCGGGATCCACCGGGCTCGGTGGCTGTTCGACCATGGCCCGGAGCCGTTCCGCCAATCGCACCTCGTACTGCCAGTACCGCTGGAGGTAGAGCCGCTGCCCGTCCCGGATCAGCGGCAGTGGCTCCCCCGGCTCGCCCACCAGCGGGCTGTCGGCCAGCGCCTGCTGGAAGGCCGGGGCGTCGCAGAGCGGGTGTTCCCCGGGGACGGCGGGAGCCAGTCCCTCCAGGGGCAGACAGCTGTGGCCATCGCCCAGGGCCTGGCTGACCAGGGCCATGCCGAGGGCCACCGGCTGGCTGCCGCCGTGGCGCAGGCACCATTCGGCCAGGGCCACATCCACGGCCCGGAGGCGGTGGTCTTCCCGGGCGCGCCGCAGGCGGGCGAGCAGATCAGGGGCGGCCATGTTCACCTCCCGGGGCGTTCGCGGCGGCGTCGAAACGGGCGTCCAGGGCCTGGATGAGGTCGGGGTCCGGGCAGTCCTGGAAGACGCCGTAGCCGTCCGCCTCACCGGTCAGACCGCGCAGGAAGAGGTACTGGGCGCCGCCGAGGTGCCGCGCCGGGTCGTAGTCGGGCAGGCGCTGACGCAGATAGCGATGGAGCGCGGTCAGGTAGATGAGGTACTGCAGGTCGTAGTGGCTGGCGCGCACCGCCTCGCCGAGCCGTTCCGGGGCGTAGTCACCGGGGGTCGGTAGCCGGTTGGTCTTGTAATCCAGCACCCAGTAGCGGCCGTCGGCCTCGGCCACCAGGTCGATATACCCCTGCATGAGCCCGCGCAGGACCCGACTGCGCTGGCTCTCGGGCAGGGCGGTGGCGTAGCCGTGGTGGCGCAGGAAGTGGATCAGGGAGCCGGCCTGCTCCCCGCCGAGACGCAGGGTGAAGGGCATCTCCACCTGTACGCGGTGCCGGGGGAGCCGCGCCAGGGGGCCCAGTGCCGGCAGCGGAGTGTGCAGGGTCCGGCTCACGAGGGCCCCCACGGCAGCCACCCGCTCGGCACCCTGGTTGCCGCCGGCGATCGGGATCCCGTGGCGAAGCAGGCGGCTGCGGATCCCCTGTCCCTGCTCCGGCGTCAGGGCGTTGCCCGGTGCCGGCCAGGTGGCGAAGTCGGCCTCCTCCAGGAGGTCGTGGATGGCGGTGCCGAAGTCCGGCCCGGCCAGATCCTCCAGATCGGCCGATGGTAGCCTCTCGATGGGACCCGCCTCGGTGAAGAGGCGATCCTCCTCCCGCGTTTCGTCCTCGGCCCCGGCGCGGGGCATCGGGGTGTGGTCGTTGCGGACCAGCGCGGAGAAGGAGAGCACCCCCCAGAAGGGGCGGTGCTCGGGGCGATCCTGGCGGGCAGCGCCGGCCGGCCGTGGCTCCGGCTCCAGGCGCTGCACCGGAGGCGCACCCGGGTCGACGGGTTCGAGGTGGATGGTTTCGCCACTCCGGTGTGCCAAGGTCTCGAGCCGTTTGGTGACCCCCGCCGGCGTGAACCAGTCCTTGTAGTCTTCCTTGCTGCTCTGCCACTGGTCCGCCGCGCACCCGTCCTGCGCGTGCAGCAGCCAGGCCAGGGCACTGTTCTGGGCCCCGTTGATCGGGCCCCAGCCCAGGTAGACCGCCTGCCGGGCCCGGGTGACGGCGACGTAGAGCAGGCGCAGGGCCTCGGCCTTGTGCTCGCGCACGGCGCGGGCCACCGTCTTCTCGTCCGTCTCCCCCTTCGAGCGCGGATCGAGCCAGGCCTGATGGTCGTCATCATGGAAGGCGAAGGGGTCCTTGTCGGGCCGGGCCTCCGGGCGACCCGGGGTGCCTATCCGGTAGGCGAAGGGCGCCATGACCACCGGGTACTCCAGCCCCTTGGAGCGATGGATGGTGACGATCTGCACCCGGTCCGCCTCGCTCTCCAGGCGCAGCTCGGCGGCTTCATTATCGCCCTCGCCAGCGTGCTCCATCTGCTCTTCCAGCCAGCGGATCAGGCCGGCCATGCCGAAGGCCTCGGGCTCGGCGGCCTGGAGCTGCTCGGCGAGGTGCAGCCAGTTGGTCATCCGCCGCTCCCCGTCCTCCAGGGCGAGCAGGCGAGGGGCCGCGGCCTGGATCAGTGGCTCCAGCATGGCCAGCACCCCGTGGTCGGCCCAGCGGCGGTGCGCCTGCTGCAGGTGGACGTACCACCGCTGCCATCGGGCCTCGTCCTCGGCCAGGGCCTGCAGATCACCCAGACGACAGCCGAAGAGCTCGCCGATCAGCGCGACCCGCAGGCGGGCGGCATCGGCCGGGGTCGCGGCGGCCCGTAGCAGCCGGACGAGCTCCTGCGCCTGGGGGGTCTTGAAGATGTTGTCGCGATGGCCGCTCGCCGCCGGGATGTTCTGCCGGGACAGCGCCTGCTGGACCTCGCTCGCTTCCGTGTTGGTGTTGACCAGCACGCAGATGTCCCGGGGCTGGAGGGGCTCGTCCTTCTCGTTCTGGAGTCGGCGGACCTCGGTCTCCGGATCCAGCAGGCGGCGGATGGTGGCGACGCACTGGCGCAGCAGGGCGGCCTTCGCGTCGGGGGCCTTGACCAGCTCCTCGTCCGCCGGGGGCGTCCATAGGGTCAGGGGCGCGACGGGCTCCCCGTCGACCCGGAGGCCCCCGCGGCCCTGCTGGCTGTTCGCCTGGACCGGCCGGAATGCCATCTCCTCCAGCACGAAGGGTCGTTCATGGTGGCTGAAGAGGGTATCCACCGCCTGGATGACCCCGGCCGTGGAGCGGAAGTTGGTGTCCAGGTGGTAGCGACCGTCCGCGTCATCGGTGGCCTGGAGGTAGGCAAAGACGTCGCCGCCGCGGAAGGAATAGATGGCCTGCTTGGGATCGCCGATGAGGATCAGGGCCCCCTCGTCGCGATCGCTGTAGACCCGCTGCAGGATCTGGTACTGGAGGGGGTCGGTGTCCTGGAACTCGTCCACCAGGGCGGCCGGCCAGCGCTGATGGAGGGCCCGGGCCAGGGTCGGACCCCGGTCCGGGTCGTGGACGGCGCCGTGCAGGCCGGTGATGAGATCGTCATAGGAGAACAGCCGCCGCTCGGCCTTGATCGCCGCGACCCGGGTCCGGACGGCATCGGCGGCCTCGCGCAGGGCGAGGAGCCGGGCCTCGGGTCTGGCTGCGAGTACCGCGTCGGCCGCGTCGGTCACGGCATCCGGGGCGTACTCCTTGGCGGGTCGTCCGGTGAGCTGTTTGCCGAACGATTCGCTGCCGAGCACGTCCATCAGGGGATGTGAGACGGGGCCGGCGGCCACCGCGGCATCCAGCTCCGCCAGAAGCTCCGGGACGTCCCCCGGAGTGGTGAGCCGCTTGCCCAGCTTGCGACCGCCGTGCAGGGCGCCGGCCGCGACCAGATTCTCCAGTCGCCCCTGGAGAGCCTCCCGCTGGTCGGCCCAGGCGGCCCGGGCCTGCGCTGCTGACTCCCGGGCCGATTCGGTGTCCGGTCCGGCAATCCGCTGGTGGGGACGAGCCAGGAGGGGGCGAAGGTCGTTGACGAAGGCCTCGGGAGTGGACCAGAGGGCGGCCAGGCTCGGGTCCTCGCCCCCGATGACCCGGCGGCGCCAGTAGTCGGTGGCGGCCTCCTCGATGAGCGGGTCGTCCTCGGTCTGCTCCCCCCGGTCGAAGGCGATCCCGCTGTCGAAGGCGTGCTCTTGCACAGCCATCCGGGAGAAGCCGTGGATGGTGGTGATGGTCGCCTCGTCCATCCGCGTGGCGGCTTCGGTCAGTCGCCGGGCCAGCTCGCCGCGCTCCTCGTCGGTTCGTCCCAGCAGGTCCGTGATGATGGTGTCTTCGGCCCGAGCCGGATCGGCCTGGCCGGGAACCCTGGCCAGGGTCGCCGCCCGGGCCAGCCACCAGCGGATCCGCTCGCGCAGCTCCTGGGTGGCGGCCCGGGTGAAGGTCATTACCAGGATCTCGCGGACCGTGCGCTGCTGCTCTACCAGCAGGCGGAGGTAGAGACCGGCCAGGGTGAAGGTCTTGCCGGTGCCTGCGCTGGCCTCCACCAGGCGCAGGCCCGACAGGGGCAGGTCCAGGGGGCGGGTCTCCGGTGTCGTGCTCATGCGGCACCCCCGCTCTTGATCACTCCTTCGGGTCCGCCGGCCGGGGCGGCCTCCAGGCGCTGGTGGAGCGGGCCGATGATGGCCTCGGCCAGGCGGATGAATTCGCTCTCCTCGGGGGTCCCGCCCAGCGGCTGATCTCCCGTGCCCACGGTAAGCATCAGGTACTCGTCCCGCGTCTCGTGGCGGGGCTGGAAGGCATCCGGGTCGAGCGCCCCGTTGAGTTCATTCAGGCTCAGGTCGTTCGCCTCCTCTTCGGACTTGCCCTCGTCGGTCTTCTCATCCCGCTTCTCCAGGAACTCCCCGGCCAGATCGGGAAGGAAGGGCAGGGGGCGGGTGAGCCCGTCCCGATAGAGGGCGATCAGGGCGTCCAGCTGCTGCGAGGCCTCGTCGGGGGTCAGGTGGGCCCGTCGGATATCGGGCCCGGAGCCGTTCTTGCCGGGGCCGGCCATGGTCAGGGCGGCCCCCTCGGTGAGCGCCCCCGTAGCCAGCAGGGCGAGGTAGTCGATCCAGTCCCCCAGGCAGCGCTTCATCTTGAGCTCCCCGGCATGGATCCGGCGCAACCCCTCGGGGCGGGCATCGGGGACCCGGCCGATCAGGCGCTCGCCACCGGGCAGGTGGCAATCCACATCGGCCGCCGTGGTCTCGACCTGCCAGGCTCGAACCACCGGCAGCAGCTCGTTGATCGCCTGCGCGGCCGGCGCCCAGCTCCCGGCGGCCAGCCCGCCCGGCGGCAGGAATCCTCGACGCCGCCACAGTCGCGGTGGGTCGTCCGCCGGCAGCGGGGTTCCGGTGGCCCGGACTTCATCCAGGAGAGCGGACCGGAGCTGCCAGGTCTGCAGGCCGTTCAGTTTGAAGGGCTCCGCGTCGCTCGGAGACTCGTTATCGTCGGCCAGCCGCAGGCCGACCTGCTCCCGGAAGAAGGTCTCCGGTGGATGGCGGAAAAAGCGCTTCAGGGCGGCGAGCTCGATGGTCGGCTCCTCGGGGGCCGGGAAGCGGCTGCCGTCCAGCAGGGGCGGCGGGCTGGCCTCGGCCTGCGGGGTGGTGCGGGCACCGGGCGTCCATTCCTCGCGGAAGGTGAAGATCCGGGCCGAGGGGGCCTCCTCGCCGAAGTAGGAGCGGCTGAAGGGCTGCATGGGCTGGTGGGTGACCAGGATCTCCTCCGCGGTGCCGGCGCCCCCGAAGTGGTGGCCATCCAGGTAGGTCAGGAACTCGGCGACGGTGGCAGCCGGCCGCAGGGCCTCGCCGCTGCGGACGTTGGTGCCGGTGTAGCTGATGTAGAAGACGTCCCGGGCCGCCAGCAGGGCCTGGAGGAAGGCGAGCCGATCGCTGTCGCGGTTGGTGCGGTCCCCGAGCGCCCGGCGCTGGAGGATGAGGTTGAAGGACTGCCCCCCGTCCTGGCGCGGGAAGGCGCCGTCGTCCATCCCCAGCAGGGCCACCACCCGGGCGGGAACCCCGGCCAGGGAGTGGATCCCGCAGAAGGTGACGCCCCCCGTCAGGAGGGGCTGGCGCTCGCCGGCATCATCCAGCGCCCCCCGCATCTCTTCGTGCAGGGCCGCCCAGCTGATGGGCGTCTCCGGGGTGCACTGGTGGGCGGTCTCCAGCAGGGTCAGGGCCTCCTGGATGGCCTCCAGGGCGGTCCGCTCCGCCGGATCCTCGGTATCCGGCGCGAACAGGGAGGTGAGCAGCTCATTGAGCAGTCGGTGCCAGGCCTGCGGGGGGCGCTCGGCGTCCAGCGTTTCCTGCCAGCCGGTCAGGGTGTCCACCAGGTGGTGCAGGCGGCCCAGGATCTCGGCGTCCCGCCCCTCCAGCTCCGGCCAGGGGGCGACGTCGTCGACCAGGGTATCGCCGTCATCCAGGGCGCTGCCGAGCAGGAGGCGATCGAGGCCGAAGACCCAGGAGAATTCATCGTAGTCACCGGCCCCCTGACGGCGGCGGTTCTCCGCATCCCGTCCCCAGCGGATCCCCGACGCCTCGACCCATTGGTGCAGACGGTCCAGGTCCGGCTCATCCAGGCCGAAGCGGCGCATGATGGCCGGTACGGCGGCCAGCGTCAGGATGTGGGAGGCGTTCCAGCGGGCCAGGGGCAGTTCCAGTACGTCCAGAAAGGTCTGGACGATGGGGTGGCTGCCGCGCCGGGGCTGATCCGAGAGGGACCAGGGGATGAACCGCGCACCATCGGTGCTGCCGAAGACGCTGCGGATGGCCGGGGCGTAGGTGCGCAGGTCCGGCATCATCACCACGATGTCCCGGGGCTCCAGATCGGGGTGGCGGCTCAGGAGATCGAGCAGCTGATCGTGCAGGACCTGTACCTCGCGCAGGGGGCCGTGGCAGGCGTGGATCTGCAGGGAGTCGTCGTCCGCGGCCAGGCCGCCGTCCTCGGGCGTGGCGTCCAGGGTGATCACGCTGCGCTGTATCCGCTCCAGCAGGCGGTCGCCCTCCGGCGGGGTGTAGGCGAGTGCCTCGCCGAGTTCGGGCTCCTGGATGGCGGCCAGCTCGTCGGCGTAGAGGAGGTGGAGGAAATCCCGCGCCGGCCGGCCCAGCGAGGCGAGCAGGGGGTGGCCCGTCTCCACCGTCTCCTGGGAGGGCAGGGTCTGCTCCTCCACCGGGAAGTCCACCGAGATCCGGTGCGCGGCGATGTCGCCCCAGTAGTGCTCCGAGGGGTTGGGCAGCAGGAGATGGATCTCGGTCTGGTGGCCCAGGGCGTAGAAGAGCCGCAGATAGTCGGGGGGCAGATCGGAGACGCCGAAGAAGAAGAGCCGCCCGGCCGGGGGAGCGGCCTCCAGGGTGCCCGATTCCAGCTCGTGGATGGCCCGGCGCAGGGTGCGAACCCGGTGATCGGGCCCGAGTTCGGCGACCAGCCGCCGCCAGATGGGTGCCTGCCACGCCGCGGTGGTGGAGCCCGTGTCCTCCTCGCCGCGGTCCCAGGCCTCGATCAGATCCCCGCGAAAGACCTGGTACTGATCGAAGACATCGGCCAGGCGCTCGGCGAGCTGGATCCGGTGGACCTCCCGCGATTCGGCGGCGAGATAGCGGGCAATGGCCGGCGACTCCGCCTCCAGTTCGGGCAGCAGGCGGTAGAGGTGCCAGACCATCCGGTCGCGCTGGTACTCCAGATGGCCGGTCCAGCCCAGCCGGTCGCGGATCAGATCGCCCCAGATGAACCCCGCCGGGAGGGGGAAGCGCATATTGGCGACGATCCCCTCGGCCTCGGCCAGCGTCTTCTGCAGCCAGCGCTCCTTGCCCCGGTCCGGGACGAGGACCGTTTCGGGGGTCAGCGGATCGGCCGGCGGTCGCCGGGCCATCAGCGCCTGGAGCAGGGCGGCGAGCTCGGTGAGGTCGTGGTGGTGGTAGAGCTGGATCATGGCATTCCGTTCACGCGACGCGGGGTCGCCGTTCCGTTCCCCGGTGGATACCGGCCACAGTAGGCAGCCTACCTGTGCACGGAGGCCGCAGCATCCCCTCGATACGAGAACAGCATAGTGATTCCATGCGACGAGGAGTGTCGTGAAGGTGGGAGAGCATGGCGAGTGAAGCGGTGCTTCCGCCCGGAACCCGTTGGAAGCACCCCGGTCCCAGGCTCCATCGAGCGGCACACCAATCCGACAGGAGTCCCGCATGGCCGTCATCTATCGCGCCGTCGCCGGAGCCAGTAACGGTGATATCAAGTATCCCCACCCGGAGTCCCGGCGGCTCCCCACGAATATCCCCTATGTCGTGGACAACCTCTGGGAGTGGAGCCGGCCGGCGGGTTACGCCGACCGCCGCCAGTGTGCCTACGGCAGTCGTTCGCCGGAGGAGGCACGGCAGTCCGGCAAGGGGGAGGTCTACGCCCTCGAGTTCCTCGGTGACCACCAGCTCTGCCAGCTCCGGGGCCATTCGGATGCCAAGTGCCATCCGGATGTGCACGCCGTGAAAGACGCCGCCTTAAAGGCGCTGGGGGGTTACGACTGGTCCAACCGCACCCTCGCGGAAAAGAGTCTGGCCGGTCGTCTCTACATCCCGGGGCTGACGGCCGATGAGGTGGAGACCGTCCTCACCGAGGCGGGATTGACGGAGGCCGACAAGGAAAGCCTGCAAGGCGCCATCGGCTTCTGGAACGATGTCGCCCTGGTCGAACACGGCGAGGCACTGCCGGACCCCCAGGGCGAGATCTTTTTCACCTATCCGGACGGGTACGTCCTCCGGGCCCTCGATTCGGCGTAGTGCCGACCCGGCTCAGACCCAGATAAACCGGTCGGCCTCCAGCTCCGTTTCCCCGTCCCAGCGGTAGGCCACCAGCTTCCTATCGGCGCGATCGGTGGCGATGCTGTAATCCAGGCAGGCCGCCCGCGGGGTCAGCGGGGCGGGCTCGCCCCGGAACCAGTAGTGGCCGAAGAAGACCGGCCGCGGGTCGTCGGTTGGCGGCAAGAGGCCGGGCGGGACCGGGTCGTCCGGGAGTTCGGCGCGAAGGCGCTGGTCCGGCACCATTGCCAGCTCCCGGTATCCCTGCGCCCCGTCGGCCCACCAGCGAAGACGGGCCGACGTCCGTTCCACTTGGTACTTGTCGCGGAACGAGAATCCCGCCGGCAGTTCGACCTCCTGCCCCTTCAGCACAACCTCGACCGCCTCGTAGAGCGATGAGCCCTTACGATGGGCCTCCACCCACCCGGCGGCGGTCAGAGCGCCGGTCTCGGTGAGCCAGGGATCCAGTGCGGCCAGATGGTCCGGGTGCCAGCAGGCGTGGACGACCCGCAGGCCGGGGAGGTCGAGGTAGAGGGGCAGGGTGCGGAACCAGTCCAGAATGGCGTGGTGTTCGGGACTGCCTTCGCCGACCTCGTCGAGGAAGAACTGGTGCTGATCCCGGTTCTTGTCGGTATGCGGCCGCAGGTAGGTCTCCGGCTGGTCCGGATCCGGCGTCCCGAAGCCGACGGCATTGAACTCGTGGTTGCCCATCACCGCCAGGGCGGAGCCGGCCTCCACCATGGCCCGGGCGATCCGGACCGTCTCCACCTGCTCCGGCCCCCGATCGACGAAGTCTCCCAGGAAGATGACCTGCCGCTCGGGATGGGACCAGACGCCATCGCACTCGCGATAGCCGAGCCGCTCCAGCAGGGCCCGGAGTTGCGAGGCGTGGCCGTGGATATCGCCGATGAGGTCGTATTTCCGGGTCATTCAACTGTCCTTTACGCCGATCTTTCTCGTAGGGTCGAGAATCTATCAGTCGAGTGCGACGCAACATGACGTAAGCCGTGGTAATCATGGCCGTCGGCTCAGTTCATGAACAACGGAGAGCTTGTGTCATTAAGCCTGCCCACGAGGGTCATCTTGGTGGGATCTTCCAACGTACACGCTTGTAGCTATGTCTAAAGGACTAGGGAAACATTGATTTATTCCGCCC
>JBKGYA010000050.1:0-12370 GCA_046546335.1 Thiohalospira sp. | reverse complement strand
TGAACTCCAAACGCCATTTCCGGACAGCCGATGCTGCCCTTCCCAGGCGACCAGGTTTCGCCTGGCGCTCCAAAATTTGACCCCACTTGAGCCATCTCGCCTCGACCCGAACCACCCGCCATGAAAAGGCCCCCGCACCGGCGCCGATACGGGGGTCTTCGCGATGCGGGGCCCGGAGGCCCCTCTAGATGGCCCTACAGCCCCAGCATCTTGCGCTCGTGGTGCAGCCCCTTGTAGAGGCCGATGCACATGAGCAGCAGGACGATGGTAAAGGGCAGCCCCGTGGTCACCGCCCCGGCCTGCAGGGCCTCGAGCGCCTTCTCGCCGCCCACATAGAGGAGCACGCCGGCGATGAGACCCTCCATGACCACCCAGAAGATCCGCTGGGCCTGGGGGGCGTCGATCTTCCCGCCGGCGGTGATGCTGTCGATCACCAGGGAGCCGGAGTCGGAGCTGGTGATGAAGAAGACCAGCACCAGCAGCACCGCCACCAGGGAGGTGATGAAGGCCAGCGGCATCTCGGCGAACATCTGGAACATCGCCCGGGACTCGTCGGAGCCCAGCCCTTCGGCCAGCTCGCCGACGCCCTGGCTCGCCTGCTCCAGGCCGTTGCCGCCGAAGGCCGCCATCCAGACCAGGGTCACCAGGGTCGGCACGATGAGCACCGCCGTGATGAACTCGCGGACGGTTCGGCCGCGGGAGACCCGGGCAATGAACATCCCCACGAAGGGCGACCAGGAGATCCACCACGCCCAGTAGAAGACCGTCCAGCCGTGGAACCAGGTCTCGTCCTCCCGCCCGAAGGGGTTGGACAGTGCCCCGAAGCTGGTGACGTAGTCCGCCGCCGTGGTGAAGAGGGTGCTGAAGAAGGTCGCCGTGGCCCCCACCACGATGATGAAGAACAGCAGGATCCCCGCCAGGATCATGTTGATGTTGGAGAGGACCTTCACGCCCCCGTCCAGCCCGCGGACCACCGAGACCAGGGCGGCGGTGGTGACGCCGACGATGATGGCGATCTGGGTGTTCAACCCGGTCTCGCCGCCGGTGACCACGCCCAGGCCGGAGGCCGCCTGCTGCGCCCCCAGCCCCAGGGAGGTGGCCAGGCCGAAGATGGTCGCCAGCACCGCCAGGGTGTCGATGACGTCCCCGGGCCACCCCCAGACCTTCTCGCCGAACAGCGGGTAGAAGGCGGAGCGGATGGTCAGCGGCATCCCCTTGTTGAAGGCGAAGAAGGCCAGGGAGAGGGCGACTACCCCGTAGATGGCCCAGGGGTGGAGGCCCCAGTGGTACATGGTCGCACCCATGGCCAGGCGCTGTGCCTCGGCGGTTTCGGCCTCCACACCCAGGGGCGTTTCGAACCAGCCGGTGTAGTAGGCCACCGGCTCGGCCACACCCCAGAACATCAGGCCGATACCCATGCCGGCGGCGAAGAGCATGGCGAACCAGGAGAGGGTGGAGAACTCCGGCTTGGCATCCTGGCCGCCCAGGCGGACCCGGCCCACCGGCAGGAAGAGCAGGGCGATGATGAAGATCAGGAAGATGTTGGCACCGATGAGGAAGAGCCAGTCGAACTGCTCGATGGACCACGTCTTGGCACCGTCCAGGATCTCCTTCGCCTGCCCCGGCGCCGCCAGGGTCAGGATGACGAACAGGACGACCAGAAAGCCGCTGACGATGAACACCGGGTTGTGCAGGTCGAGCCCGAAGGGATTGATGTTCCGATCACCCGGCGTGTGATCGGTATCGTAGGGGTCTTCCACGTTGTTATCGCTCACGAGACATCCTCTCTCTTGTTGGCGTTGCATCGGGGCCGTCGCGCTGGCCCCGGGCGGACAACTGCGCGGTGGGCCCGCTCAGCCCACCCTCTCAAAATACTCACGCGTAATCCGGAAGACCACCGGTGCCAGCAGCATCAGGGCCACCAGGTTGGGCATGGCCATCAGCGCCAGGGTGACATCGGCCAGCGCCCAGATGAGCTCCAGGCCGGCCACGGCCCCGATGAACAGCGCCACCCCCCAGATGAGGCGGAAGGCGGTGAGGCCGCGCACCCCGCCCAGGTACTCCACGCAGCGCTCGGCGTAGTAGGCCCAGGCCAGGGAGGTGGAGAAGGCGAAGATGGCCATGCCGAAGGCGACGATGAGCTCGCCGGCCCCCTCCATGCCCAGGCCGGTACCGAAGGCCAGGGTGGTCAGGCCGGCCCCGGTTTCGCCACTCTCCCAGACGCCGGTGGTCACGATGACCAGGGCGGTCATGGTGCAGACGATGAGGGTGTCGATGAAGGTCCCCAGCATCCCCACCACGCCCTGTCGTACCGGATGGTCGGTCTGCGCCGCGGCGTGGGCGATGGGGGCCGAACCCAGCCCCGCCTCGTTGGAGAAGAGCCCCCGGGCCACGCCGAACTGGACGGCGAGCAGGATCCCGGCCCCGGCGAAGCCGCCGGTGGCGGCCGTGCCGGTGAAGGCGTCGGTGACGATGGTCGCAAGACCGGCGGGGACCGCCTCCAGGTTGAGGGCGAGGATGATCAGCGCCGCGGCGAGATAGAGCAGCGCCATGGCCGGCACCAGCTTCTCCGCCACCCGGGCGATACGGCGGATCCCGCCCAGGATCACCAGCAGCACCAGCCCGGCCATGACCAGACCGGTCACCCAGGTGGGCACCGCCAGCGCCGTCTCCAGGGAGTCGGCCACGGAGTTGGACTGGACGGTATTGCCGATGCCGAAGGCGGCGATGGTGGCGAAGACGGCGAAGGCGCCCCCCAGCCAGCCCCAGCGACGCCCCAGGCCATTGCGGATGTAGTACATCGGCCCGCCCACGTAGCGGCCGCGCTCGTCCACCTCGCGGTACTTCACCGCCAGCACCGCCTCGGCGTACTTGGTGGCCATGCCCACCAGGGCGGTAATCCACATCCAGAAGACGGCCCCGGGGCCGCCCAGGTGGATGGCGGTGGCCACGCCGGCGATGTTGCCGGTGCCGATGGTCGCCGACTGGGCGGTCATCAGGGCGGCGAAGGGGGTGATGTCGCCGCTGCCGCGCTGCTGGTCGTGGCGCGTTCCGGCGATGACCATGCGCACGCCGTAGCCGATGCGCCGCAGGGGCATGAAGCGCAGGCCGATGGTGAGGAAGAGGCCGGTCCCCAGCAGGAGGATCAGGAGGATCGGGGTCCAGAGGATCTCGCCTACCTGGCGGAGGAGATCGATGGTGCCTTCCATGAACAACGGCTCCCGGAGCGGAAGATGGCCTCAGGCTACCAGTTCAGAACGGCGGGCTCACCCCCGGATCAGGCCGCCTCGCCGGTGATGATGCCGCGCTGGAGGTCGACGGTGATCCGCTGCCCCTCGATGACCGTGGCGCAGGCGAGGAGGAAGATCTCCACGAACTCGTTGCGCTCGTCCTCCGGCATCTCGGAGCGGGCGTTGAAGGTGCCGAACAGGGTGTCGTGGGCGCCGGCGACGTAGAGGATCATGCGCTGCATGGCGCCCTGGTCGTCCGGCGGCGGCGCCTCCGCCTCCAGCACCGGCTCGTCCATCTTCTCCTTGATGGTGGAGTAGAGGTGGAAGAGGTACTCCGCCGCGCTCTGCCGCCCCCGCCGATCCTGCAGGGTGTAGTCGGCGGAGACCTCCTGCCCGCTGCGCGCCCGCAACGTGATGTGCTTGGATTCCGGCCCCTCATCGGCGTAGGGGTTGATGATCTCGGCCACGGCGCCTCCCGGCTCCACTAATGGGTGAGTATGGCGCTCAGGATAACGGGCGGGGACGGGCCTGTCAGCGCTGACCGACCGCCTGGAGCTCTCGATCGGCGAACTCAGCCGCCCAGGCGTTCCTCCATCCCGTCGAGCAGACGACGCCCGTGAACCACGGCCAGGATGAGAATGGCTGCCCTGTCGACGCGGTAGATGAGACGGTAACTCTGGACGAACAATTCGCGGCAGGCAGGGTCCTGAAGCTCGGGGACCTTTCTACCCCTCTCCGCATTCCTGGCCAGTGATTCCGCGGCCCCCATGAATCGCTCGACCAGACTTCCGGCGTGAACCGGCGAATCCCGATTCACCCATTCGGCGATGGCTTCCACATCCTCCAGGGCCTCGGGGGACCACCTTATTTCCCGGTCCATCGACTCAGGCGCTCCCTTGCCTGTGCGCTGTCCAGACTGCCTTCCGCTGCGGCCCGCTCCTCGCCGCGTCGGACCTTCTCGAGGACGTACAGGTGGTACTGGATATCCTCGTAGCTGCTATCCTCCGGCAGGCGTGCCAGGAGCGCTGCCGTCTCCTCCTTGTCACTCGCCATCTGCGCCTCCGGCTATGTCGCTGGATTCAGGCTAGCACCCCTGGCGAAACCGATCACCGTCAGGCCCCGGCCGGCGGGTGGACGCGGAACCAGAGGGCGTAGAGGGCCGGGAGGAAGAGCAGGGTCAGCACCGTGCCCACGGTGACCCCGCCGATGAGGACCACTGCCAGCGGGCCCCAGAAGGTGGAGGTGGTCAGGGGCAGGAAGGCCAGCACCGCGGCCAGGGCGGTGAGGACCACCGGCCGGGCGCGGCGCAGGGTGGCCTCGATGACCGAGTTGTAGTCGTCCATGCCCGATTGCTGGTTGGCCTGGATCTGGCCGGCGAGGATCAGGGTGTTGCGCATGAGGATCCCGGCCAGGCCGATGAGGCCGAGCGTGGCGACAAAGCCGAAGGGCCGGTCGGCCAGCAGCAGGCCGGCCACGGCGCCAATGAGGCCCAGCGGCGCGGTGAGCAGGGTCATGATGGTGCCGGGGAAGCTGCGCATGGAGAGCATGATGAGGGTCACCATCACCCCCACCATCACCGGGATCATGCCGGCGATGGAGGCGCGCGCCTTGCCGCTCTCCTCCACGGAGCCACCCACCTCCACGCGGTAGCCCCGGGGCAGGTCGGCGCGGACCGCGTCCAGGGTGGGATCGATCTCGGCGGTCACGTCCGGGGGCTGCACGTCGCCCTGGATCTCGGCGTTGACCTCCATGGTGGGGGTGCGGTTGCGCCGCTTGAGGACCGGCTCCTCCTGGACCACCTCCAGGTCGGCCACCTGCTCCAGGGGCAGGCGCTCGCCGGTGCCGGTCTCGATGACCAGGCTGCCCAGGCGGTCGAGGTCCGGGCGGCCCTCGGGATCCATGCGGGTGACCAGGTCCACGGTCCGGATGTCCTCGCGGATCTCGGCGGCGGGCACGCCGTCGGTGGCGGCCTGGACCTGCTCGGCCACCGCCTGCGGGGTGAGCCCCAGCAGGCGCAGGCGCTGGCGGTCCCAGTCCAGCCGCACGGCGGAGACCCGCTCGCCCCACTCGGCATGGGCCTGGGTGGTTCTGGGGTGGTCGGCGATGCGCTCGCGCACCCGCTCGGCGATGCCGCGGACCTTGTCCACGTCGGGGCCCATGACCCGGAAGGTCACCGGCCACGGTACCGGCGGGCCGTAGAGCAGCGGATGGGCGCGCACCCGGGCATCGGCGAAGGCGCCCTCGGCCACCCGCTCCTGGACCTTCTCCTGCAGGCGCTGGCGCTCCTCCTTGCCGCCGGTGCGGACGACCATCTTGGAGAAGGCCGGGTCGGGCAGTTCCGGGTCCAGGGCGAGGAAGAAGCGCGGCGAGCCGCGACCGATGTAGGTGGCCACGTGCTCGCTCTCGTCGGCCTCCCGGAGGAAGGCCTCCACCTCCTCGGTCACCTCGCGGGTGGCGGCGATGGAGCTGCCCTGGGGGAGCTGGACGTCCACCTGCAGCTCCGGTCGGTCGGAGGTGGGGAAGAACTGCTGCTCCACGCCGAAGCGCATGCCCAGGATCGCCGCCACCATGAGCAGGGTGGTGAACCCGCCGACGATGAGGCGGTGGTCCACGCACCAGGTCACCAGCCGGCGCAGGCGCTGGTAGTTGGGGGTGTCGTAGAGCTCGTCCGCCCCGCCGGGGTGGGGCTCGACCTTTGGCAGCAGCTTCACGCCCAGGTAGGGGGTGAAGACCACCGCCACTACCCAGGAGGTGATCAGCGTAAAGGCGAGGATCCAGAAGATGTTGCCGGCGTACTCGCCCACCCGCGACTCGGCGAAGCCGATGGGGATGAAGCCGGCCACGGTGACCAGCGTGCCGGCGAGCATGGGGCCGGCAGTGATGTTCCAGGCCTGGGCGGCGGCGGCGATCCGGTCGAACCCCTCCTCCAGCTTCACCAGCATCATCTCGATGGCGATGATGGCGTCGTCCACCAGCAGGCCCAGGGAGAGGATGAGCGCGCCCAGGGTGATGCGGTCGAGATTGCGGCCGGTGAGCTGCATGATGAGGAAGGTGATCCCCAGCGTCAGCGGCACCGCCAGCGCCACCACCAGGCCGGCGCGCAGCCCCAGGGCAAGGAAGCCCACCAGGGAGATCACCACCACCGCCACCAGGAACTTCACCTCGAACTCGTCCACCGCCAGCCGGATGGCGTTGGCCTGGTTGGAGACCTTCTCCATGGCCACGCCGGCGGCCAGGTGGTCGCGCTGCTCCGCCTCGAAGTCGGCCAGCGCCGCGTCCAGGTCCAGGCCGTTGTGGCCCTCCTCCATGACCACGCCCAGCAGCACCGCCTCCTCGCCGTCACTGCGGGCGATGAAGGAGGGCGGCTCGGCGTGGCCGCGGCGGACCTCGGCGACATCGCCCACCCGCACCAGGCGACCGTCCTCGCCGGCCACCGCGGTATCCCGGATGGCGTCCAGGCTGTCGAGATCGGCCTCGGGGCGCAGATGGATCCGCGGGCCGTCGCTCTCGATGAGGCCGGAGGGGACGACGGCGTTGTCCTCGGCCAGCGCCTCCCGGAACTGCCCGGCGGAGAGCCCCAGGGTAGCCAGCCGGTCGTGGTCGAACTCCACGAAGATCCGCTGCTCCCGCTCGCCGATGAGATCGACCTTCTTCACCCCCTCCACCCGGCGCAGGTGGCCGCGGATCTCCTCGGCCTCCCGGGTGACCTGGCGCAGCGGCAGGTCGGGGGACTTCACGGCGTAGAGGGAGAAGTAGACGTCGGAGAAGTCGTCGTCGAAGAAGGGGCCCCGCACCCCGTCGGGGAGATTGGCCTCCTCGTCGCCGGCGCGCTTGCGTACCTGATAGAAGAGGTCCTCGATCTCGTCGGCGGGGGTGTTCTCCTCGAAGGTGACCTTGAGGGTCGCCTCGCCCTGGCGGGTGGTGGTCTCCACCCGGTCCAGCCAGGGGACCTCCATGATCCGGCGCTCCAGCTTGTCGGCCACCTGGTCCTGCATCTCCTCGGCGGTGGCCCCGGGCCAGCTGGCCTGGACCACCATGACCTTCACCGTGAAGGCGGGGTCCTCGGCGCGGCCGAGATCGACGAAGGCCCAGGCGCCGGCGATGGCGGCGGCCAGGAGGAAGTAGAGGGTGACGGCGCGCTGGCGGACGGCGAGCGCCGAGAGGTTGAAACCGGCCATGGCCTATCGCCCCGAACGCACGCGGACCGGCTGGCCCGGTTGCAGGGTATGGGTCCCGGCGGCCACCACCTCGACCCCGGGCTCGATGCCGCGGACCTCGGCGGTCTCCTGGCCGGTGGCGACCACCTCCACCGGCCGGCGCTCCACGGCGCCGTCCTCCACGGCCCAGACCGCCGTACCCTCGCCCCGGTCGGCCAGTGCGCCGACGGGGATGCGGACCACCTCCTCCTCGGGCTGGAACGTCAGGCGCACGGTACTGCCCAGGGGGCGGTCGTCGGCGTCGTCGGGGAGGGTGTAACGGGCGCGCCAGGTCCGGGTGGCCGGGTCGGCCCCGGCGGCCAGATCGCGCAGCTCCACCGCCTCGCCGCCGGGGAGGCGGGCGGTCTCCACCGCCCCCTCGCGGCGGATCCCGGGGATGGATACCTCCACCTCCCGCGCCCCGTGGGCGAAGCGGACCACCGGCTCACCGGTCCCCACCACCTCGCCGGGCTCGGCCAGGACCTCCATGACGGTGCCATCCGCCGGGGCCCGGAGGGTGGTCCAGGCGAGCCGCTCGGCGGCCAGGTCGCGCTCGGCGCGGGCGGCCAGCAGGGCCGCCTCCGCCGCCGCCGCCTCGGATTCGGCCCGGTCGTGCTCCTGCTCGGAGACGTTGTCGGTGGTCACCATCTCGGCGACGCGTTCCGCCTCGGCGCGGGCGTAGTCGGCACGCGCCTGCGCCTCCGTGAGGCCGGCGCGGGCGGCCTCGAGCTCGCGCCGCCGGTCGCTGTCATCCAGGCGGGCCAGGGGGTCGCCCTCCCGGACGTGTTCGCCGGCATCCACCATCCGCTCGACGAGCTCGCCCCCGGCACGGAAGCCGCGCTCGGCCTCGTGGCGGGCGCGAACGGTCCCCACCAGCGACCAGGCCGCCTGCTCCCCGGCCTCCACGGTGACGGTCCGGACCACCCGGGGGTCCTCGTCCTTGGCGGTCTCCTCCCGGTCTTCGGCGCCCTCCTCCTGACCGCCCTCACCGCAGGCGGCGGGGAGGAGGGCGATCAGCAGGAGCAGGGGCAAGGTACGTGGCGGCATGGTTCCTCCCTGAGGTTCCGGTCGGCGCCGGGGCGCCCACAAGGATATTCTGATGGACGAATATAGCGCAAATGCCCTCACCGGGCACGCGGCGAACGCCGAATGGGACATCCCGAGCCCCTGCCGGGTTCCCGCGCCCGCCCCTCCCGGCGTCCCTCCCCCGGCGGGGGCCCCTCAGTCGGCGGCGAGCCGCTCCAGCCGCTGCCGCGCCTCGGCGGCGGCGATACGCACGCGGGCCGGGGCGGTGCCGCCGATGTGGTCCCGGGCGGCCACCGAGCCCTCCAGGGTGAGGACCTCGAAGACGTCGGCCCCGATGGCGTCGGAGAACCGCTGCAGCTCGGCCAGCTCCATCTCGCCGAGGTCGCGGCCGGTACTGATCCCGTGGCGCACGGCGCGGCCCACGACCTCGTGGGCGTCGCGGAAGGCGACCCCCTTGCGGACCAGGTAGTCGGCCAGGTCGGTGGCGGTGGCGTAGCCGCGCCGGGCCGCCTCGCGCATGTTCTCCGCCTTCACGGTCATGCGCGGGACCAGGTCGGCGAAGGCGCGCAGGCTGCCGGCGAGGGTGTCCACGGCGTCGAACAGCGGCTCCTTGTCCTCCTGATTGTCCTTGTTGTAGGCCAGCGGCTGGGACTTCATCAGGGTGAGCAGGGCGAAGAGGTGGCCGTTGACCCGGCCGGTCTTGCCGCGCACCAGCTCGGGGACATCGGGGTTCTTCTTCTGGGGCATGATGGAGGAGCCGGTGCAGAAGGCATCGCCGAGGTCGACGAAGTCGAACTGCGCCGAGCTCCACAGGACCATCTCCTCGGCCATGCGCGAGAGGTGGGTCATGCAGATGGCCGCCACGGAGCAGAACTCCAGGGCGAAGTCGCGATCCGAGACGGCGTCCAGGGAGTTGGCGGCCACGCCGTCGAAGCCCAGGGCGCGGGCCGTCGCCTCGCGGTCCACGGGATAGGTGGTCCCCGCCAGCGCCGCCACGCCCAGGGGCGAGACATTGAGCCGCTCCCGGGCGTCCAGCAGCCGCTGGTGGTCGCGGTGGAGCATCTCGAACCAGGCCAGCATATGGTGGCCGAAGGTCACCGGCTGCGCCGTCTGCAGGTGGGTAAAGCCGGGGAGGATGGTCTCCGCCTCGCGCTCGGCCACCTCGATGAGGCCGCGCTGGAGGCGCGCCAGCTCGCCGGCGATGGCGTCCACCTGGCCGCGCAGCCACAGCCGCAGGTCGGTGGCCACCTGGTCGTTGCGCGAGCGGCCGGTGTGGAGCTTCTTGCCGACGTCCCCCACCTCGCGGGTAAGCGCCGCCTCGATGTTCATGTGGACATCTTCCAGGTCCACCCGCCACTGGAACCCGCCGGCCTCGATCCGCCCCCGGATGGCCTCCAGGCCGGCGACGATGGTCTCCGCCTCGTCGGCGGCGATGACCCCCTGGTCGGCGAGCATGCGCGCATGGGCGATGGAGCCGGCGATGTCCTCGCGGTAGAGGCGACGGTCGAAGCCCACCGAGGCGGTGAAGGCCTCCACGAAGGCGTCGGTGGGCTCGTCGAAGCGCCCTCCCCAGGGCTTGGCGGTGTCGTCGGTCATGGTGACCCCCTTGGCGTGAGGGCGGGAGTATAGCAAAGGGGGCGCAACCGCCGTGAACGGCAATGTTTCTTTTCAGGAAAAGTCCGCGCTTGACAGGCAACCAGACCGGGACCATTCTTTGAGTCAACAAAGTTGCTCTGGAGTGGAACCACCATGCCCCATCGCCTCCTCCGCCGCGCCCTGAGCCGTCGGCCGGAACCGCGCTTCTTCCCCCCCGAGGGGGAGCTGCGCGACCACTACGATGTGGTCGTCATCGGCGGCGGCGGCCACGGCCTCGCCTGCGCCCACTACCTGGCCCGGGACCACGGGATCACCAACGTGGCGGTGCTGGAGGCCGGCTACATCGGCGGCGGCAATACCGGGCGCAACACCACCATCGTCCGCTCCAACTACCTCACCCCCGAGGGGGTCCGCTTCTACGCCGAGAGCGTCCGGCTGTTCGAGGAGCTCTCCGCGGAGCTGGACATCAACCTCTTCTACTCCAACCGCGGCCACTACACCCTCGCCCACAGCGACGGCACCCTGCGGACGCTGCGCCGCCGTGCGGAGGTGAACAAAGAACTGGGTGTGGCCAGCGAGGTGGTGGGGCCCGAGGCCGTCGCCGCCGCCTGCCCCGAGATCGATCTGGCGTGCGGCGGCGAACGGCCGGTCCTGGGTGCCCTCCACCACGCCCCGGGCGCCGTGGTCCGCCACGATGCCGTGGCCTGGGGCTTCGCCCGCTCCGCCGCGGCCCGGGGCGCCGAGATCCACCAGCGCACCCCGGTGACCGGCCTGACCGTGGAGGGGGATCGGGTCACCGGGGTCGAGACCCCCCGCGGCCGGGTGGGGGCAGGCGCAGTGGTCTCGGCGGTGGCCGGCTACACCCCCCGGATCACGGAGATGGCCGGCTTCGACACCCCCATCACGATCCATCCGCTGCAGGCGGCGGTCACCGAGCCGATGAAGCCGTGGCTGGACACGGTCATCGTCTCCGGCGACCTCCACGTCTATGTCTCCCAGTCCTCCCGCGGGGAGCTGGTCATGGGATCGGCCCTGGACCCCATGGAGCTCCACTCCACCCGCTCCACCCTGGGATTCGTCGAAGACCTGGCCGATCACCTCCTGGACCTCTTCCCCTTCCTGGGGCGGGTCAAGGTCATGCGCCAGTGGGGCGGCATGGCGGACATGACCCCGGATTTCGCCCCGATCATGGGCCGGACCCCCCTGGCCGGACTCTATCTGGACGCCGGCTGGGGGACCTGGGGCTTCAAGGCCACCCCGGTGGCCGGTCGCACCCTGGCCGAGACCGTCGCCCGGGACCGCGAGCCCGGACTCATCCACCCCTTTGCCCTGGATCGCTTCGCCCGCTTCCGGCCGGTGGGCGAGCGCGGGGCCGCCTCCATCGGACACTGAGCCATGAAACGGATCCCGACCCCCGACCTCGGCGAGCGCCCCGTGGACGAATTCGTCTACGGCGGGGCCGTCCATCCGCTGCCCGACCCCGAGACCACCGGTGATGCCGACTGGGGCCGGGCCGTCTTCCACCGCGCCGGCGCCCCCGGCACCCAGCGCGAGTGGTGGTTCCATGCCCCCAGCGGCACCTGGTACATCGCCGAGCGCAATACCGCCACCGACCACTTCGGGACCGTCGCTCCGGCGGGGGAGGTGCTCCATGGCTAGGCGCCTGCCCGAACGCCCCGGGGAGTGGCTGGAGCGCGACCATCCCCGGGAGTTCCGCTTCGAGGGCCATGCTCATGTCGGCCTCGAGGGCGATACCGTCACCAGCGCCCTGCTGGCCAACGGCGTGACCACCCTGGGGCGGAGCTTCAAGTACCACCGCCGGCGCGGGGTCCTCTCCGCCGCCGACCGCGACATCAATGCCCTGGTCACCGACGGCGTCGACCCCCATCTGCGGGCCGATGTCACGCCGCTGCGGGAGGGCATGGACCTGCGGGCGGTGAATACCCGGGGCGGCCTGGCCGCCGATCGCGCCGCCCTGCTGGACCGACTGGGCCGACTGCTGCCGGTGGGCTTCTACTACAAGGCCTTCCATACCCCGCGCTCCCTGTTCCCCTTCTGGGAGCGGCTCATCCGCCACCTGGCGGGGCTGGGGGAGGTGGACCCGGCGTCGGCACCGGCGCGCTGGCCGCGCTCCACCGAGCACTGCGACCTCCTGGTGGTAGGGGCCGGCGCCACGGGGCTGGCCGCCGCGGCACGCGCCGCCGAGGGCGGGGCACGCACGGTCCTGGTGGACGAGAACCGCTACCCCGGCGCCTCCCTGGTGGATGCCGCCCTGGCCGATCCGGCGGCCGGCGAGCGCCGGCAGCGCCTGCTGGAGCGGGC
>JBKGYA010000049.1:0-12435 GCA_046546335.1 Thiohalospira sp. | reverse complement strand
GATGAACCGCTCCGCCCCGTTGACCACGAAGGTCCCGCGCTCGGTGAGGACCGGCACGATCCGGGTCACCCCCAGCTCCACCGCCTTCTGGATGGCGAAGTCCATGCGCTCGCCCTTGGCGACCCCCTGGACCAGCTCCAGCGCCAGGGGCGACTCCCGCTCCACCGGGTCGAAGGCCTCCACCCGGGCGGCGCCGCTGCGCTTGTCCAGGGCGGTGAGGGTGGCGGTGTATTCGCCCCCGCGGCCGTCGAAGAGGGTAACGGTCGCCCCGGCGCGCAGGCGCAGGACCCGGCCCAGGTGGCGCACCGCCCCCTCGGGGAGGTCGATCTCGCTGCCCGCCTCCAGGGGGCCGGGGACGTGGATGCGCGGGGTGGGCACGGTCTCAGTCCCGGGTGGCGATGTCGATGCCCTCGGTGGCCACTCTCGCCAGGTGGTGGATCTCCTCCTCGGTGATGACGTAGGGCGGCATGAGGTAGACGACGTTGCCCAGGGGCCGCAGCAGGGCGCGGTTCTCCAGCCCGTGGCGGTAGACGTGGAGGCCGCGGCGCTCCTGCCAGGGGTAGGCGGTGCGGCGGGCCGGGTCGGGGCTCATCTCGGCGGCGAGGATCATCCCGGTCTGGCGGACCTCCGCGACCTTCGGGTGGTCGTTGAGGGGGGCCATGGCATCCCCCATGACCTGCGCCTTGCGCCGGTTGGCCTCGATGACGTTGTCGTCGGCGAAGATGTCCAGGGTCGCCAGGGCGGCGGCGCAGCCCAGGGGGTTGCCGGTGAAGCTGTGGCTGTGGAGGAAGGCGGTGAGGTTGTCGAAGTCGTCGTAGAAGGCGCTGTAGACGTCCTCGGTGGTCAGGGTCACGGCCAGGGGCAGGTAGCCGGCGGTGAGCCCCTTGGAGAGGCACAGGAAGTCGGGGCTGATCCCGGCCTGCTCGCAGGCGAACATGGTCCCGGTGCGGCCGAAGCCCACGGCGATCTCGTCGGCGATGAGGTGGATGCCGTAGCGGTCGCACGCCTCCCGCAGCCGCTGGAGGTAGACCGGGTCGTGCATGCGCATGCCGCCCACGCACTGCACCAGCGGCTCCACCACCACGGCGCAGACCTCGTCGGCGTTCTCGGCGAGGATCCGCTCCATCTCGGCGAACTGGCGCTCGGCGTATTCGGCGCAGTCCTCGCCGGCCTCGCGGTGGTAGCAGTCGGGGGAGGGGGCGTGGATGGCCTCCAGCAGCAGCGGGCCGTAGGTCTCGCGGTAGAGGGGCACGTGGCCCACCGACAGCGCCCCCAGGGTCTCGCCGTGGTAGGAGCCGGTGAGCGCCACGAAGCGCGTCTTCTGCGACTGGCCGCGGTTGAGCCAGTAGTGGAAGCTCATCTTCAGCGCCACCTCGATGGCCGAGGAGCCGTTGTCGGCGTAGAAGGCGCGGGTGAGGCCCTCCGGGGTGAGGTCCACCAGCCGCTCGGAGAGCTCCACCACCGGCTCGTGGGAGAAGCCGGCGAGGATGACGTGCTCCAGCCGCTCCATCTGCTCCCGGACCCGGGCATTGATGCGCGGATTGGCGTGGCCGAAGAGGTTCACCCACCAGGAGCTCACGGCGTCGATGAACTGCCGGCCGTCGTAGTCCTCCAGCCAGACGCCGCTGCCGCGCTTGATGGGGACCGGCGGGTTGGACTCGTGGTCCTTCATCTGGGTGCAGGGGTGCCACAGGACGTCGAGGTCGCGGCGGATGAGATCGGCGTTGTTCATGGTGCGTCCGTCGTCGGGTGGGAGGGGGCGGGACAGTCAACCACAACGGGCCGGTTCCGGACCAGTCCGCGCTCGCCGCCCCCGGCGTCCGCATACTCGGGGGCGGCCGGTGCAGGTCCCGGATACCCGATACGCCGTGAAGACGTCCCTGTCGGCTCGACGGCAGCATCCCTGCTGCCGACGATCGGGTATCCGGGACCTGCACCGACCGCGAGTCCTTCCCGGAGCCAGTACGCGCACGCCCTGTTGCCGCCCCGTCCACCCGGGCGGAGAATGGCTGCCCGCCCACCGGGCCCCTCCCGCGGAGAGTCGCCATGCGTATCCTGTTCAGCCTGCTGCTCGTCCTGGCCCTGGGACTGCCGCCAGCGCCCGCGGAGGCGGCGGGACAGCGGCCACCGATCTCGGTGGGACTGGCCCTGGGTTCCGGCGGGGCCGCGGGGCTGGCCCATATCGCCATGCTGGAGGTCTTCGACGACCTCGAACACAAGCCGGATCGCATCACCGGCACCAGTATCGGCGCCGTGATCGGGGTCCTCTACGCCGCCGGCCTCTCCGCCGAGGAGATCCGGGCCATCTTCGCCGAGTTCGGCGGCTCCGAGCTGGACGCCCTCTCCCGGCTCATGCGCCCCGGCGGCGACCTGACCCTGGCGGATTTCCTGCAGCTCGGCGGCGAAGACGGCGGCGTCATCCAGTCCCGGGGCTTCCTGGAATTCCTCAAGGAGAAGGTGGAGGCGCGGACCTTCTCGGACCTGGCCATCCCCCTGGAGGTGGTGGCCACCGACTACCGGACCGGCGAGACGGTCATCCTGGACGAGGGGGATCTGTTCCAGGCGGTGGGGGCGAGCATGGCGGTCCCGGGCCTCTTCCCGCCGGTGCGCCGGGACGGGCGCCTGCTCATCGACGGTGGTGCCTCCAATCCGCTGCCCTTCGACCGCCTCCGGGGGCGCCACGATGTGGTGGTCGCGGTGGATGTCTCGGGGAGTCGCGAGGCGTCCCCCGGCGACGGGACTCCGGGCTGGAGCGAGATCCTCTTCAAGACCTTCGAGGTCATGCAGCAGGCGCTCATCGCCGAGCGCCTGCGCAGTGGCGAGCCGGATATCCTCATCCGCCCGAATGTCGCCGGGGTGCGGCTGCTCCACTTCCACCGCGTCGAGACCATCCTGGAGCAGGCGGAGCCGGCGGCGGCGGAGCTGCGGCAGGCGCTGGTGGAGGCCGGCGTGGGCCCGCCAGGGCCGTGATTCCGGGACGCCCGGTTCTTTATTGCCTTAACCGCGCCGATAGGGGAGAATTGCCGGCTCAAAAATCCCCAGGGGGCGCCTGTCCGGACCGGCGCCCGGTTCCGAATTCATTAACTGGTTCAAGTGGTTGGGTGAAGTCGCGGTAGCTGCCCCGAGCAGGGCGCCCGCGTGAGTGCGACCCCTTTGACCAAGCTTGCAGGAGAAGCCACATGCCGACCCGCAGAGATCTAGCCAACGCCGTCCGCGCCCTTTCCATGGACGCGGTGCAGAAGGCCAAGTCGGGCCATCCCGGCGCTCCCATGGGGATGGCCGACATCGCCGAGGTCCTCTGGAACGACTTCATGGAGCACGACCCGGCCAACCCCTCCTGGGCGGACCGCGATCGCTTCGTCCTCTCCAACGGCCACGGCTCCATGCTGATCTACTCCCTCCTCCACCTCACGGGCTACGACCTGCCCATGGAGGAGATCAAGCAGTTCCGCCAGCTCCACTCCCAGACCCCGGGCCACCCCGAGGTCGGCTACACCGCCGGTATCGAGACCACCACCGGGCCGCTGGGCCAGGGCATCTCCAACGCCGTGGGCATGGCCCTGGCGGAGAAGGTGCTCGCCGGGCAGTTCAACACCCCCGAGCACCACATCGTCGACCACTACACCTACTGCTTCCTGGGTGACGGCTGCCTCATGGAGGGCGTCTCCCACGAGGCGTGCGCCCTGGCCGGTACCTGGGGCCTGGGCAAGCTGGTGGCCTTCTGGGACGACAACGGCATCTCCATCGACGGCCACGTCGAGGACTGGTTCACCGACGACACCCCGGGCCGCTTCGAGGCCTACGGCTGGCACGTCATCCGCGGCGTGGACGGCCACGACGCCGAGGCCATCAAGAAGGCCATCGGCGAGGCCCGCTCGGTGAACGACAAGCCGACCCTCATCTGCACCAAGACGGTCATCGGCTTCGGTGCCCCCAATCTCTGCGGCAGCCACGACTGCCACGGCGCCCCGCTGGGCGACGACGAGATCGCCGAGACCCGCAAGAACATCGGCTGGGAGCACGGCCCCTTCGAGATCCCGGACGAGATCTACAGCGCCTGGGACGCCAAGGCCAAGGGTGCCGAGGCGCGCAAGCACTGGGAGGAGAAGTTCGAGGCCTACCGCAAGGCCAACCCCGAGCTGGCCGCCGAGTTCGAGCGCCGCGTGCTCAAGGGTGACCTCCCCGCCGACTGGGCGAAGAAGGCCGAGGCCTTCATCAACCAGGTGGCCGAGAAGGGCGAGAAGGTCGCCACCCGCAAGGCCTCCCAGGCGGCCATCACCGGCTACGCCGAGGCCCTGCCCGAGTTCCTGGGCGGCTCCGCCGACCTCACCGGCTCCAACAACACCGACTGGAAGGGCTGCAAGGACATCACGGCCACCGTCTCGGATGGCAACTACATCCACTACGGCGTCCGCGAGTTCGGCATGGCCGCCATCATGAACGGTGTCGCCCTGCACGGCGGCTTCGTGCCCTTCGGCGGCACCTTCCTGATCTTCTCCGACTACGCCCGCAACGGCGTGCGCATGTCGGGCCTGATGAAGCAGCGGGTGATCTACGTCTTCACCCACGACTCCATCGGCCTGGGCGAGGACGGCCCCACCCACCAGCCGGTGGAGCACCACGCCAGCCTGCGCCACATCCCCAACGTCGACTACTGGCGTCCGGCCGATGCCGTGGAGACCGCCGTGGCCTGGCGCTGTGCCATCGAGCGCACCGACGGCCCCTCGGCGCTGGGCCTCTCCCGTCAGGGCCTGCCGCACATGCCGCGCGACAACCAGCAGCTGGGTGATATCGCCCGCGGCGGCTACGTGCTGCGCGACTGCGACGGCGACCCCGAGGCCATCATCATCGCCACCGGCTCCGAGGTGGAGATCGCCATGAACGCCGCCGAGGAGCTCTCGGATCGCAAGGTGCGCGTGGTCTCCATGCCCTGTGTGGAGCGCTTCGAGGCCCAGGACGCCGCCTACCGCGAGAAGGTCCTGCCGTCGAGCTGCCGCAACCGGGTCTCCGTGGAGGCCGGTGTCACCGACTACTGGGCGCGCTACATCGGCCTGGACGGCAAGGCGGTGGGCATCGACACCTTCGGCGAGTCCGCGCCCGGCGGCGACCTCTACGAGCACTTCGGCCTCACCACGCCGAAGGTCGTCGAGGCCGTGAAGTCCGTGCTGGCCTGAGGGCCGCCGCCCCGCCCCGGGCAGGAAGACGCCCGGGGCGGGCCGATTTCCAGCAAAACTTCAGCATCAGGAGTAGAGAGCAATGACGATCAAGGTTGGTATCAACGGCTTCGGCCGCATCGGCCGCATGGTCTTCCGCGCCATCGCCAAGGACTTCCCGAACCTCGAGGTGGTCGGCGTCAACGACCTGCTGGAGCCGGACTATCTGGCGTACATGCTGCGCTATGACTCCGTCCACGGCCGCTTCGGCGGCGAGGTCTCCGTCGAGGGCGACAACCTCGTGGTCGACGGCAAGAAGATCCGCCTGACCGCCGAGAAGGACCCGGCCGCCCTGAAGTGGGGCGACATCGGTGCCGATCTGGTCATCGAGTCCACCGGCCTGTTCCTCACCGCCGAGACCGCCCAGAAGCACCTGGACGCCGGCGCCAAGAAGGTCGTGATGTCCGCGCCCTCCAAGGACGACACCCCCATGTTCGTCTACGGCGTGAACCACACCGACTACAGCGGCCAGACCATGATCTCCGCCGCCTCCTGCACCACCAACGCCCTGGCGCCGGTGGCCAAGGTCCTGCACGACAAGTTCGGCATCAAGCGCGGCCTGATGACCACCGTGCACGCCGCCACCGCCACCCAGAAGACCGTCGACGGCCCCTCCCAGAAGGACTGGCGCGGCGGCCGCGGCATCCTGGAGAACATCATCCCGTCCTCCACCGGGGCCGCCAAGGCGGTGGGCAAGGTCCTCTCCGACCTCAACGGCAAGCTCACCGGCATGGCCTTCCGCGTCCCGACCTCCGACGTCTCCGTGGTGGACCTCACCGCCGAGCTGAACAAGGACGCCGACTACGACGCCGTCTGCCAGGCCATGAAGGAGGCCTCCCAGGGCGAGCTCAAGGGCGTGCTGGACTACACCGACGACAAGGTGGTCTCCACCGACTTCCGCGGCGCCACCGCGCCGTCGGTCTTCGACGCCGGTGCCGGCATCCAGCTCGACCCCACCTTCGTGAAGGTCGTCGCCTGGTACGACAACGAGTACGGCTACACCTGCAACATGCTCCGCATGGCCGAGCACGCCGCCAAGAACTAGGGCGCGCTCCGGGGGTGGCCTCCGGGCCACCCCGCCCCGCGGGGGGCATCGGCCGGGGTCGCCGTGCGCGGCCCCCGCCAATGGCTCCCGAGCACAACTATTGAGGAGGTACACATGGCCATCATCCGCATGACCGATCTCGACCTCGCCGGCAAGCGCGTGCTGATCCGCGAGGACCTCAACGTCCCCATCAAGGACGGCAAGGTGGGGGACGACACCCGCATCCGCGCCTCCCTGGAGACCATCCGCCACGCCAAGGATGCCGGGGCGAAGGTGATGCTCATGTCCCACCTGGGCCGCCCGGAGGAGGGCGTGCCGGACCAGGAGAACTCCATCCAGCCGGTGGCCGACCACCTCTCCGGCCTGCTGGGCGAGACGGTCCGCGTCATCCCCGACTACCTCGAGAACGAGCCGCAGCTCGCCGACGGCGAGGTGGTCCTGCTGGAGAACGTCCGCTACAACAAGGGCGAGAAGAAGGACGACGAGGCGCTGGCGAAGAAGTACGCCGCCCTCTGCGACGTCTTCGTCATGGACGCCTTCGGGACCGCCCACCGCGCCCAGGCCTCCACCCACGGCGTCGCCAAGTTCGCCCCGATGGCCTGCGCCGGCCCGCTCCTGGGCCGCGAGCTGGACTCCCTGGCCGCCGCCCTGGAGAACCCGCGCCGGCCCATGGTGGCCATCGTCGCCGGCTCCAAGGTCTCCTCCAAGCTCACCGTGCTGGAGCAGCTCTCCACCAAGGTGGACCAGCTCATCGTCGGCGGCGGCATCGCCAACACCTTCATCAAGGCCGCCGGTTACAACATCGGCAAGAGCCTCTACGAGGAGGACCTGGTGGGCGAGGCCAAGCGCCTCATGGACCAGGCGAAGGCCGCCGGCGGCGAGATCCCGATCCCCAGCGACGTCACCGTGGGCAAGGAGTTCTCCGAGAACACCCCCGCCGAGGTGAAGCCGGTGGACGGCGTCGCCGACGACGACATGATCTTCGACGTCGGCCCGGAGACCGCCGGCCGCTTCGACGGCATGCTCAAGGATGCCGGCACCATCGTCTGGAACGGCCCGGTGGGGGTCTTCGAGTTCGACCAGTTCGGCAAGGGCACGGAGGCCATGGCCAGGGCCATCGCCGCATCCGACGCCTTCTCCATCGCCGGCGGTGGCGACACCCTCGCCGCCGTGGCCAAGTACGGCGTGGAAGACGGCGTCTCCTACATCTCCACCGGCGGCGGTGCCTTCCTGGAATTCCTGGAGGGCAAGACCCTGCCGGCCGTGGCCATCCTCGAGGAACGCGCAAAGGAGGCGTAAGGGTCAAGGGGGCCCGTGCGGCCCCGGAGACCGCGCATGCGTATGCCCAGACGAACCAAGATCGTAGCCACACTGGGTCCGGCCACCGACGACCCCAAGATGATCGACCGGATCATCGAGGCCGGGGTCGACCTGGTCCGGATCAACTTCTCCCACGGGGAGCCCGACGAGCACCGCGAGCGGGTGGAGCGGGTGCGCAACCGTGCCCGTGCCCACGGCCGCCAGGTGGGCGTGCTCGCCGATCTCCAGGGGCCCAAGATCCGCATCGAGTGCTTCGCCGACGGCCCCATCGAGCTGGCGGAGGGGGGGCGTTTCACCCTGGACGCCGATCTCGAGGAGCACGCCGGCACGCAGGAGGCGGTGAGCATCGGCTACAAGGCGCTGCCCGACGATGTCAGCCGCGGCGACACCCTCCTGCTCGATGATGGCCGCATCGTCCTCTGGGTGGAGGAGGTGGAGGGCCGCCGGATCCACTGCAAGGTGGTGGTGGGCGGCACCCTCTCCGACCGCAAGGGGATCAACCGCCAGGGCGGCGGCCTCTCGGCCCCCACCCTGACGGAGAAGGATCGCCAGGATATCCGGCTGGCAGCGGAGTTCGAGGCCGACTACCTGGCCGTCTCCTTCCCGCGCTCCGCCGCGGACATCGACGAGGCGCGCCAGCTCATGGAGGCCGCCGGTGGCGGTCAGGCCGGGATCGTCGCCAAGATCGAGCGGGCCGAGGCGCTGGATGCCATCGACGAGATCATCGAGGCCGCCGACGCCATCATGATCGCCCGCGGCGACCTCGGCGTGGAGATCGGCGACGCCGCCCTGCCGCCGGTGCAGAAGGACCTCATCAAGAAGGCGCGCACCCGGAATCGGGCGGTGATCACGGCCACCCAGATGATGGAGACCATGGTCACCCAGCCCATGCCCACCCGGGCCGAGGTCTTCGACGTCGCCAACGCCGTCTTCGACGGCACCGACGCGGTGATGCTCTCCGCGGAGACCGCCACCGGGAACTACCCCGACAAGGTCATCGGCGCCATGGGCCGCATCGCCCAGGAGGCCGAGAAGCAGCGGCGGATGACCCACTCGGAGCACCGGCTGGACAGCGAGTTCACCCGGATCGACGAGGCCATCGCCATGTCGACGATGTACGCCGCCAACCACCTGCGGGTGGCGGCCATTGCGTCGCTTACCGAGTCGGGCTCCACGCCGCTGTGGATGTCCCGGATCAGCTCCGGCATCCCCATCTACGCCTTGACCCCGCACGTGCGTACACGTAGAAAGGTCACCCTTTATCGCGGTGTCTATCCGGTGAGCTTCAAGCCCAGCGGTGGCGACGCCGACCAGGTCAATCGCGAGGCCGTGGAGGAGCTGCTCCGCCGCGGCGCCGTCCGCGAGGGCGACCACGTGATCCTCACCAAGGGGGACCGGATGGGGATCCACGGCGGCACCAACGTCATGAAGATCATCAAGGTCGGGGAGCACGAGCCGCCCATCGAGGGTCCGGCATGACCCCGTCGACTATCGGTTGATCGGCCCGTAGCCGGTCACCAGAATCGCTTCGATCGCAATAACGCCCAAGGAGGTCCAACATGGCCCTGATTTCCCTTCGCGAGCTGCTGGACTACGCGGCCGAGCACGACTTCGGCCTCCCAGCCTTCAACGTCAATAATCTGGAGCAGATCCAGGCCATCATGCAGGCCGCCCACGAGGTGGACAGTCCGGTGATCATGCAGGGCTCCGCCGGTGCCCGGAAGTACGCCGGCGAGCCCTTCCTGCGCCACCTCATCGAGGCGGCCCTGGAGGAGTACCCGGACGTTCCCGTGGTCATGCACCAGGACCACGGTTCGGAGCCCGGCGTCTGCCTGCGTTCCATCCAGTCCGGCTTCTCCTCGGTGATGATGGACGGCTCCCTCATGCCCGACATGAAGACCCCGTCTACCTACGAGTACAACGTCGAGGTCACCCGCAAGGTGGTCGAGATGGCCCACTCCGTCGGCGTCTCCGTCGAGGGCGAGCTGGGCTGCCTGGGCTCCCTGGAGACCGGCCAGGCCGGTGAAGAGGACGGCTCCGGCGCCGAGGGCACCCTCTCCCACGACCAGCTCCTCACCGACCCGGAAGAGGCCGCCGACTTCGTCAAGCAGACCGGCGCGGACGCCCTGGCCATCGCCATCGGCACCAGCCACGGCGCCTACAAGTTCACCCGTCCGCCGACGGGCGACATCCTCGCCATCGAGCGGGTCAAGGAGATCCACGCCCGGATCCCGGATACCCACCTGGTGATGCACGGCTCCTCCTCCGTCCCGCAGGAGTGGCTGGACGTCATCAACCAGTACGGCGGCGAGATGCCCGAGACCTACGGCGTCCCGGTCAAGGAGATCCAGGAGGGCATCAAGCACGGCGTGCGCAAGGTCAACGTCGACACCGACCTGCGTCTGGCCTCCACCGGCGCGGTGCGCAAGCACCTGGCCGAGAACAAGGATAACTTCGATCCGCGGAAGTTCCTGAAGGAGTCCACCGCGGCCATGAAGGAGGTCTGCAAGGCCCGCTACGAGGCCTTCGGCTCCGCCGGCCACGGCTCCAGGATCAAGCCGACCCGGCTGATCCACATGGTGGACCGCTACGCCTCCGGCGAGCTCGACCCGCGCGTCAAGTAAGGGGCGAAGCCGCCCCTCCCGGGCCCCCGCGGCCCGGGTTCGACCCCCGGTTCCCCCAGCGGGAGCCGGGGGTCGCTGTATTGGGGGCCCCGTGATAGCGTGGTTTCCACCAGAGGAGGGAGATCCGTGCGGGCCGAGAAGAATGGCCGGCCCGCCGAGCTGAAGGGACTGCCAGGATGCGATTGCCCAGGATCCGATTCGCCGGGATCCGCCACGGGGTTGCCGGGTGGCTCGCGCGGCTGCCGCGGCGCTGCCCGTCCTGCCACGGGCGGGTGGGTCCCGTGGACCTGCTCTTCGGCCGCGGCATGAGCCGGGCCGAGGCCTACCGCTGCCGCCACTGCGCCACGCCCATCTCGCCGCCGCTCTCCCGCTACGGCGGGGTGGCCGCCATCGCCTTCACCGGCGCGGTGGTCATCGCCCAGCTGGCGCCCGCCGGGTGGCGGGTCCCGCTGGTCCTGCTCTTCGGCGGGGCCGTCCTTGCGGCGACCTACTACCTGCTGCCGCTCTCCGATGGCGGAGGCGAGGGCAGGGGCGAATAGGCCGGTTCGATGAGGGCCGGCGCCTCCTCCAGCAGGAACTCCCGGAAGGCGGCCGCCGCCGGGGAGAGCCGCTTGCCCTCGCGGTAGACCAGGTACCAGTGGCGGAGGATGGGGAAGTCCTCCACGTCCAGGATCGTCAGCCGGCCCGCCTCCCGTTCCAGGACCAGGGTGTGGATGGAGACGATCCCGAGCCCCAGCCCCGCCTCCACCGCCTGCTTGATGGCCTCGTTGGAGGACATCTCCACCCCGGTGCGCAGCGCCAGGCCGTGGCGGGCGAAGTAGCGCTCCATGGCGATCCGCGTGCCGGAACCCTGCTCACGGATGACGAAGGTCTCGTCCCGCAGCCGCTCGAAGGGCAGCGGCCCCTGCCCGGCCAGGGGGTGGGACGGCGGGGCGATGACCACCAGGGGATTCTCCATGAAGGCCTCCGCCACCAGGCCGCTGTCCTCCGGCGGTCGCCCCATGATGACCATGTCCCGGGTATTCTCGGCGAGCTGGTTGAGCAGCCCGGCGCGGTTGGTCACCTCCAGGCGGACGGTGATCCCGTCGAAGCGCTTGTTGAACTCCGCCAGCAGCCGGGTGGCGAAGTAGTTGGCGGTGGAGGCCACCGCCACGTCCAGCAGGCCGGAGCGGACTCCCCCCAGCGCCTCCAGCCCCGCGGTCAGGTCGTCCATCTGTTCCTCGATGGCGCGGGCGTGGTCGAGCATCAGCCGCCCCGCCTCGGTGAGGTGGATCCGACGGCCCAGTTGCTCGAACAACGGCAGCCCCGCGGAGTCCTCCAGCTGCTTGACCTGCATGGAGACCGCGGGCTGCGTGAGGTGGAGTTCCCGGGCGGCCCGGGTGAACGAGAGGTGCCGGGCCACGGCCTCGAACACCCGGAGCTGGCGAAAGGTGACTCGCTTCACGATCCAACCTATAAGGTATCCTTTATTGGTGCAATCATTATTATTGAGTTCACCTGATACCGCAACTCGGCTAGAGTTCCTCCATCCGGATCGACGGTTCCGTCGACCACGGAATCCCTCGCGCGGGCCCGGCCCGCGTGTCCAGCCAAGCAACGGAGGACGACCAAGCCATGGCGAAAAAGTACGAGGCGGGAGTCAAGGATTACCGCGAGACCTACTGGGAGCCCGACTATCCGATCAAGGACAGCGATTTCCTCGCCGTCTTCAAGGTGACGCCGCAGGAAGGCGTCCCGCGCGAGGAGGCCGCCGCCGCGGTGGCCGCCGAGAGTTCCACCGGTACCTGGACCACCGTCTGGACCGACCTGCTCACCGACCTGGACCACTACAAGGGCCGCGCCTACAAGGTCGAGGACGTCCCCGGTGACGACGAGGCCTTCTACGCCTTCATCGCCTATCCGCTGGACCTCTTCGAAGAGGGCTCCGTGGTCAACGTCTTCACCTCCCTGGTGGGCAACGTCTTCGGCTTCAAGGCCGTGCGCGCCCTGCGCCTGGAGGACGTGCGCGTCCCGCTGGCCTTCGTCACCACCTGCAACGGCCCGCCCCACGGCATCCAGGTCGAGCGCGACAAGATGGACAAGTACGGCCGGCCCATGCTCGGCTGCACCATCAAGCCCAAGCTCGGCCTCTCCGCCAAGAACTACGGCCGGGCCTGCTACGAGGGCCTGCGCGGTGGGCTGGACTTCACCAAGGACGACGAGAACGTCAACTCCCAGCCCTTCATGCGCTGGC
>JBKGYA010000048.1:0-12441 GCA_046546335.1 Thiohalospira sp. | reverse complement strand
AAGGGGAATTCGAGTGTAGCGCCTTTCGGGTGTGGCGGAAAACGGGCCCACCCCGGACCGGTCGCCGGAGGAAACCGGGCCGCGCCCGTGGTAGCGAGTATTCGCCCGATCCTTCCTTGTCACCCGCCGGGTGGCTCGCTACCATGCCGAGATTCGGCGCCAAGCGGGAGAGATCGGATGTTCCACGGCAGCATGGTCGCGCTGGTCACGCCCATGGCGGACGACGGGTCGGTGGACCATGCCGCCCTGGAGCGCCTGGTCGCCTTCCACCTCGACAACGGGACCGACGCCATCGTTGCCGTGGGCACCACCGGCGAGTCGGCGACCCTGGACTTCGACGAGCACTGCCAGGTGGTCCGCCGCGTGGTGGAGCTGGTGCGCGGCCGGATCCCGGTGATCGCCGGCACCGGCGCCAACGCCACGGCCGAGGCCATCGAACTCACCCGCTGCGGCATGGAGGCCGGCGCGGATGCCTGCCTGCTGGTCACCCCCTACTACAACAAGCCGCCGCAGGAAGGTCTCTACCAGCACTTCCGCGCCATCGCCGAGGCGGTACCGGTGCCCCAGATCCTCTACAACGTCCCCGGCCGCACCGGCGTGGACATGACCACCGACACGGTGGAGCGGCTGGCGGCCTTCGGCAATATCGTCGGCCTCAAGGATGCCCACGGCAGCCAGGAGCGGGTGCAGGAGCTGGTGGAGCGGGTCGGCGACCGGCTGGAGCTCTACTCCGGCGAGGACGGCGCCGCCTGCGAGGCGATGATCGCCGGCTACCAGGGCGACATCTCGGTGACGGCCAACGTCGCCCCCGCGCTCATGCACCAGATGTGCGAGGCTGCCCGCCATGGCAAGGCGGAGCGCGCCCGCGAGCTGGACGGCCGGCTGCGCCCGCTGCACAGGGCGCTCTTCTGCCAGACCAGCCCCATTCCGGTGAAGTGGGCCCTCTACGAGATGGGTCTCATGGGCGAGGGGATCCGCCTGCCCCTGGTGCCGCTGGCCCACGAGTACCATGAAACAGTCCGCGCGGCCCTGCGTGAAACCGGTGTCCTCTGATATGGCTCGTAGCGCACTCCTGCCGATCCTGGTCGCGGTCCTCCTCCTTACTGCCTGTGGCAGCGACCGCCGTCTCACCGAACATACCCGTGCCGAGCTGGTGCCGCCGCTGGAGGTCCCCGAAAAGCTGGAGCTGCCCGAGGCGGAGTCTCAGTACCGCCTCCCCGAGATCGCCCGCGCCGAGCAGCTGGATGCCGAGGCCGTGCGCAAGCTGCAGCTCCCGCCGGAACCCCGCGATGAAATGGAGGACGAAGAGCCAGAGCAGGAACGCGGCTCTCGCCTGACCGACGATGATCCGCCGCGTCTGCGCGTCGACGATGATCGCGACACCGTCTGGTCGCGGCTCACCGCCGCCCTGGCGGCCGGGGGCTTCACCGTGGTCGAGCGCGATCGGGTGGAGCGGGTCATCCGCGTCCGCGACGTCGAGGGCGAGGGAGGAGGGGAGCGTCAGCTGCTCCTGGAGGGCAGCGAGCCGGCCTACCTGCGGGTGACCGACGCCGAGGGCAATCCCCTGGGCGCCGAAGAGACTCGCCGCATCCTGAGTATCCTGGGGGACCGCCTCTGAGATGCGGGTCGCCTCCCTGGGTAGCGGGAGCAGCGGCAACGCCACCCTGGTGGAGGCGGGGCGGACCCGGGTCCTGGTGGACTGCGGCTTCTCCGTGCGCGAGGCGGAGCGCCGTCTGGGCCGTCTGGGCCTGGAGGCCGGCGACCTCGACGCCATCCTGGTCACCCACGAGCACGGCGACCATATCCGCGGTGTCGGCCCCCTGGCCCGGCGGTACGGCCTTACCGTCCGCATGACCCCCGGCACGGCGCGGGACCATGGGCAGGGGGAGCTGCCCCACCTGGAGACCTTCTCCTGCCATGCGCCGCTGACCATCGGCGACCTGCGCGTGGAGCCCTATCCCGTCCCCCACGATGCCCGTGAGCCGGCGCAGTTCGTCTTCACCGACGGCGATCGTCGCCTGGGTCTGTTGACCGATGCCGGCCACGGCACGCCCCATATCCGCTCCATGCTCGGCGGGGTCCACGCCCTGCTGCTGGAGTGCAACCACGACCCGGAGATGCTGCGCCAGGGGAGCTACCCGCCGCCGCTCAAGGCGCGGGTCGGCGGGGAGCACGGCCACCTGGCCAACGACCAGGCCGCCGCCATCCTTGCCGGGCTGGACCGCTCCCGGCTGAACACCGTGGCCGCCATGCACCTCTCGGACCGGAACAATCGCCCGGAACTCGCCCGCGCCGCCCTGGGGGCGGTCCTGGGCGACGAGGAGGGCGTCCACATCGCCGATCAGGAGGCCGGGCTGGACTGGCTTACCGTGGCCTGAGGCCCGCATACTCACACCATCAGCGGAGACCCCGAGCGGGGAAGACCATGGAAAAGCGCGAAGAACTCTATGCCGGCAAGGCGAAGACCGTCTACGCCACCGACGACCCCGACCGCCTGGTGCTGCAGTTCCGGGACGATGCCAGCGCCTTCGACGGTACCAAGCGCGCTGCCCTGGCGCGCAAGGGCGAGGTGAACAACCGCTTCAACGCCCACCTCATGCGCCACCTCGCCGCCGCCGGCGTCCCCAACCACTTCGAGGGGCTCAACGGCGCCGACGAATCGGTGGTCAAGCGGCTGGAGATGCTCCCGGTGGAGTGCGTGGTGCGCAACCGCGCCGCCGGCAGCCTCTGCCGCCGGCTGGGGGTCGCCCCCGGTCGGGAACTGGAGCCGCCGATCTTCGAGTTCTTCCTCAAGGATGACGAGATGGGGGATCCCATGATCAACGAGTCCCATATCGTCACCTTCGGCTGGGCCCGCGCCGAGGAGATCGAGCCCATGCAGGCGATCTCGCGGCAGGTCAACGACGTCCTCACCGGCCTCTTCGCCGATGCCGGGATCACCCTGGTGGACTACAAGCTGGAGTTCGGCCGCTTCCACGGCGAGCTGCTGCTGGGAGACGAGTTCTCCCCCGACGGCTGCCGGTTGTGGGATGCGAAGAGCGGTGAGAGTCTGGACAAGGATCGCTTCCGTCAGGATCTCGGGGGGGTCATCGAGGCCTACGAGGAGGTGGCCCGGCGCCTGGCCATCCCCCTGGGCGAGGAGGCGCGCTAGAACGAAGACTCAAGTTCCGGTCCCGGGCGCCGCTTTCCGGATACAACGAGAAGAACGTCGTCGATAAGAAAAGCAAGGGAAAGGGGGAGAAGAGATGCGCGATCTGCTGTCGAGGATGCGGGTTCGCCACAAGCTCTGGGCGGGCTTCGGGATCATCCTGTTGATCCTCTTCGCCGTGGGCTCGGTGAGCCTGGTGAACTTCTGGCGCACCGAGAGCCAGGTCACCCAGGTGGTGGACCGCGCCCAGCCGGTGGTCATCGCCTCCCTGGGCCTCAAGGACCACCTGGACCAGGCCAACAGCGCCCTGGGCTTCTACCTCCTCTCCGGCGAGGACCGCTTCCGCGAGGATTTCAACGAGGCGGTGGAGACCGTCGAAGGGGATCTCGAGGAGCTCAAGGGGATGGAGGCCGTTGCCGAGGACGATGATATCTCGAAGCGGATCGGGACCATCGAATCGGCCTTCGAGGAGTACCTGAGCTATCGCGACAAGCTGCTGGAGCTGCCCGACGACAACGAGGCCAACTTCCCCGGCGTCGCCTTTGCCGCCCGCAACATCAATCCCCTCTCCCAGCAGATGCTCCAGAACCTCTCCGAGGCCGTCCAGTCGGAGGAGGACCAGCCGGCCACCGATCAGCGCAAGGAGTTCCTCAACGAGCTCCAGTCCCTGCGCTACCAGTGGGCCAACGTCATGAACGGCGTGCGCGCCTTCCTCGCCTTCCGCGGCGAGAGTGCCCAGCAGGAGGTGGAACTCTATCGGCAGGGGACGGTGGACAAGCTCGAGGAGCTGGAGGCCTACTCCGACCTCTACACCTTCGAGCAGGAGATGGCCCTCGAGGAATTCCGGCAGCTGCGGGAGGAGTTCTTCAGCAACTACGAGGAGCTGCTCGCCATCCAGGAAGGGGACTCCTGGCGGACCGACGTGCGCATCCTGCGCGAGGATCTGGGTCCCCTCATCGAGCGTATCGACGAGGAGACCCAGGCACTGGTGGACAGCCAGCGCGAGCGCATCGAGACCATTGGCGGGGAGCTGCGCACCGAGGTCGCGGCCGTGGGCAGCTTTGTCCTGATCATGGTGCTCATCGGCCTCATCGCCGGCGCCGGCGTTGCCTGGTTCTCCGGCCGTTCCATCAGCCAGCCGTTGCAGAAGACCGCCCGGGCCATGACCGATATCGCGGAGGGCGAGGGGGACCTCACCGCCCGACTGGAGGTCCACTCCCGGGACGAGGTGGGTGAACTGGCCCACGCCTTCAACGCCTTCACCGCCCGGATCCACGAGCTGGTGGAGCGGGTGGCGCAGGCGGTGGACCGGCTGGCCTCCACTGCCAGCCAGACCGCCCAGGTGGCCCAGCGGACCGACGAGGGCGTGCAGCAGCAGAAGAACCAGACCGACCAGGTGGCTACCGCCATGAACGAGATGGCCACCACTGTCCAGGAGGTCGCACGCAACGCCACCCAGGCCGCCGAGGCGGCTACTGACGCGGACGGCGAGGCCGGCAACGGTCGCCGGGTGGTGGGTGATTCCATGGAGGCCATCCGCAAGCTGGCCGACGAGGTGAACCGGTCCGCCGAGGTCATGCAGCGGCTGGAGCAGGACAGCGAGTCCATCGGCAGCGTCCTCGACGTCATCCGCGATATCGCCGAGCAGACCAACCTCCTGGCGCTCAACGCCGCCATCGAGGCGGCGCGGGCCGGGGAGGCCGGTCGCGGCTTCGCCGTGGTCGCCGACGAGGTGCGTACCCTGGCCACCCGTACCCACGACTCCACCCAGGAGATCCGGGAGACGGTGGAGAAGCTCCAGAGCGCCGCCCGGGACGCGGCCGGCTCCATGCAGGAGACCCGGGAGGGGGCGAACAGCACCGTGGCCAAGGCGGGCGAGGCCGAGGCCAGCCTGGGGCGGATCGCCCAGTCGGTCTCGAAGATCAACGGCATGAACGACCAGATCGCCTCCTCCGCCGAGGAGCAGACCTCCGTGGCCGAGGACATCAACCGCAACGTCACCGAGATCGCCACCATCGCCGACCGCTCCTCCGAGGATGCCAGCCAGCTCACCGCCTCCGCCGAGGAGCTCAGCGGCCTGGTGGAGGAGCTCAAGGAGCTGGTGGGCCACTTCCGCACCGGCGGCCGCGGCTGAACCCCGTCGTTCCGGGCGGGGCGACCGCCCCGACCCGGAACCCCGAGAACAGGCCCGTTACGTGATTCGTATCGTGGGCTCCGTTGTCGGGCTTCCCGCCCGCGCGGGAATGACGGGGGGGCATTCCGCCCTTGCCGCGGGAGTCCGTTCCCGCTAGCCTGCGGCCTTCCTTTCGCCCACGGAGAGCCGCAGCATGGCCAGCCACGGCGACTACACCGCCGATTCCATCGAGGTGCTCAAGGGTCTCGACCCGGTACGCAAGCGCCCGGGGATGTATACCCAGACCGAGCGCCCCGACCACCTCGCCCAGGAGGTCATCGACAACGGCGTCGACGAGGCGGTGGCCGGCCACGCCGATCGCATCCGCGTGGAGGTCCTGGCCGACGGCGGCATGGCCGTCACCGACAACGGCCGCGGCATGCCGGTGGACCTCCACCCGGAGGAGGGCGTCCCGGCGGTGGAGGTCATCCTCACCCGGCTCCACGCCGGCGGGAAGTTCTCGAACAAGTCCTACACCTTCTCCGGCGGTCTCCACGGCGTCGGCGTCTCCGTGGTCAACGCCCTCTCCACCCGGCTGGAGGTGGAGGTGGTCCGCGACGGCCGGCGCTGGTTCCAGGCCTTCGCCGGCGGCGCCCCGGAGGGCGCCCTGGAGGATCGCGGCAAGGTCCCGGCGAAGCAGCACGGCACCACCCTGCGCTTCTGGCCCGACCCGCAGTACTTCGACCACCCCCGCTTCGGCCCGGCCCGGCTGAAACACCTGCTGCGGGCCAAGGCGGTCCTCTGCCCCGGTCTCACCGTGGAGCTGGTGGACCACTCCACCGGCGAGGAGGTCACCTGGTTCTACGAGCAGGGGCTGGTGGACTACCTCGCCACCACCCTGGGCGAGGCGGAGTACACCCCGGCGCCGCCCTTCCACGACGGCCTGGCCGGCGAGCACGAGACCGTGGACTGGGCGGTGACCTGGGTCCCGGAGGGGGGCGAGCCGCTGGGGGAGAGCTACGTCAATCTCATCCCCACGCCCCAGGGCGGTACCCACGTCAACGGCCTGCGCGCCGGGCTCACCGAGGCGCTGCGGGAGTTCTGCGAGTTCCGCAACCTGCTGCCGCGCGGGGTGAAGCTCACCCCCGACGACGTCTGGGAGCGCTGCGCCTACATCCTCTCGGTGAAGATGCGCGAGCCCCAGTTCTCCGGCCAGACCAAGGAGCGCCTCTCGGCGCGGGAGACCGCCGCCTTCGTCTCCGGCGTGGTGAAGGACTCCTTCTCCCTCTGGCTCAACCAGCACCCGGAGAGCGGCGAGGCCATCGCCGCCCTGGCCATCAGCCGGGCCCAGGCGCGGCTCAAGGCGAGCAAGAAGGTCGCCCGCAAGAAGGTCACCCAGGGGCCGGCGCTGCCGGGCAAGCTGGCCGACTGCACCGGCCAGGACCCGGCCCGGGCCGAGCTCTTCCTGGTGGAGGGGGACTCCGCCGGCGGCTCCGCCAAGCAGGCGCGGGATCGCGAGTTCCAGGCCATCATGCCCCTGCGCGGCAAGATCCTGAATACCTGGGAGGTGGACCCCGCCCAGGTGCTCGGCTCCCAGGAGGTCCACGACATCGCCGTGGCCCTGGGGGTCGACCCCGGCTCCGGCGACCTCACCGGCCTGCGCTACGACAAGATCTGCGTCCTGGCCGACGCCGACTCCGACGGCGCCCATATCGCCACCCTGCTCTGCGCCCTGTTCGTGCGCCACTTCCGCCCGCTGGTGGAGGCCGGCCACGTCTACATGGCCATGCCGCCGCTCTACCGCGTGGACGTGGGCAAGGAGGTCTTCTACGCCCTGGACGAGGACGAGAAGGAGGGCCTGCTGGACCGCATCGGCGCCGAGAAGCGCAAGGGCAAGGTCGCCGTCACCCGCTTCAAGGGCCTGGGCGAGATGAACCCCCAGCAGCTGCGGGAGACCACCCTGGCCCCGGAGACCCGGCGCCTGGTCCAGCTCACCGTGGAGCCCGGCGACGAGACCGAGACCATCATGGACATGCTCCTGGGCAAGAAGCGCGCCGCCGACCGCCGGGAGTGGCTGGAGGGCAAGGGCGACCGCGCCGAGGTCCTGGAGTAGGTCCCCGCACGTACCAGGCCGGAGGGCCCCATGGACCATCGTGAACACTGGAAGAACGTCTATACCCAGCGCTCGCCCCTGGAGGTGAGCTGGTACCAGCGCGAGCCCACTACCTCCCTGGACCTCATCGAGGCCGCCGGGGCGACGGCCGGATCCTCGATCATCGATGTGGGCGGCGGCGCCTCCACCCTGGTGGACCACCTCCTGGCCCGCGGCTTCACCGATCTCACCGTCATGGACCTGGCCGGCAGCGCCCTCACCGAGGCCGCCGAGCGATTGGGGGAGCACGGCGAGGTGGTGGACTGGCTGGAGGCCGACGTCACCGAATGGCAGCCGGCGCGGACCTATGATGTCTGGCACGACCGCGCCGTCTACCACTTCCTGGTGGAGGCCGGTGACCGCGCCCGCTACCGCGCTGCCGCCGAGGCGGCCCTGCCGGTCGGCGCGCACCTCATCATCGCTACCTTCGCCCCCGAGGGGCCGGAGAAGTGCAGCGGCCTGCCGGTGGCCCGCTACGACGCCCCCTCCCTGGCCACCGAGCTGGGCGAGGGCTTCCACCGGCTGGAATCGCGCCACGAGACCCACCAGACCCCCGACGGCGCGGAGCAGGCCTTCGGTTTCCACCTCTTCCAGCGGGTCTGAGGTGGAGTGCCGAGCCGGCTGCGGCGCCTGCTGCGTCGCCATCTCCATCGCCGCGCCCATCCCCGGCCTGCCCGACGGCAAGCCGGCCGGGGTACCGTGCCCCCACCTCACCGATGACCGCCTCTGCGCGCTCTTCGGCGACCCGCGCCGGCCGGCCATCTGCAGCGAATTCAGCGCCACGCCGGAGCTCTGCGGCGAATACCGTGGCCAGGCCCTGGTGCGCATCGCCGAACTGGAGGCGGCCACCCGGCCCGACTGAACCCACTGGTATGGGCAAACCGCCACCAGTGGGTAGAATGCCGCGAGCGCAACCATCCAGCCCGGAGACCCCATGTCCCGCGACACCGAGATCAGCTACGAGGGCGTGGAACACCGCCCCCTGAGCGACTTCACCGAGAAGGCGTACCTGGACTACTCCATGTACGTCATCCTCGACCGCGCCCTGCCGCACATCGCCGACGGCCTCAAGCCGGTGCAGCGCCGGATCATCTACGCCATGTCCGAGCTGGGGCTCTCCGCCGCCTCCAAGCCCAAGAAGTCGGCGCGCACGGTGGGCGACGTCCTGGGCAAGTACCACCCCCACGGCGACACCGCCTGCTACGAGGCCATGGTCCTCATGGCGCAGCCCTTCTCCTACCGCTATCCGCTGGTGGACGGGCAGGGCAACTGGGGCTCCGCCGACGACCCGCGCTCCTTCGCCGCCATGCGCTACACCGAGGCGCGGCTGGCCGCCTTCTCCGACCTCCTCCTGCGCGAGGCCGACCAGGGCACCGTGGACTGGACCGCCAACTTCGACGGCAGCCTGCGCGAGCCGGAGCTGCTGCCGGCGCGCGTGCCCCACGTGCTGTTGAACGGCACCACCGGCATCGCCGTGGGCATGGCCACCGACATCCCGCCGCACAACCTGCGCGAGGTGGTCAGCGCCTGCATCCACCTGCTGGACGACCCGGAGGCCGACGCCGCCGCCCTTACCCGGCATGTGCGCGGCCCCGACTACCCCACCGAGGCGGAGGTCATCACCCCCGCCGAGGAACTGCACAAGATCTACACCACCGGCAACGGCAGCATCCGCGCCCGCGCCGCCTGGCGGGTGGAGGAGGGCAACATCGTCATCGACGCCCTCCCGCACCAGGCCTCCGGCGCCCGTATCCTGGAGCAGATCGCCGGCCAGATGCAGGCCAAGAAGCTGCCCATGGTCACCGACCTGCGCGACGAGTCCGACCACGAATCGCCGGTGCGCTTCGTCATCGAGCCCAAGTCCAACCGCGTCGACCGCGACCGGCTCATGGACCACCTCTTCGCCACCACCGACCTGGAGAAGCAGTACCGGGTCAATCTCAACGTCATCGGCCTGGACGGCCGGCCGCGGGTGAAGGACCTGCGGGAGATGCTCAGCGAGTGGCTGCAGTACCGGCGCAACGTCGTCCAGCGCCGCCTGGAGCACCGCCTGGAGAAGGTGCGCGACCGCCTCCACGTCCTGGAGGGGCTGCTCACCGCCTTCCTGAACATCGACGAGGTCATCGCCATCATCCGCGAGGAGGACGAGCCCAAGCCCGTCCTCATGGAGCGCTTCGGCCTCGCCGAGCGCCAGGCCGAGGCCATCCTGGAGCTGCGCCTGCGCCACCTGGCCAGGCTCGAGGAGATGAAGCTGCGCGGCGAGAAGGACGAGCTGGAGAACGAGCGCGACGAGCTGGAGGCGACGCTCGCCTCCGCCGACAGGCTCACCGCCCTCATCCGCTCCGAGCTGGAGCAGGACGCCGAGCGCTTCGGTGACGACCGCCGCAGCCCCCTGGTGGAGCGCGGCGCCGCCCGCGCCCTGGAGGCCAGCGAGGTGGTGGCCGCCGAGCCCATCACCGTCATCCTCTCCGAGAAGGGCTGGATCCGGCAGGCCAAGGGCCACGACGTCGACCCCGAGGGCCTCTCCTTCCGCGCCGGGGACGGCTTCCGCGCCGCCGCTGCCGGGCGCAGCAACGAGCCGGCCATCTTCCTGGACTCCACCGGCCGCACCTACGCCATCGCCGCCCACGATCTGCCGTCCGCCCGCGGCCACGGCGAACCCCTGGCCAGCCGCGTGAACCCGCCGGACGGCGCCACCTTCACCGGCGTCCTCATGGGCCCGGCGGAGAGCGAGTGGCTACTCGCCACCGACGCCGGCTTCGGCTTCCGCATCCCCCTGGGCGAGATGCGCTCGCGCAACCGCAGCGGCAAGGCCGTGCTCACCGTCCCCAAGGGCGCCGAGGTCATGCTCCCCGCCCGCCTGGGCGACCCGGAGACCGACCGCATCGCCCTGGCCACCAGCGCCGGCCGCCTGCTGGTCGTCCCGGCCGCCGAGATCCCGCAGATGACCCGCGGCAAGGGCCAGAAGCTCGTCGGCATCCCGCCCAGGGAGTACCAGGCCGGCAGCGAACGCCTGATCGCCACCGCCACCGTCCCCCAGGGCGGCGGCCTCACCGTCTACGCCGGCCAGCGCCACCTCACCCTCACCGGCAACGACCTCGAGGCGTACATCGCCGAACGCGGCAAGCGCGGCCAGACCCTGCCGAAGGGGTTCCAGAAGGTGAAGGGGATTGCAGGGGGGTGATGGGACGTTTTTGGATTGATTGATCTAGGCTTTCTCGCACAGCTTGGAGATGAAGGGAAAACATGGCCGAGGCCGGACAACCCGCACTGCCTTCGCAAGAAGAACGCGCCCAACTGGCCTACATGGTCCTGACCCTGATGCGGCGCTGGGGTCTGGAGGACAGCCAGAAGCTCACCCTGTTGGGGCTATCGCCCCGCGACAAGAAGGCGCTCCAGGCCCACAAGAAGGGGCGCCCCCTGGAGCCCGACCCCGAAACCCTGGGCCGGACCAGCGGCATGCTCGTGATCCACCAGCGCCTCGTCGACCGCTACCCCGACGACGAGGATCAGCGCACCTACACCTGGGTCGTCACCTCCCAGCCGGAGCTGGACGGCCAGCGCCCCATCGATATCATGCTCGACGAGGGAGCCCTGGGCATCCGCCGCGTCCTGGAACACCTCCAATCGGTCACCGAATAGGCAGCCCGTCTCCATGCGTCTCTGGCCCCGTTCCATCGACAAGAAGCCGGCCACACTGGAAGCCATTTTCCTGGCGCCCGAGGCCGGTGCTCCCGTTGTGGCCGTGGCTGAAGCGGAAGTTGGCGAGGCCGGTTTGGTGGGCGACCGCTACGCCGCACAGCAAGGGTTCTGGCGCGGGCCGGACGCCTGCCCCATCACCCTCATTCGGGCCGAGGACCTGGACCTTATCCAGCGCCGTCACCACTTGGCCGTCACCGCCGGTGAGCACCGCCGCAACCTGGTCGTCCGCGGCCTGCCGAGCGGCGAGCTTACCGATAGCGTGCTCGCCCTCGGCGATGTCCGCCTCCGGCTCACCGTACCGCGACCGCCCTGTCTCCACCTGGAGCGCCTGACCCAGCGCGGCATGGCCCGGGCCCTGCGCAAACGCGGCGGCGCCTGTGCCCGGGTCATCCAGCCCGGCTCCCTTCACGCGGGCATGGCTATCCACAAAGAACCTACCGAACGGAAATCCCCATGACCGAAACCGCCGGAAGCGAGGTCCAGTTGTCGGGGGTTACCCGCGCCTATCCCGAGGGGGACGGCGTGCGGCGGGTGCTGGACGGGGTGTCGGCGACGCTGGCGCCGGGCTCCATCACCGCGCTGGTGGGGCCCAGCGGCTGCGGGAAGTCGACCCTGCTCAACCTCATCGCCGGTATCGATCCGCCCGACGGCGGGTCCATCACCATCGGCGGGACCGACCTCACCGGGCTGGACGAGACGGCGCGCACGCGCTTTCGGCGGCGGCACATCGGTCTGGTCTTCCAGTTCTTCAATCTCCTGCCCACGCTCACGGTGGCGGAGAACGTCCTCCTGCCCCAGCGGCTGGACGGGCGGGACGATGAGGCCATGGCGGAGCGGGCGCGGGTACTGCTCTCGGACCTCGGCCTGGCCGGTCGGGAGGGGGAGTGGCCGGAGCACCTCTCCGGCGGCGAGCAGCAGCGGGTGGCCATCGCCCGGGCCCTGGCGGGGCGGCCGCGGCTGCTGCTGGCGGACGAGCCCACCGGCAACCTGGACGGCGAGACCGCCGAGGCGGTGGCGGACAGCCTGGTGGCCCTGGCCGAGCGTGACGGTGTCGGTGTGCTCCTCGGGCTCCAGCGAGGTCCCCGCGCGAAGGACGTCGAAGGTCTGGGCGTGCAGGTGGAACGAGCCCACCGGCTCGTGCTCGAGCAGGTTGGTGACGTAGAGCCGGACGCGCTCGCCGACCGGCACGCGGAGCGGGTGGCGGTGGAAGAAGCCGGCCACGCCGTTCCAGCAGGCCACCTCGATGCGACCGTCGCCGTCGAGGTCCCAGCCGCCGAGGGTGAGCACGAACTCGTGCGCGTCGGGCCGGCCGCCCGGCGGATCGAC
>JBKGYA010000047.1:0-12472 GCA_046546335.1 Thiohalospira sp. | reverse complement strand
AGCTCGCGCCCCTTGTGGAACACCGGGGTCTCGGGGGAGTTGAGGTACTTGGGCTCGCCGTCGCCCAGGATCCGGCCGCCGAAGGCGATGGGCCGGCCGCGGTGGTCGTGGATGGGGAAGATGACCCGGTCGCGGAAGCGGTCGTGGACACCGCCATCATCGCGCTCGATGAGCAGCCCGGCCTCCACCAGCCGTTTGCGGGTCTCCTCGCCGCCGCCCAGGGCGGGGAGGAGATTACGCCATCCGGGTGGGGCGAAGCCCAGGCCGTAGTCCCGCGCCGTGGCCCCGCTGACCCCGCGGCCCTTGAGGTAGTCGGCGGCGCGGCGGGCCTGGTCGTGGCGCCGGAGCATGGCCCGGTAGTAGTCCGCCGCGGCGGCCAGGGTCTCGTAGAGCGGGGTGCGATCCGGGGCGGGCGGGCGCCCGTCATCCCCCTCGCGGGGGACATCCAGTCCCAGCCGGCCGGCCAGGTCCTCCACCGCCTCCGGGAAGGAGAGGTGGCCGTAGTCCATGAGGAAGCCCAGGGCGGTGCCGTGGGCCCCGCAGCCGAAGCAGTGGTAGAACTGCTTCTCCGGACTGACGTAGAAGGAGGGGGTACGTTCGTCGTGGAAGGGGCAGCAGGCGGCGTACTCGCGCCCCTTGCGCTTGAGCGGGACGCGCTCCCCGATGACCTCGACGATATCGGTCCGGGAGACCAGGTCGTCGATGAAGTTCTGGGGGATGCGCCCGGCCATGGGGCGTCCGGGCTCAGCCGCCGAGGCGGGCCTTGACCCGCGCCGATACCTCGCCCATGTCGGCCCGGCCCTGCACGCGCGGCTTGAGCTCGCCCATGACCCGCCCCATGTCCGCCATGGCCGCGGCCCCGGTGGCCGCGATCGCCTCCGCCACCAGGGCGTCGAGCTCCTCGTCGGAGAGCGGCTGGGGCAGATAGGACTCGATGACGGCCAGCTCGGCGCGCTCGCGCTCGGCCAGCTCGGCCCGCCCGCCCTGCTCGTACTGCTCGATGGACTCCCGCCGCTGCTTGGCCATCTTGTCCAGCAGGGCAAGGACGCCGGCGTCATCCAGTTCGACCCGGTCGTCCACCTCCTTCTGCTGGAGGCCGGCGGTGATCATGCGCAGGGTCGCCAGGCGGTCCTTGTCGCGGGCCCGCATGGCGTCCTTCACATCCGCCTGGATACGCTCCTTCAGGCCCTCGGCCACGGCGGTCTCCCCCGGTTACTTGCGCTTGCCCCGGGTATTCTCCCGGGAGAGCTTCTTCTGGTAGCGCTTGATGGCCGCGGCGCGCTTGCGCTTGCGCTCGGCGGTGGGCTTCTCGTAGTACTCGCGACGGCGCACCTCGGAGAGGATTCCGGCCTTCTCGCAGGCGCGCTTGAAGCGCCGCAGCGCCACGTCGAAAGGCTCGTTCTCCTTGACTCGTACCTCGGGCATTGGGACCTCGATTCAGCGTCTTCACTTGGGCGAATCGGGCATTGTAGAAGGCAATCCGCCGCGTGCCAAGGCCTGCGGTTGTCGGAATCCCCTCGCCCGGGTATGTTCCCCGCCATGCGCGTACTGGGAATCGAGAGCTCCTGCGACGAGACCGCCGCCGCCCTCTACGGCGACGCGGGGCTGGAGGCGGACGTCGTCCACAGCCAGACCGACCTCCACGCCGAGCACGGCGGGGTCGTCCCCGAGCTCGCCTCCCGGGACCACATCCGCCGCGTCACGCCACTGGTGGAGACGGTACTGGCCCGGGCCGGCATCGCGCCCACCGATCTCGACGGCGTCGCCTACACCGCCGGCCCCGGCCTGGTGGGGGCGCTGCTGGTGGGGGCGACGGTGGGGCGCGGCCTCGCCTGGGCGCTGGACCGGCCGGCGGTGGGGGTCCACCACATGGAGGGGCATCTGCTGGCGCCGCTGCTGGAGCCGGAGCCGCCGGCCTTCCCCTTCGTCGCCCTGCTGGTCTCCGGCGGCCATACCCTGCTGGCCGAGGTCCGGGGCGTGGGGGAGTATCGCCTGCTTGGCGCCTCGGTGGACGACGCCGCCGGGGAGGCCTTCGACAAGACGGCCAAGATCATGGGGCTGGGCTACCCCGGCGGCCCCGCCCTGGCGGCGCTGGCGGCGGAGGGTCGCCCGGGTGTCTTCCGGCTGCCGCGCCCCATGACCGACCGCCCCGGCCTGGACTTCTCCTTCTCCGGGCTCAAGACGCGGGTCCGGCTGGAGCTGGAGGCCCTGGGCGAGGACCGCCAGGCGCGCGCCGACCTCGCCCGCGCCTTCGAGGAGGCGGTGGCCGAGACCCTGGCGATCAAGGCGGCCCGCGCGCTGGAGCAGACCGGGCTGGGGACGCTGGTGGTCGCCGGCGGCGTGAGCGCCAATGCGCGCCTGCGGGCGACCCTGGATACGCGCATCGCCGAGAGCGGCGGCCGGGTCTACTATCCCCGCCCGGCCTTCTGCACCGACAACGCCGCCATGATCGCCTACGCCGGCTGGTGCCGCCTGGCGGCCGGCCAGGCCGAGCCGGCGGCGATCACCGTCCACCCCCGCTGGTCCCTGGAGGCGCTCCCGGCCGTCTGACCACGCCTTGGGAGTCAGTCCTTCTGCCCGATCCGGGACTCCTTCCCGTGGGCGATATTGGCGATGTTGCTGCGGTGGCGCCAGAGCAGCAGCACGGCCATGACCGCCGTGGCGACGACCACCGGCTGGGCCAGCCCCAGGAGCCAGGTTGCCACCGGGGCTGCCACGGCGGCGACCAGGGCGGCCAGGGAGGAGATCCGGAAGACCGCCGCCACCGCCAGCCAGACCAGGGCCCCGATCCCGGCCACCGGCGGCGCGAGGGCGATAAGCCCCCCCAGGGCAGTGGCCACCCCCTTGCCGCCGCGGAAGCCGAAGAAGACCGGATAGAGGTGACCCAGGAAGGCGGCCAGCGCCGCCGCGGCCGGGATCAGCTCCCCCGGCGCCCAGACCCGGGCGGCGAGGACCGGGATCACCCCCTTGAGGACGTCACCGCCCAGGGTGGCGGCCGCCGCCCCCCTGCCCCCCAGGCGCAGGACGTTGGTGGCCCCGGGGTTGCCCGAACCGCCCTGGCGCGGGTCCGGCAGGCCCAGCAGGCGGCTCACCAGGATGCCGGCGTTGAGCGACCCCAGCAGGTAGGCCGCGAGGACCCAGGACCACTGGATGACAGGGGACCATTCCATGCTCGGCTCCATGTTCGGCACGCTCCGAATGAGGCAGGGGCCGGGTACTATAGCGCGCCCCCGCCGGGGCCGGCGAATCCCCTGCTAGAATGGCTCCCATGGATACCATCTACCTCACCGACCTGCACCTGGAGGCGACCCTGGGCGTCCCGGCCTGGGAGCGCGCCCTGCCGCAGACGGTCCGGCTGCACCTGGAGCTGGAGACCGACCTCCGCACCGCCGGCACCAGTGACGACGTCGCCGACACGGTGGACTACGCCGCGGTCGCCGACCGGCTCCGCACCGTCGCGGCGGAGGGGGAATACCATCTGCTGGAGGCGCTGGCGGAGCGCCTGGCGACAACCGTCCTGGCGGAGTTCCCCGTGATCGCCGTCCACCTGCGACTGGACAAGAGCGGGGCCGTTCGCGGCTGCGGGGCCACCGGCGTCGCCATCCGGCGGGAGGCACCGGCCTGAGCGCACATGACACGTCGTGTCATAAAGTCACACGACTGTAACAGTCCGCTGGTGGAATACCCGGAGATGACCCGTCCCGCCCGAGGTACGCCATGGCCAGTCACCGCATCCTGATCGTCGAGGACGAGGCCGCCATCCGCGAGATGGTGACCTTCGCCCTGGAGCGGGCCGGTTTCGCCACCGAGGAGACCGACACCGCCGCCGAGGGGCTCACCCGGGCGGTGGATGCCCAGCCGGACCTCATCCTGCTGGACTGGATGCTGCCCGACTCCAGCGGCCTGGATCTGGCCCGCCGCCTCAAGCGCGAGGAGGTCACCCGGGAGATCCCCATCATCCTCCTCACGGCCCGCGGCGAGGAGGACGACAAGATCCGCGGCCTGGAGACCGGCGCCGACGACTACATCACCAAGCCCTTCTCCCCCCGGGAACTCGCCGCCCGGATCAAGGCGGTCCTGCGCCGCACGGCGCCGGCTACCGATGAGCCCCTGGAGGCCGGCGGCCTTACCCTGGATCCGGAGACCCACCGGGTCGCGGCCGACGGGGCCTCGGTGGACATCGGCCCCACCGAGTTCCGGCTGCTGCACTTCTTCATGACCCACCCGGAGCGGGTCTTCAGCCGCAGTCAGCTCATTGATCGGGTGTGGGGCGGTAACGTATATATCGAGGAACGCACCGTGGACGTCCACATCCGCCGCCTGCGCAAGACCCTGGCCGAACACGGTCTGGACCGGCTGGTCCAGACCGTGCGCGGTGCCGGATACCGCTTCTCGACACAGGTCTGAATCATCCGCCTTGAGGAATCGCTGGTCTACGGAGCTCGGCCGCGTCGGCCTGCTCGCCCTCCTCGGTCTCGGCCTGGGGCTCTTCACGCCCTGGCCGCTGGTGCCCGTGATCCTGGTCCTGGCCGGCTACCTGGCCTGGCACCTCTACAACGTCGCCCGCCTCCAGCGCTGGCTCTACGCCCCCGGGCAGACGGAGCCGCCCCAGTCCCAGGGGATCTGGGAGGACATCTTCAACGGCCTCTACCGCCACCAGCTCCGCCAGCGCAAGCGGCGCAAGCGGCTCAACCGGCTCATCCACCGCTTCGAGGAGTCGGCGGCGGCCATGCCCGACGCCACCATCATCCTGGGCGAGCGGGGCGTCATCGAGTGGTGGAACAGTGCCGCCAGCCGCCTCCTGGGCCTGCGCCACCCCGATGACCGCGGCCAGCGCATCCACAACCTCGTCCGCCACCCCGCCTTCACGGACTATCTGGCCGGTGAGGACTTCGGCGAGTCGGTGGAATTCCCCTCACCGGCGGATGCGCGGATCATGCTCTCGGTCCGGGTGGTGCGCTACGGCCGCGACCAGCGCCTGCTGCTGGCCCGCGACGTCACCCGCCTCCACCAGCTGGAACAGATGCGCCGCGACTTCGTGGCCAACGTCTCCCACGAACTCCGCACCCCGCTCACCGTCCTGGCCGGCTACATCGAGACACTCCAGGACGAACTCGCCGCCGATGGGGCCGACGACCCCGTCCGGACTCGCCCGCTGGAGCTCATGGAACAGCAGACCACCCGAATGCGCGCCCTGGTGGACGACCTCCTCTACCTCTCCCGACTGGAGATGGACGGCGATCGCGGACCCGCCCCGGAGACCATCGATGTCGCCGCCGTGGCCGAGGCCCTGGCCGAGGAGGCACGCCAGCTCTCCGGTGAGCGGGGACACACCATCACCGTGGACGCCGACCCGGAGCTGGCCCTGCGCGGGGTTCCCAACGAGCTGCGCAGCGCCTTCGCCAATCTGGTCTTCAACGCCGTGCAGTACACCCCGGCCGGTGGCACCATCCGGATCGCCTGGACCCGACGCCCCGGCGGGGGCGGCTGTTTCACCGTCACGGACACGGGTATCGGCATCCCGGCGCGCCACCTGTCACGACTCACCGAGCGCTTCTACCGGGTGGACGTGGGCCGCTCTCGGGAGACGGGGGGCACCGGCCTGGGGCTGGCCATCGTCAAGCACATCCTCCAGCGCCACGCGGGCTGGCTGGAGGTGGAGAGCGAGGCGGGCGAGGGCTCCACCTTCCGCTGCTGCTTCCCGGTAGACCGGGTCGACACCGCTGAGGCGGTTGTAACAAAACCGTAATCCGCGGGTAATAGAATGACACCCTACGGCCCCGTGCCGGATCTCTCAGACAGACCGCCATGCAGGAAATGCAGGAGTGACACCATGCGATTCAAGCAGCTCGTCCTGACCCTCGGCCTGACCGCCGGTTTCGCCGGCACGGCCGTCGCCGCGGATGTCGACCCTGACATCCCCAAATACGAGTCGGCCAGCGGCATCTCCGGCAACATCTCCAGTGTCGGCTCCGACACCCTGGCCAACCTCATGACCCTCTGGTCGGAGCACTTCAAGGAGGAGTATCCCAACGTCAACGTCGAGGTGCAGGCAGCCGGCTCCTCCACCGCCCCGCCGGCGCTCACCGAGGGGACCTCCAACCTCGGCCCCATGAGCCGCAAGATGAAGCCGGAGGAACTGCGCGAGTTCGAGGATAAGCACGGCTACAAGCCCACGCGCATCCGGGTGGGCATCGACGCCCTGGCCGTCTTCGTCAACCAGGACAACCCCATTGAGGGGCTGACCATCCCCGAGCTGGACGCCATCTTCTCCTCCACCCGCAGCTGCGGCCACGGCGAGGACGTCAAGCGCTGGGGCCAGCTCGGCCTGGAGGGCGGCTGGGCCAATCGCAGCATCCAGGTCTACGGTCGCAATTCCGTCTCCGGGACGTACGGCTACTTCAAGAAGAACGCCCTGTGCGACGGCGACTTCCGCGACGGCGTCAACGAGCAGCCCGGCTCCGCATCGGTGGTCCAGTCGGTAACGGAGTCCAACAACGCCATCGGTTACTCGGGTATCGGCTACAAGACCTCCGGGGTCAAGACCGTGCCGCTGGCCGAGGAGGAGGGCGAGGAGTACGTGTCCACCGATACCGAGAATATCCTCAGCGGCGACTATCCGCTGGCGCGCTTCCTCTACGTCTACGTCAACAAGGAGCCCAACAAGCCGCTGGATCCCAAGACCCGGGAGTTCATCAAGCTCATCCTCTCCCGGGAGGGCCAGGAGGTAGTGGCGAAGGACGGCTTCGTCCCGATGCCCAAGGCCGTGGTCGAGAAGGAACTCGAGAAGATCGAGGAATGACGGCCCCGGGTCACCTCACCGGGTGACCCGCTCGTCGACTCGCGCCCACCCTCCCCCGGGTGGGCGCTTTTCGTGCGGGTGGTCGTCTTCGCCGCCCTTTGGTTGTAACATTCCTGTCATATGACAGGGCTAGCATGGCCCGTCCGTCGCCCCGGAACCCCAATCCGCGATACCCTGAGGCCATGGCCCGTTCTCGACTCGACTCCACTCGCGATCACTGGCGTTCCGCCAAGGACCACCTCGCCCGGTACGGCGTTGCCGCCGGCGGGATCAGCGTCATCGTCGCCCTGATCCTGATCTTCTTCTACCTGCTATGGGTGGTGCTGCCGCTGTTTGACAGCGCCGAACTCACCGCCGGGGAGACCGTCCCCGTGGCCGCCCCCGGAGAGCCGGCCCACTTCGCCCTGGAGGAGTACGCCGAGGTGGGCGTGCGCTTCTCCCGCGAGGGGGACATCACCTTCTTCCGGGCGGCCGACGGCCGGACGGTGAAGCAGGAACGCATCGACCTCCCCGAGGGCGTGGAGGTGACCAGCTTCAGCGCCGCCTCGCCTGCCAGCCGGATGGTCGCCTGGGGCCTCTCCAACGGCGAGGTCATCGTGGTCCGCCCTGCCTACGAGGTCGACTACCCCGACGGCCAGCGCCGGATCACCCCCGAGCTGGAATATCCCATGGGTGAGGACCCCATCACCGCGCTGGAGGAGGGCAACGCCATCCAGAACCTCTCCCTCCAGAGCGCGGAATCCGGGCATACCATCGCTGCCGCCGGTACCGACGGCCACCTGGAGGTGAGCCGGTTCGAGGTGGATACCAACTTCATGACCGGGGAGGAGGAGGTCGAACGCTCCGGCCAGACCATCGAGGGGATGCGTGGCCTCATCCAGGACGTCCGGGTCGGTGGCGACCGGGACCGCCTCTACGTCACCCATCCCGGCGGCGCGCTCTCCTTCTACGAGCTGGACGGCGAACAGGCCCGGCTGGCCGAGTACCTCCCCCAGATGACGCCGGACGGCGCCGACATCACGTCCCTGGAACTGCTCTCCGGCGGCACTTCGCTGCTGGTAGGGGACGCCGAGGGCAATATCGGCCAGTGGTTCGCCGTCCGCGACGACGACAGCGACGGTCACCGCAAGCTCCGGGAGATCCGGCGCTTCGAGACCGACATGGACGCCATCCTCGCCATCGAACCGGAACAGGCACGCAAGGGCTTCATGGCCAGCGATGCCGAGGGCCGGATCGGGATCTTCCACGCCACCGCCCACCAGCAGCTCCTGCAGCAGCAGGTGGCCGGATCGCCGGTGGACCGGATCACCATCGCCCCCCGTGCCAACGCCGCCCTGACCCGCTCCACCGAGGGGACGCTGCGCTTCTGGCACATCGACAACGACCACCCCGAGGTCTCGATGTCGGCCCTGTGGAGCAAGGTCTGGTACGAAGGCTACGACGAACCGAGCTTCACCTGGCAGTCCACCTCCGCCAGCGACGACTTCGAGCCCAAGCTCTCCCTGGTGCCCATCTCCTTCGGCACCCTGAAGGCGGCCTTCTACGCCATGATCGTGGCCGTGCCCCTGGCCATCATGGGCGCCATCTTCACCGCCCAGTTCATGAACCGGCGCATGCGCTCCATGGTGAAGCCGACCATCGAGATCATGGAGGCGCTGCCCACGGTCATCATCGGCTTCCTCGCCGGCCTCTGGCTCGCCCCCATCATCGAGCGCCACCTGACCTCGGTGCTGCTGCTCTTCATCGCCCTGCCGCCGGTGGTGGTCCTCGCCGCCCTGGGCTGGCAGGGGCTGCCGCGACCCCTGCGCGAGCGGATCCCCGACGGCTGGGAGGCGGCCCTGCTCTTCCCGGTGGTCCTCATCGCCGGCTGGCTCGCCTTCCAGGTCGGACCGCTACTGGAGCTGGCGCTGTTCAAGGGGGATCTGCCGCTGTGGCTCACCTACGAGATGGGCATCGACTACGACCAGCGCAACTCCATCGTCATCGGCCTGGCCATGGGCTTCGCCGTGATCCCGACCATCTTCTCCATCGCCGAGGACGCCATCTTCGGCGTACCGCGGCACCTGACCAACGGCTCCCTGGCCATGGGCGCCACGCCGTGGCAGACGCTGGTCCGGGTGGTCCTGCTCACCGCCAGCCCGGGGATCTTCTCCGCGATCATGATCGGCCTGGGCCGCGCCGTGGGTGAGACCATGATCGTCCTCATGGCCACCGGCAACACGCCGGTGATGGACATGAGCCTGTTCACCGGCATGCGCACCCTGGCCGCCAACATCGCAGTGGAGATGCCGGAGTCGGCCGTGGGCAGCACCCACTACCGGGTGCTCTTCCTGGCCGCTCTGGTGCTGTTCGTCTTCACCTTCCTCGTCAACACGCTGGCCGAGGTGGTCCGCCAGCGTCTGCGCAAGAAGTACAGCAGCCTATGATTCGCGACTGGTTCCGCAGCGGCCGCCCCTGGATCTGGCTCAACGCCGCCGCGGTGAGCGCGAGCGTCATCGCGGTGGTGGCGCTCATCCTGCTCATCGCCTTCCACGGCCTCACCCACTTCTGGCCGGCCCAGGTCATCGAGGCGGAGTACAACCCGCCCAATGAAGAGCCCTACCGCCTCATCGGTACCATCACCGACAGCGAACAGATCGCCGGCATCCGCCTGCAGGACAAAGGCGTCCCGGTGGAGGACACCGAGGAGCTCTACACCCGCTATACGGTGAAGACCGGCAACCGCCAGGCGCTGGGCATGGACTTCCGGCCCGTCCTCGCCCACCGGCTCTCGGACATCTCCACCCCCGAGGACCTCATGGTCCTGGAGCGCCGGGAGTGGGGCGACTTCATCGGCCGCCTGAAGACCGTCCGCGAGGAGGGCGAGGTGGTCGCCGAGGGCGAGGAGGCGCGCGCGGCCCTGGAGGAACGGCTGGAGCGGGCGCGGGAGCTCGCTGAACGGAGCGAGGAGATCGAATCCAGCCGCATGGAGGACATCAACTACCAGCTCGATCAGCTGCGCCTGGATCGCCGGGGGCTGGAGCTGCGCGGCGAGGCCACCGAGGAGGCCCTGACCGCCATTCGTGAGGAGCGCGAGACGCTGGAGGCCGAGTTCGCCGACCTGCGCGACGAACTCAATCGCCTCAAGGAGCGCGCCCGCCGGGACAGCCTCACCGCCGAGATCATGGATGGCCAGGTAGTCGAAGTGCCGCTGGCCAATGTCGTCCGCCTCCACTACCCCAACGAGATGGGCTGGACCGACGCCGCCAGCCACTACCTGACCATGCTCTGGGACTTCGTCTCCGAGCAGCCGCGGGAGGCGAACACCGAGGGGGGTATCTTCCCCGCCATCTTCGGCACCGTGGTCATGGTCCTGCTGATGTCGGTCTTCGTGACCCCCTTCGGCATCATCGCCGCCATCTACATCCGCGAGTACGCCCGCCAGGGGCCGGTGATCCGGACCATCCGCATCGCCGTGAACAACCTCGCCGGGGTCCCCTCCATCGTCTACGGCGTCTTCGGTCTGGGCTTCTTCGTCTACATGATCGGCGGCACCATCGACCAGGTCTTCTATCCCGAGGCCCTGCCCTCCCCCACTTTCGGGACGCCGGGTCTGCTGTGGGCCTCGCTGACCCTGGCCCTGCTCACCCTCCCGGTGGTCATCGTCGCCACCGAGGAGGGACTGGCCCGGGTACCTCGATCGGTGCGCGAGGGCAGCCTCGCCCTGGGGGCAACCAAGGCCGAGACCCTCTGGCGCACGGTCCTGCCCATGGCCAGCCCCGCCATGATGACCGGGCTCATCCTCGCCGTGGCGCGAGCCGCTGGCGAGGTAGCCCCCCTGATGCTGGTGGGCGTGGTGAAGCTGGCACCGTCGCTGCCTCTGGACGGCAACTTCCCCTACCTCCACCTGGAGAGGAAGTTCATGCACCTGGGCTTCCACATCTACGACGTGGGCTTCCAGAGCCCCAACGTGGAGGCGGCCCGGCCGCTGGTCTACGCCACGGCGCTGCTGCTCGTCCTCATCATCGTGGCGCTGAACCTGGTCGCCATCAGTATCCGTAACCGCCTGCGCGAGAAGTACCGCAACCTGGAATCCTGAACGGGCCGACACCATGAGCGAGAACGCCACCTCCCCCAATATCCAGATCGCCGGCCTCGACGAGAGTCGGCACGAACTCGACCTCGACCATGAGGACATCGCGCTCACGGTCAACGACCTCAACCTCTACTACGGCGCGGACCAGGCCCTGAAGGATGTGAACATGCGCATCCCCGAGAAGCGGGTCACCGCCTTCATCGGGCCCAGCGGCTGCGGGAAATCCACCCTGCTGCGCTGCTTCAACCGCATGAACGACCTCATCGACATCGTCCGCATCACCGGCGAGATCCGGCTGCACGGCGAGAACATCTACGACAAGTCGGTGAACGTCCCCCACCTGCGCCAGCGCATCGGGATGGTCTTCCAGAAGCCCAACCCCTTCCCCAAGAGCATCTACGAGAACGTCGCCTACGGGCTGCGGATCCAGGGGGTGAAGGACCGGCGCCGGCTGGACGAGGCGGTGGAGTCCGCCCTGCGGGGCGCCGCCCTGTGGGAGGAGGTCAAGGACCGGCTCGGCGCCAACGCCCTGGGCCTCTCCGGCGGCCAGCAGCAGCGGCTGGTCATCGCCCGGGCCATCGCGGTGGAGCCGGAGGTCCTGCTGCTGGACGAGCCGGCCTCGGCGCTGGACCCCATCTCCACGCTGAAGCTGGAGGAGCTCATCAACGAACTCAAGGACCGCTTCACCATCGTCATCGTCACCCACAACATGCAGCAGGCGGCCCGGGTCTCCGACTATACTGCCTTCATGTACATGGGCGAGCTCATCGAGTTCGCCGACACCAACACCCTGTTCACCAACCCCTCGCAGAAGCAGACCGAGGACTACATCACCGGTCGCTACGGCTGACGAACGACACGAGGCGGGAGCACGAGATGAGCGAGACGGATACCCCCGGCAACGACAACGGGCGCGGTGGCGAGCGCAGCGAGTCCATGGACCTGGGCCACCACATCTCCCAGCAGTTCAACACCGAGCTGGAGGATGTGCGCAACAAGGTCCTCACCATGGGCGGCCTGGTGGAACAGCAGCTGCAGGATGCGGTGACCGCCCTGGTGGAGGGCGACCACCGCATGGCCGAGCTGGTGACCACCAACGACTACAAGGTCAACGCCCTGGAGGTGGCCATCGACGAGGAGTGCAGCCACATCCTCGCCCGCCGCCAGCCGGCGGCCGGCGACCTGCGACTCATCGTCACCATCATCAAGACCATCACGGACCTCGAGCGCATCGGCGACGAGGCCGAGAAGGTCGGCCATCTCGCCGTCCACCTGGCGGATCTGGATGGCAGCCGCGCCACCTTCAGCGCCATCCAGAGCCAGGGGGAACACGTCCGCCGCATGGTCCACTCCGCCCTGGACGCCCTCGCCCGCCTGGATGTGGAACAGGCGGTGGCCACCGCCCGGGATGACGCCAAGGTGGACAAGGAGTACGAGGGGATCATGCGCCAGCTCATCACCTTCATGATGGAGGATGCGCGCCAGATCACCCGCTCCCTGGACATCATGTGGGCCGCCCGCTCCCTGGAACGGATCGGCGACCACGCCCGCAACATCTGCGAGTACGTCATCTACCTGGTCCGCGGCAAGGACGT
>JBKGYA010000046.1:0-12795 GCA_046546335.1 Thiohalospira sp. | reverse complement strand
CTGGAGGCGGCGGCCAGCCCGCCGGGCTACCCCTCGGCCAGCGCCCGTCTGGGTGCCCGCGGCTCCGCCGGGACGATCCGCTGGCAGCTCCTTGAGCTGGCCGCCCTCGACGGCACAGCGCGGGGCACCGGCTCCCTGGAGCTGGCCGGCGGGCAGCCCTGGCAGGCGGATCTCGCCTGGGAGGATCTGGAGAGCGAGGCGCTGCTGCCGGAGTGGCCGGCGACGCTCTCCGGGGAGACCCGGCTCCGGGGCACCCTGACGGCGCCCCCGGAGGACCGGGCGCCGGAGGGTAGCCGCGGTACCCCCGAGGTCATCGTCGACCACCTGGCCCTGAAGGGGGACCTGCGGGGACATGCCCTGGACCTTCGCGGTAGCGGCGCCTGGTCCCCCGCGGCGTGGCGGCTGGAGGGACTGGAGGCGTCCGTGGGGGAAAACCGGCTTTCCGCCCGTGCCCACGGGCCACAGCGCCTGGCCGCCGGGGTCGAACTCGAGGTCCCGGAGCCCCATCTCATCCACCCCGACCTCCTGGGTCGGTTGAAGGCGCGCCTGGACTGGGCCGACGGCGCGGGGGAGGGCCTCGTGACCGCTACCGATCTGCGCTGGGGCGACGGGGTCTCCATGCCCCGGCTCCGCGCCTCGGTGGACGGTTCCCCGAAGGACCTGCGCGCCGCCCTCGCCGTTCCGGCGATCACCTGGGAGGGTCATGAGCTGGGCGGTCTGGCCCTGAACCTGGCGGGACCGCCCCGGGAGCCGCAATGGACCCTGGCCGCGGGCCGGCCCCGCCTGGCCCTGGCCGGCACGGTGCGCCCCCTCAGAGGCCGGCTCACCGCCACCACCGGCACGGCCCACCTGGGCGGCGCACTCTGGGAGCTGGAGGGGGCCCTGGCCGCCCACCTCGACGGGGCCGCCTGGGGGGTGGAGAGCGGCTGCTGGCTCAGTGATGCCGGCGGGCGACTCTGCGCCGGTGCCCAGGGCAGCGACACGGGGGGCAGCGCCGCCCTGGATCTGGAGGGCCTGGAGCTGGCACCGCTGGCCCGCCTGCTGCCCGGGGGCACACGGCTGCAGTCCGGGGTGCTGGGCAGCCGGGCGCACCTCGCCTGGAGCGAGACCATCGACCGGCTGGACCTCACCGCCCGGGCGACCGACCTGGACCTGGTACACCCCCGCCAGGAGGAGGCGATCGCCGCCCGGCTGCGCAGCGTCGATCTCACCGCCGGGTATGCCGGCGAGGGGGGACTGCAGGCGCGGACCACGGTCCGGTCGGCGGAGCCGGCGGGGGAACTGACCGCCGACGTGCAGCTACCCCGGTGGCGCTGGGCCGCGGTGGACCCGGCGCAGCCCCTGGAAGGTTCGGTGACCGCCGACGGCGTCGACCTCGCCTGGATCGGGCCGCTGGCACCGGGCTTCCTGCGCACGAAGGGGCGGCTGGAAGCCGATGTCGACCTGGCCGGCACGCTGGGGGAGCCCCTCCCCCGGGGGCGCGCGGAGTGGCGCGAGGGGCGGGTCCGGCTGGCCGAGACCGGCCTGGACCTGCACCCGGTCACCGCCACGATCATCGCCGACGGCGCAGCCCCCCTGCAGCTGGAGGCGCGGGCCGGCAGCGGTGACGGCCACCTCGCCCTCGACGGCACCTTCCAGCCCCGCCTACCGATGACCGCCGACCTTCGCCTCACCGGCGACGGGGCCCGGGTGGCGGACCTGCCCGAGGCGCGGGTCGCCGTGCGCCCCGACATTCGGCTGGTAGTGACGCCGGAATCGGCCTCGGTGGAGGGGGAGGTCCGGATCCCCGAGGCCCGGCTGGTCCTGCCCGAGGGCAGTGGCGGCGGTGTATCCCCCTCCCCGGACGTGGTCTATCGGGCCGAGGCGTCGGAATCCGCCGGCCTGCCGTTGACCGCCGATATCCGCCTCCTGCTGGGGCAGCGGGTCTATCTGCGCGGCCACGGTTTCCGCGGCCGCCTGGAGGGGGACCTGCGGCTGATCCAGGAGCCGGGTACCCCCACCCGGGGTCGGGGCGAGCTGGTCATCCAGGATGGCCACTACCGCGCCTGGGGCCAGGAGCTGACCATCGACGACGGCCGACTGCTCTTCGCCGACACGCCGGTGGACAACCCCGGACTGGACCTGCGGGCCGAACGGCCCGGCCTGTCGGTAACGGCCGGCGTCCACGTGGGCGGGCGGCTCCAGGATCCCAGCCTCCGCCTCTTCTCGGACCCCCCGATGGAGGACAGCGAGATCCTCTCCTGGGTGGTCCTGGGCCGGCCCCTGGAATCGGCCAGCGGTGAGGAGGGGGCAAGCCTTGCCGCCGCCGCCACCGCGCTCCAGCTTGCCGGCGGTGGCCGCCTGGCCAACGAGCTGGGGGACCGCTTCGGCATCGACGAGGTGGGCATCGCCTCCGGTACTACCGCCGACTCCGCCGCCCTGGTCCTGGGGACGTGGCTCTCGCCGCGGCTCTATGTGCGCTACGCCATCGGCCTCACCGAGGACATCAATACCCTGCGCACCCGCTACCTCCTGGATGAGCAGTGGACCCTGGAGGCGGAGACCGGGGCGGCCAGCGGCATCGACCTCCTCTGGTCCATCGACCGTTGAGCCGCCATACCCCGGGGCGGGCGGTACGAGTTCCGGCTGCCAGGTACGCCGTAAAGACATCCCTGTCGGCTCGACGACAGCATCCCCGCTGTCGACGACCTGGCAGCCGGAACTCGCACCACCCGCCGGACCTGTTCGTGGAGCGCCGGCGGGCTCCGGGTGATCGCATGGCCGTGCCGCCCGGTGCGGCGCTACAATCCGGGGTATCCTGCAGACCCGAAGAGGAGGCCCGCCATGTCCCTGACCCCGTCCACCATGCTGGAGCTGGGCACCCCGGCCCCGGATTTCGCCCTCCCCGAGCCGCTCACCGGGGAGACCGTCCGCCTGACCGACTTCGGCGACGCCCGCGGGCTGCTGGTGGTCTTCATGTGCAATCACTGTCCCTACGTGAAGCACCTGCGCGACGCCCTCATCGCCTGGGCCCGGGACTACGCCCCGCGCGGGATCGCCACCGTCGCCATCAGCAGCAACGACGCGGACAACTACCCGGACGACGCCCCGGGGAAGATGGCGGAGGAGGCCCGGGGCTTCGAGTACCCCTTCCCCTACCTCTTTGACGAGGACCAGTCAGTGGCAAAGGCCTATCGCGCCGCCTGCACCCCCGACTTCTTCCTCTTCGACGGCGAGCGGCGGCTCTTCTACCGCGGCCAGTTCGACCGCGCCCGGCCGGGCAACGAGGAGCCGGTGACCGGCGCCGACCTCCGGGCGGCGGCCGATGCCCTGCTCGCCGGCGAACCGGCCCCGGCGGAGCAGATCCCGAGCATGGGCTGCAACATCAAGTGGAAGCCGGGCAACGAGCCCGAATACTTCGGGTGACCCGCACTCCCCCGCCGCTGCCGGCGGGTAGCTCAGGCGGCCGGTCGCACCGGCAGCCGGACCACGTTCACCGGCTGCCCGTCCACCAGGCGCAGGGAGCCATCCGGCTCTTCTACCAGGGCCGTACAGCTCTCCACCCAGTCGCCGTCATTGGCGTAGATCCCCTGCCCCTCCCGGCGCAGGCGGGCCTGGTGGATATGGCCGCAGATCACGCCGTCGAAGCCGCGCTCCCGCGCCAGGTGGAGGGCGGCATCCTCGAAGCGGCGGATATATTCCTGGGCGCGGCCCAGGCGGGACTTGATGTGGCCCGCCAGGGACCAGTAGGGCCAGCCCAGACGGCGCCGGACCCGGTTGGTCGCCCGATTGAGGGCCAGCAGCAGGGCGTACCCGGCGTCGCCGGCGATACTGACCAGGCGATTGCAGCAGACCGCGCTGTCCAGTTCGTCGCCGTGGGTCACCAGCATCCGCCGGCCGTCCGCGGTGGTATGGACGGCCTCCTGGGCCACCCGTATCCGGCCCAGGGCCGTCCCGGCGAGGTCGCGAAAGGACTCGTCGTGGTTGCCGGGGATGAAGACTACCTCGACGCCGGCCCGGGCGCGCCGGAACAGGTGGCGCAGGACGGCGTCGTGGCTCTCCGGCCAGGTCGTGCCCCGCCGGCGCATGGCGTGGAGGTCGATGATGTCGCCGACCAGGTAGATGGTCTCGCATTCGACTCCCTCCAGGAAGGCGAGGAGCTCCTCGGCGCGGGCGTCCGGCGTACCGAGATGGACATCCGAGAGGAAGAGGGTTCGAACGGGGTTCGGAACGGTGTGGTCCACGGTCTCCTCCGTCGTGTCGGGGGAGGACCCAGCATGGGGCGGGGAGATTGCCGTGGCGTGTCGAAACGATGACGATCTCGTGACCCGGGGAACGGTCACATGGGCGTCACGTCGGTGTAATACGGGTGTAACCGAGTAGGGCCACTCTGGCCGCGGATTTCGGCAGGAGACAGGCCATGACCCGCAGACCGATCCCTTCGCGGCGCGGCGGCGACGACCTCTTCGACGGCCGCTAGGTCGTCCCCCCTTCCCCTTCCAGCCGCTCCAGGCGGGCCCGGAGCCGCTCGGCGTAGTCGTGGACCGCCCGGGGCGTTCGCCCCTCGTGCAGGCGGTGGAGCACCATCCGCAGGCGGCGGCCGCCGTTCTCCCGCGCCTCCCGGTCCGCCTCCGCCTCGGCGTGGCGGATGAGGGTCTCCACCTCCCGGAGTTCGCGCATGGACTCCAGCTCCGGGGGGACGAAGCCGGCATTCTTCAGCAGGCGGTAGCCGGCGCGCAGCTCCTCCGGCACCAGGGCATCGTCCTCCAGGGCCAGGGGTTCCCCCCGGCCCGGCAGATCCTCGAAATCGCCGCGTTCGGCCGCCTCGCGGATGCGTTGCTCGGCCAGCTCGTCCAGCAGACTCACCTCGCTCCTCCTCATGAAGACCCCGCCGGGGGCCGGAATGTCCGGGGGCGGACCATTCTAGCAGGCTCCCCGGCCCCCTCTCGCCCCGCCTCTGGTAGGCTGACGCCATGGAACAAGAGACCGATGACCTGGCCGCCCTGCTGGACCTGCTACCGTCGGACCTGCGGGCGGCGGGGGCCGCCCTGGACCCCGACGACGTGGTGGAGTTCGTCCTCGACCGCGGCCGCCCCGCCACGGCCCGCCTCACCGGCGGCCGTCGGGAGCTGGCGAGCACCCCGCTGGAGCAGGCCGATCTGGATGCCGTGGTCGAGCGCGTGGGGGCCTTCAGCGCCGACAACCGCGCCGGGGTCGAGGGGACGCTGCACCGCATCGCCGCCCTCCGCAACCGGCAGGGCCGGATCATCGGGCTGACCCTGCGCGTGGGGCGGGCCGCCCACGGCATCGTCGACCCCATCCACGACGTCGTCGCCGCCGGCGAGAGCCTGCTGCTCCTGGGCCGCCCCGGCGTCGGCAAGACCACCCTGCTCCGGGAGACCGCCCGCGTCCTGGCCGACGAGTGCGACCGCCGAGTGGTCATCATCGACACCGCCGGGGAGATCGCCGGCGACGGCGACATCCCGCACCCCGCCATCGGCAGCGCCCGGCGCATGCCGGTGGCCGACCCCCGCCAGCAGGACCGGGTGATGATCGAGGCGGTGGAGAACCACATGCCGGAGGTCATCATCGTCGACGAGATCGGCACCGAGGCCGAGGCGCGCGCGGCCCGGACCATCGCCGAGCGCGGCGTCCAGCTGGTGGCTACCGCCCACGGCCACTCCCTGGAGAACCTCCTGCGCAACCCCGTCCTGGACGACCTCGTGGGCGGCGTGCAGACGGTGATCCTCGGCGATGACGAGGCCCGCGCCCGGGGTGGCCAGAAGACCAATCAGGAGCGCCGCGGGCCGCCGGCCTTCACGGTGGTGGTGGAGATCGCCGCCCGGGGCGAGCTGCGTCTGCACCCGGATACCGGCCGCGCCGTGGATCGCCTCCTGGCCGGGCGCGCGCCGCGCTGGGAGGCGCGTTCCGCCCGAGCCGAGACCGCCGCGGCGCCCGACGCACCCGCCGTACCCGACCCCGATCCGCGGACACCGACTGCCGCTACGGGGTCCCCGGCGGGCCGGGGTACCACCCGCCTGCTTGCCTACGGCGTCAGCCGCGAGTCGGTGGACCGGGTCCTGCGCACCGAGGGGCTCCCGGCGGAGACGGTGACCAACGCCGAGCGCGCCGACATGGTGGTCGCCCTGCGCAGCCGCGCCGACGACCCCCGGCTCCAGCGGCTGGTGGATACCTCCACCGTGCCGGTGGTGACGGTGAAGAAGAACTCCACCGCCCAGATCCGCCGGGCCCTGGCCGACGCCTTCAACCGCGTCCACGGCGTCGACCCGGAGGAGGTCGATGCCGTGGTCCGGGAGAGCGAGGCGGCGGTCCGCCGCGCCCGGGAGACCGGCGAGGCGGTCCCCCTGGCATCCCGGGAGAGCGCCCTGCGCCGCCTGCAGCACCGGATCGTCGTCCGCGAGGGCCTGCTGGCGGAGAGCCAGGGGAGCGGTGACCGGCGCCACCTGGTGGTAATGCCACCGGCGGGGGATGCCGGCTAGCGGGAGTCGGGGGTATGGCGTCGGGGCGCAGATGTGGTAGAGTACGAAACTGTCGACGGCGGCAGCCTCACTGCCTCTCGACGGCGCCGTGGCGGAACCGGTAGACGCGCCTGACTCAAAATCAGGTCTCTTCTGAGGTGTGAGTTCGAGTCTCACCGGCGCCACCAGGCAAGACAATCAGCAAGAAGCCCTGCGCGGGTGGTGAAATCGGTAGACACGCTAGCTTGAGGGGCTAGTGGGGGCAACCCCGTGCGAGTTCAAGTCTCGCCCCGCGCACCATTTTCCGCTCCTCCCCGTTCCCGTTTCCGCGAGTTCACGATGCTCCAGCGTCTGCGCGCCTGGCACAGGCAGCGCCTGCTCCGCCGTCACGGCATCGCGCCCGGCCCGTGGTCCGCGGCACTGCGGGCCTTCCCCCTGGCCGGCGAGCTCTCGTCGGGGGAACAGCGACAGCTCTGGGAGGTCGCCAGCCTGTTCCTCCACCGCAAGGCGGTGGAGGGGGGTGGCGGCCTCGAGGTGACCCCGGAGATGGCCATATCGGTGGCCATCCAGGCCGCCCTCCCCCTCCTCCATCTGGACCCGCACTACCTCGACGGCTGGCACGCCGTGATCATCCACCCCGGGACCTTCGTGGCGCGCCACGAGGAGGTGGACGAGGCGGGCGTGGAGCACATCACCGAGCGGGAGCTGGCCGGCGAGGCGTGGGATCGCGGGCCGCTGGTCCTGGCCTGGGAGGATGCGCGGCCCGACCACCCCGGCGCCGACGAGGGCAATGTGGTCATCCACGAGATCGCCCACAAGATCGATGCGAGCAATGGTGTGGCCAACGGCTTCCCCCCGCTGCGGCGGGGCATGGATCCGCAGGCGTGGACCGCCGCCTTCGAGGCCGCCTGGGCTCATCTGGAGGCGGCCGACGAGGCCGGCCACCCGGACCTCGACCCCTACGCCCTCACCGATCCGGCGGAATTCTTCGCCGTCGCCTGCGAATACTTCTTCGTGCTCCCCGACCAGCTGGAGACCGCCTATCCGGCCCTCTACGACCAGCTGCGCGAATTCTTCGCCCAGGACCCCCTCAGCCGCCGGGTCCTCGGGCATCATCCCGGGCACCGGGGGGACCAAAGGCGATGAGGATATCCCCCGCCCGGGGATGGACCTCGGAATCGGGGGAAAAGAAGCGCACCTGCCGCCCCTCCCGGACCAGCGCCACCGGCAGCAGGCGATCCCCGCCGTCGGCCCGCCACTGGCGGTAGGGATACTTCTCGGTGAGCTGGGTGCGGTGGAAGACGTAGCCGCGATAGGTATCGGCCACCAGGTCGTCGTACCAGGCATCCGCCTTGGGCGTCACCTGCCCGCGCATCCCCGGCGTGTAGGGGACTGCCCCCTCGTCGCTCTTCTGCGGCGCCGGGAGCTGGAAGACCCGGTGGCGGCCGAACTCCCCGGCAAAGCGGGTACAGACCAGGGCGTTGTAGGCGTCGTTGTCGGTGGCCGCCAGCAGGTAGCCGGCCTCGTTGAACTCCAGGGTATGCTCCGCGTGCTCCGAGAGGACCTCGCCGTGGAAGACCGGGAGTTCGGCATTGCGCACCGGCCGCAGGCGCGACCAGGAGGGGTCGGCGATGAGCACCGGCACCCGTGCCTCACGCAGCGCCTCGGCCAGCCCCACCGTCCAGGGAGAGGCACCGACGATGAGGACCCCGTTGGTCCTTGAAACCGACAGCCCCAGGTAGCGCGCAAGCCCGCTCAAAGTGAAGCCGTGGAGGACCACCGTGGCCAGGATCAGGCCGAAGACCAGCGGCAGCAGGAGTTCACCGCCGGCGTAGCCCTGCTCTGCCATGCGTGGACCGAAGACGCCCGCCACGGCCGCGGCCACGATCCCGCGCGGGGCGATCCAGCCCACCAGGGTCCGCTCCTGCCAGCTCATGTCGGTCCCCAGGGTGGCCAGGAAGACGCTGGCCGGCCGCACCAGGAAGATCATGGCCGCCAGCAGGGCCACCGTGGACCAGTCCAGGGCCATCAGGGTGGCCGGCTTCAGATCGGCGGTGAGGAGGATGAAGACGGCGGAGACGAGGATGACCGCGATGTATTCCTTGAACCGGCGCAGCTCGCCGATGCTCGCCAGCTTCCGGTTGCCCAGGACCAGGCCGAAGATGGTCACCGCCATCAGCCCCAGCTCCTCCATGTAGAGGTCGGCGGCGATGTAGACGGCGATGGCGCCGGCCAGGGCAATGGGCCCCTTGAGGTACTCCGGCATGTGGCCCCGGCGCAGCCCCTCGGCCATGAGCCAGGCCCCGACGACGCCCAGGGCCACGGCCAGCCCCAGCCCCATGGCCAGGTGCAGCGCCATCTCCTGCCAGCCGCCGTTGCCGCCGCCGGTATAGGTGAAGTACTCGAACAGCGCCACCGCCAGGATGGCGCCGATGGGGTCGTTGATGATCCCCTCCCACTTGAGGTAGGAGGCGGGGCGCTTGCGCAGCCGTGCGTGACGCAACAGGGGCAGGATCACCGTGGGGCCGGTGACCACGCCGATGGCGCCGAAGACCATGGCCACCGGCAACGAGAGGCCGCCCAGGTAGTAGGCCGCGGTGCTGCCGAAGGCGAACATGAACAGGACATTGAGGCTGACCAGGCGGCGTACGCCGGCGGCGGCCTGGCGCAGCTCGTGCCACTGCAGGGAGAGCCCCCCCTCGAAGAGGATGATGGCCACGCCGAGCTTGATCAGCGGCTCCAGGAGGCCGCCGAGGTCCGCCGAGGGATCCATGACCCCGAAGACCGGCCCCACCAGGATCCCGGCGGTGGCCAGCAGCACGATGGCCGGGATCTGCGCCGCCCAGGCCAGCCACTGAGCCGCCATCCCGAGGATGAGAACCAGCCCGAACAGCAGTGTAAGTTCGTGTCCCATGGACCCCCCGCGCGAGCAAGCGCGCCAATGTAACACCGAAGGCAGGCGCGACAAACCGACACGTCCGCGCTCCAGGGTACCTACGTACTCCGGGCCAAGTGCGCGGCGCCCGGTTCCGCCCTGTCGCCCCCTGTGCGAATATGCCGGGGCGTAATCCACCACAAGGAGATCGACCGTGTACCGATTGAAGATCCTGTTCCCCGCGGCGCTGCTGGCTCTTGCCGGTTGCAACGACGGCGGCGATAACGAGGTCGACCTGGACAGTGACGAGGGTCGTCACTCCTACGCCGTGGGCTGGCAGGTGGGCCAGAATATCCAGCAGAGCGGCATGGAACTGGACGGCGACGCCGTGGCCGCTGCCATCAGGGACGCACTGGAGGGCAAGGACCCGGCTCTGGATGAGGAGGCCATGCAGGCCGCCATGCAGGCCGCCCAGGAAAAGCAGGTAGAGGAACAGCGCGAGGATGCCGAATCCAGCCGCGAGGCCGGCAGCAAGTACATGGAGGAGTTCAGGGCGGAAGAGGAAGTCGAGGTCAACGACGACGGTGTTGCCTGGAAGGTCCTGGAGGACGGCGATGGCCCCAGCCCCGAGGCCGGTGACACGGTCCGCGTCCACTACCATGGTGAGACGGTGGACGGCGAGGTCTTCGACAGCTCCCGCGAACGGGGCGAGCCGGTGACCTTCCCCACCGATTCGGTCATCGAGGGCTGGCAGCAGGTACTGCCGAAGATGGAGGAAGGCGACAAGTGGAAGGTCGTCATACCGCCGGAGATGGCCTACGGCGACCAGGGGGCCGGGCCCTCCATCGGCCCGGGGGAGACCCTGGTCTTCGAGATCGAGCTGCTCGAGGCCAACGCCGAGTAACTCCCCCGCCGCGGTGTCCCGGGACACCGCGCCCCCCTCAGAGCATGGTGGATCCGGGATTGCCCCCGTCTCCGGCGTCGATCTTGTGGATGGCGCTGCGATTGCCCCACTTCGCCAGATCATCCACCCGCACGCCGAGCCACCAGAGCCGTCCCAGGTCATCCTCGCAGTGGCCGGCCACCAGCTGCTCCCCGGGCTCAAGCATCACCCGGCGGGCGAAGGCCGAGGCATCCTCCCGCCGCCGGAAGACGTGCCAGTAGACCACGTGGGTCTGCTCGGGATCCTTGTTGGGAACGGGGCGTTCCTTTTCCAGATCCTTCTCCAGGGCGCCGATCTCCTCGGCATTGGCGAAATGTCCCATGGACCATCCTCCTCTCGACGCGGGTCTCTCTTCCCAATCTTGCACCGGGCGGACCGCTTTGCAAGGCACTTCCGGCGCGCACCGCGGTCAGAGGCCCCGGGCAGCGCCGGGCAGGGCTCGACGAACGTGACAGCCTCCAGCGCTCCCGAACCGAATCCACCCGTTCCTTACTGCAACAAGGAGTTCGAAGATGACGCATATCCGATCCCTGCTCCTGGCCCTCGCCGCGCTGCTTGGCCTCGGGCTGGCCGGCCCCGCCGCCGCCGATTCCGGCGACGAGGTCGACCGCCAGGTCGTCTTCCACGTCGACTTCGCCGATCCGGACCGCTTCAACCTGACGCTCAACAACGTGCGCAACATGGTCAAGCACTACAAGGAGAAGCTGCTCGACTACGACATCCGGATCGTCTTCCTCTCTCAGGGGGTGCGCTATGTCACCGATGAGGATATGGCAGGCACCCCCTTCGAGACGCCGGACGACTTCGAGGAACGGCGCGCCGAGCTCCGGGACCGCCTGCAGACCCTGACCGAGGTCCACGACGTGAAGCTGGAGCTGTGCGACCGGACCCGCAAAGCCGGCGAGCTGGCCGAGGACGACCTCTACGCCGACGTGGAGGTGGTCCCCTCCGGCGTGGCCCGGGTGGCCGAGCTCCAGCGCAAGGGCTTCCAGTACATCAAGGTACAGTGAAGGGCCATCCCGCAGCGGGTGATCGCCACTGCTAGACTTCGGGGACACCAACGATAACGATGGAGGAGTCCACGATGTCCCCGCGTGCTCTGCGTTCCCTGACCGCTACCCTCTCCCTGCTCGCCCTGGTCGCCGCCCTGACGCTCCCCCGCCCCGCACCGGCCCAGGAACCCGACGCGAAGGTGGTCTATCACGCCGACTTCGCCGACCCGCAACGCTTCTCGGCGATGCTGACCAGCATCAACAACATGATGACCCACTACAACGACCAGCTCATGGAGGCCGACGTCCGGATCGTCTTCGTCTCCCACGGCCTGCGCTTTGTCACCGATGACCGCCTGGAGGACACGCCCTTCGAGACTGACGAGGCCCTGTCGGAGCGCCGGGAAGACCTCCGGGGCCGTCTGCTCAGTCTCGCGGAGATGCACGATGTGAAGCTGGAGCTGTGCGACATCACCCGCTCCCAGGTGGGCCTGGAGGAGTCGGAACTCTACGGCCCCGTAACCACGGTGCCGTCGGGCGTGGTCCGGATCGCCGAATTACAGTCGCGCGGCTTCAGCTACCTCAAGATCGAGTAGCCCACCCGCCTAGCCATTGCCAGAGCCAGCTCTCCGGCATGGCGCGGCCGCGCAGCTGGTATGCCAGGACATTCCGGTTGTCCAGGAGCCAGCGCTGGCGGGGCCTGACCCCGTGGCGGCCGGCGAAGAGGAGGCGATCCCCCGGCTGCAGGGGGGTGCCGGGATCCGGCAGCAGCTCCTCCCTGCCCTCCCCGTCCTGGCGCAGGAGCACCATGGCGGACAGCCCCACCGACGAATCCCGGGGATCCCGCAGGAGGGTCGTCACCGGGACCTCGCCCCCCTCCCGGAGCCATTCGGTGATCGCCGGGGCGTCGTAGGCATCCAGCCGCACCCCCCAGACCTCCGGCGCCTCCCCCTCGGGCAGGAGGCCGGCCAGGCGGCTCACCAGTTCATTTGCCCAGTCGGCCTCCTGGTGACGTGCATGGCGCAGGAAATCGGTGAGCAGCGGCGTGGTCACCAGGCTAAGGATGCGACTGGCCATGATGGTCCCGGGCTGCATCACCATGTCCAGCCTGGCGGCGGAGAAGAGCTCGTCGTTGCGGCGCTGGGTCTGGCGGGCGATGGTGAAGAGCGCCGGATTGAGCTCCCGGGCGGTCATGATGACCGAGAGGTTGTCGGCATCGTCATCGGTGGCGGCCACCACGCCCACGGCGGACTCCACCCCGGCGGCGCGCAGGGTCACCGCCTCGGTCCCGCGCCCGGTTACCATATCGGCCGCCCGGTCTGCGGGGGGATCCGGGTCGATGGCACACCAGTGCTGGCCGTGGAAATCGAGATAGCGCGCCACGGACTGCCCGAAGCGCCCGAACCCCGCGATGACCCAGGTCCCCGCCGGCGGCAGAACGGGGTCGGCCAGCCGCCCCTCGTCGGTGGTCGCCAGCCACTCGTAGAGGAGGTACATCCCCGGCGAGTGCAACGCGGTGGTGAAGCG